>NZ_CP014222.1:3466356-3781480 GCF_000969645.2 Janthinobacterium sp. B9-8
GGTACGCCGCTAGAGCCGCCGGTAAAGAATACGGTGTCGACCTGCTCTACACCGATACCTGCGGTATTTAATAGCTCGGTCACTGTCTTTTCTACTGTATCCACCAAGCGGGAGATCGAGGTATCAAAATCGGCGCGGGTCAGATCATGGGTCAGATCGTCCTCTAATCTGTCCAAATAGATCGTGGTTTTATCGCTGCTAGAGAGCGCGATTTTGGCGTCTTCAACTTGCAAGGCCAGCCAGTGCCCGGCGCGTTGCTCGATCAGGCTCATTAAGCGATCCAGCTTATCGCGCTCCATGGCATCGCGATACACATCGGCCAAATCGCTCCAGGAGCGACGGGTGTAGGCAAAGTTAATCGTGTGCCAGGTAGCCAGATTAAAGAAGGTGCCCGAAGGGACTTCTGAGTTATTTTTTAGCCGCGTTTTATAGCCCAGTAAGGGCATTACGCCAGCAAGGCTCAGCGCTTTATCAAAATCTGTGCCACCAATATGCACACCGGCGCTGGCTAATAAATCATCGCGGCGATCTAGAAGCTTTGCACGCTCTGGCGATAAACGCACCAAGGAAAAGTCTGAAGTACCGCCGCCAATATCCACAATCAGCACCAGCTCTTCTTTTTGAATGCTGCACTCGTAATGAAAAGCCGCCGCAATCGGCTCGAACTGAAAGCTAATTTCCTTAAAGCCAACCTGATAGGCAATCTCGGCCAGTGTTTTTTCAGCTTGCGCATCGGCAGCCACATCGTCATCAACAAAATGCACAGGGCGGCCAAATACCGCCTGCTCGAAAGGCCGACCCGCCGTGGCTTCAGCGCGGTGTTTTAACTCGCCAATATATTTAGCTAATAAGCCACGCAGCGGCACAGCACGACCATTGACTTCGGTTTGCGCGTCAATCAGGCTGCTGCCCAACAGGCTTTTAAGAGAGCGCATCAGGCGGCCTTCATAGCCTTCCAGATATTCGCCCATGGCCGCGCGGCCAAAGCAAACCGAATCTTCTTCGGCATTAAAAAACACCATTGAAGGCAGCGTCGCCTTACCATCTTCCAAAGAAATCAGCGTGTTGTGGCCGGGACGAACCCAGCCCACCGTAGAATTAGAGGTACCAAAATCGATGCCGCAGGCACGAGCAAAAGTAGGAGTAGTCACAGGCCTGTTCCGGACGGCAAAAAGGGGCGTAATTCTACCCGCCAAAGGCGAACAAAACAATTTCGAATCATTGCCTTATCTTTTAAGATTTGTATTGAGTTAATCAGATTTGCCCCCATTTACGTTCAATACTTAAGCCAGAATGGGCAGCACAAGCATGGAATTAACAATCTCGGCGCTCTCGCCCGATGAAAAATACGCTTTAATTAGCGATTGTGTTGTACCGCGCCCTATTGCATGGATCAATACCCAAAGCAGCAATGGAATAGTCAATGTAGCGCCTTTTTCTTACTTCAATATTGTTTCCAATGAACCCATGATTGTGTCGGTCAGTATTAATCGCCGCCACGATAATGCCCTGCTTAAAGATACTGCGCGCAATATTTTGCAAACGGGCGAATGCGTCGTTCACCTGCCATCGCGCGGACACGCACCGCAAGTGAATGCCAGCGCGGCCGCTTTTGCCCCGAATGAAAGCGAAGCCACCGCCCTTGGGCTAGCCCTTACGCCATCCACAGCCGTAAAACCACCCCGCCTTGCCGATTGCGGTATTGCGCTGGAGTGCCGTCTGCATATGCATGTAGAGGTAGGGGACCCTGTTGTGGCTGATTTAATTTTGCTGGAAGTGATACACATTGGCGTGGCCGACGATTTGCTCAGAGACGGGCGCATCCACCCCGAGCCACTCGACCCGCTCTCCCGCCTTGGCGGCCCAGACTACGCCGTGATTGGTGAGCGCTTTATTATTCAGAGGCCTAAATAAATGAACACAATGAACAAAACCATTATCCATAGCGACAGCGCACCCAAAGCCGTCGGCACGTACTCGCAAGCAGTCAAAATTGGTAATACCGTGTATTTATCCGGCCAGATCGGCCTTGATCCTGCCAGCGGCATTCTGGCCGAGGGCTTTAATGCCCAAGCGCATCAAGTCTTTCAGAATCTGCGTGCGGTATGTCAGGCCGCAGGTGGTGACTTGCAAAATATTGCAAAGCTAGGTGTATTTGTTACCGACCTGAGCAACTTTGCCGCACTCAACGACATCATGGGGCAATATTTCACCGAGCCCTACCCTGCCCGAGCCGCCATTCAGGCTGCAGCTCTACCTAAAGGCGCACTGGTTGAGGCCGATGGAGTGATGGTTTTAGATTTGTAACTGATGCCGCGCAGTAAAACCCAAATCTTGAAACACGGAGGCCACAGAGAACACGGAGTTTCACGGAGAAAAACAGTTTCTTAATTCAGCAATTTTCTTTGGAATTTAAGCACTCTCAAACCAGATAATCTGGACTTTTATCACAACTAGTGGCATGGGGCTTAAAAACCCCCTTGAAGCCGCGACACGAGGAATAAGCGGGTCGGGGTTTCGGAAAAGGGGTAGCGGCTTGCTCCCGAGCAGCCGCTACGCCGAGCTGATTATCCGCAGTGAGAGACCTTCGTGCTTTTGAGGTTGCGGTTTTGCTTCCTTGCTTGGCCGTTCAGAAATCAAATACTTCGCGGGGATGCCGCACCTAAATCAACGAGCCGAAGGCACTAAAAAGATAATCTCTGCATAACATCACAATCAATACACCTCAGGAGAAAAGCTATTTTCCAAAATCCTAGTGACTCAGCCATCCGGCAGTTTCTGCTTAGCATTCATCGCATCGCCGTAGTAGGCCTTTCTCCCAAACCCGATCGACCAAGCTTTGCTGTGGCCAAAGTGATGCAACAGGTAGGTATGCAAATTGTGCCGGTGCGCCCGTTTACCGAAAGCGTACTGGGAGAGCCCGCCTATGCCAGCCTAAGTGATGTGCCGGGCAAGGTGGATTTGGTGAATGTATTTCGGGCAAGCGAGCAAATCGATGCCATTGTGGATGAAGCCATTACCTTGCAGATCCCGGCGATTTGGATTCAGCAGGGCATTATTAATGAGGCAGCGGCAGAACGCGCCCAAGCGGCGGGGCTGTTTGTGGTGATGGATCGATGTATCAAGATTGATTATCTAAGGCTCTGCCTGTGAGCTGCCATCTGGTCTTAGGGGATTTTGCCGCAGATGTTCTGCGGGAGTTGCTTGGCCCCTATGCCGATATCCGCATTCACAGAGATGACTTAGCTCTTGGCCCGCTGGGTGATATCGATCATGTTTACCCCGCAGCCAGAATTCAGTTTTGGAATGAAGTCTTCCCGCTATCCAGCTTTGACTTTAGCGATGTGCTCCCCGCAGGCAACGCCCAGCTCGCGGCCCTGCCGGAAGATCTTACTTTATGGATAGGCACATCTTGTGGCGAGGCGCTTTTGCTACGCCGCTTAGCATGGTGGCGAAATCAAACCGGACGAAGTTTTAAGCTGATTATTCCTGACACCTCAGGAGTCGCCAGCTATATTGCAGGTCAAGTACCACTCAGCCTGCTTCGCCCCGAGCAAATCGAATCGGCCAATAGCGAACTCGTTCCCCTCGCCCAATTACAAAAATTAGCGCAAGAATGGCAAACGCTGTGCCAGCAAATCAGTATGTTTCGTGGCTGGAATGGGCAGACGTTTCAACATCTGGGCGAAACCGCGCTTGACGCCGAAATGCTGGCTTTAATCACCGATAACTATTTGCCTTGCAGCCAGATTGCAGGGCTTTGGATACAGGCTAGCAAAGACTTTTTTCGCAGTGACGTATTAGCCATGTGGCGCTTACGCTGCCTGACGGCACAAGGACTGATCGAAATGGAAAGCCTCCCCGATCAGCACGATTTATTTGCTTTTAAAGTACGTAAAAACTTTATTTAGCAAAAAAGCCGCAGCTCCAGCTACGGCTTTTTAAAGATCAAGACTAAATTCACTAGCTAGTGTTTATCCAACGCAATATCCCAAGCCTTAAACCTTAGCGCAATTCCGGTAATTTTTTCGCTTCTACTAAATAGCTGCGGCTTTCCGGAATAGCTTGCTGCAAAAAATTCACGATCGAATCAACGGTTACGGTATCAATTTTCCCCGCCATCCGCCGATCCGTTGGATGATCGTCAAAAGCGATATTGGCGCGAAACATCCGCCCTCCCAAGCGCTTAAAAGTATTTATTTTTAGCTCGCTAGGTTGGTAATTCATCAATTTCAACCATTGCTGGGCTTGTACACGGCTGCGAATATCCAGATCACGGCTCATTGCCGACGCTAAACCTTCTAACACCCATTGATTTGAATTTTGATAGAGCGTGGAAAACGGATAGGCCAGCATATTGTATTTACTGCCATGCAATTGCTCCATTTTGCTTTGCTCACTTAACCAGGATTGCAGCTTATCTTGCACAGCAATAGATGGAACAATAATCAAAGCATCATAGGCAAAAGGATCATCCATAAAAAAATTAGCCAAGCCTTCACGCCATAAATCCGATTGCACCGTGCCGCACTGATTTAATAAATGCATCACCCACCATTGGCCCTGAGCGCTAGGGTCGCGCCAAACAAAGCCCAGATGAGAAAACCGTAGATTGTAAGCCGATAAATCTTGGCCTACCCTCGCAATCAGCGCCACTTTAGGCTTGATTTCATCCAGCTGCTGCATACTGGCGTAGCCCGCGGCCATCGCCTGACGGAATGTTTCAGTATTAGGCGACGCATCCTGGCACGCACGCCCAGCCCAGACATGGCTCATTAGCAGACTGGCGATCAGCCCAAGCAGCCATTGATTCAAGCGCATGCAAGCATCCCCTTATTGGGCGGAAATTTTGGATTGGTGCAGCAAAGACATCCCTATTTCATTGGGAATAAACGCCACTAATTTGCCCGAGGCAATCAAAGCATAGCCGGTGCTTTCAGCGGTCGTTTTAATCGATGTGCCCACGGCAATACCTAATTCTTTAAGCATGGCTTCGCTAACTTTCACCATATAACGACTGCCATCACTCACTCGCTCAATCGTGAGCATGCTCGCCTCTGCCGCCACCTTACCAACACCTACCACCGTAAAGCCCACTCCCAAACCAAATGCCGCAGAGGCTTCAACGGGCTTACCTTGTAGCGACAATACAGGCGAAAGCACCACGGACATCAAACCACTTTGCAGTATTTCACTCCCTTCATTGCGAGCTTGTGCGGAGGTAGTAAATAAACAACTGCCTAGCAAGATTGCAAATAATAAGGTTGGTTTTAGCATTTTTATAATCCTTTTAAAAAGACTTTAGAAAACACATAAATGAATAAAAATGTCCGTTTTGCAAAAAAAACGATGCGGGGGGCTTCTATATAAATCAAGTCATGCTCTGACACAAAAAATCAGTGTATTGCACAATGCGCCGATCATGTACAAACTAAAACCCATACGGGCATCACCTTAAATTCGCCAAGCAAAGCTTAGCATGTGATTTTTTTCTTGCTCACGCATTGCCTTAAATGGCCGCTAAGTTTACCTTTAGTTAAATTCTTCAGCGGCGCGCCAGATATATGAAACTTCAGTTCACAAAGATGCAAGGCCTAGGTAATGATTTTATGGTGATTGATGGGGTAAATCAGCAGATCAAGCTGAGCACCGACACCATACGCCGGCTGGGTGATCGGCATTTTGGTATTGGTTTTGACCAGCTTTTACTGGTAGAGCCTTCCACGCGTGCCGATATCGACTTTAGCTACCGCATTTTTAATAATGACGGCAGCGAAGTGGAGCAATGTGGGAATGGCGCACGCTGCTTTGCTCGCTTTGTGCACGATAAAAAGCTAAGCCTTAAAAAAGAAATCGCCGTTGAAACAGCAAGAGGGGTGATTTATCCACGGCTGGAAGACAATGGCCATGTCAGCGTCAATATGGGCGTGCCGCAATTTTCCCCAAAGGAAATCCCCTTCATTGCTGACAGCGATCTCATCATTCACCCACTGGATATTGACGGAATAATCTTTGAGATTAGTGTGGTATCCATGGGCAACCCACACGCTGTGCAAGTTGTTACTGATGTTGAAGTCGCCCCCGTTGCCAGTATCGGCCCAAAAATTGAAACCCACCCGCAATTCCCGGCTAAGGTGAATGTTGGCTTTATGCAAATCATCAGCCGTGATGAAATCAAGCTACGCGTGTTTGAACGCGCTGCGGGCGAAACATTGGCTTGCGGCACCGGCGCTTGTGCGGCTGTTGTAGCAGGAATCCGCCGTGGCTTACTCAATCCGCAAGTTCGTGTCCTCACTCATGGTGGCGAGCTGACCATTGCTTGGGAAGGGGATTCACAAGCAGTATGGATGACCGGCCCTGCCGTCACCGTGTTTGACGGTACTATCAATCTCCAAGGAGAAGAATATGCAGCCTAATGAAATCGTCGCGTGGCTACGGGACAACCCGGAATTTTTTGACCAATACGCCGATGAACTGGCTGAAATCTATGTGCCACACACGCACCGTGGTCAGGCGATTTCTCTGGCCGAGCGGCAACTGCTTACCCTGCGCGAGAAAAACCGCTCGCTAGAGCTGCGCTTAGGCGATTTGCTGCAATTTGGTGAAGAAAACGACCATATTTCGGAAAAGCTGCACCAACTCAGCGTCAGCCTGATGCAGGCTGATGACTTAGCCAGCATGATCGGCACCTTGGAATACCATTTGCAGCATCGCTTTGGCATACCGCATATCGCCTTACGGCTGTGGCTGGATAGCGATTGTAATCTGCGCGAATTTGCTCCCGTAGGAGACGCCGTGCAAAAGCTAGCACAAAACTTAGTATCGCCTTACTGCGGCCCCTATGTAACCGATGAAGTGCTTTCTTGGTTTGAATGCGACACCACTACGCTGAAATCCTTCGCCCAATTTGCCCTGCGTACCGGCGGCGAGCCATTTGGCGTACTCGTCATGGCCAGCGAAGATATCGAGCGCTTCTACCCTGATATGGGCACGCTGTATTTGCAGCGCCTGTCTGATTTAGTATCCGCATCGATTCGCCGCGCCGTACCTCAATTTGCGCCCGATGACGAGCCTATGCTGCTCACCGAAGAAGTGTAATGCAAGCCACCACAGAGCGTCTTCCCCAGACCAGAGGGGAAGATGCCAAGCCTGCAGCAAAAGGCGATAGCACCGAACAAATCAGCGCAAAACACGCCATGCTCGCCCACTTTGTGCAATACCTGGAAGGTGAAAAAGGCGCAGGGGAGCACACGCGTGCAGCCTATGAGCGCGATATGGCCACCCTGATCGAATGCGCTGCTGGCCATGATTTATCGGCGCTCACACCCAAAGAAATTCGCGGCTATGTGCGTAAACTGACCGGCCAAAGCCTATCGGCCAGAAGCATCGCCCGCACGCTTTCAACCTGGCGCACGTTTTATCGCCTGATGTGCCGAGATTTTCACTGGCCGATGAACCCCGCCGATGGAGTAAAGCCTCCGAAAGCCAGTAAAAAACTACCCGCTGCGATGACCATTGATGACGCCAGCGGCTTTTTAGAAAACATGCCTGACGACGAAATCTTGGCCTGCCGGGATAAAGCAATCTTCGAGCTGGCTTATTCTTCGGGCCTGCGCGTGGCGGAATTGGTTTCGATTACCTTGCTGGATTTAGACCTCAACCACGGCATGGCGGTAGTCACGGGTAAGGGCGGCAAAACCCGGCAACTGCCCGTTGGCAGCGTGGCATGTGAAGCCATCCGCCGCTGGCTTCTAGAGCGCCCCAAACTGACCCCGAAAGACAACACGGTATTTATCGGAAAAAACGGCGGCTCGCTCAGCACCCGCGCTGTGCAACTACGCATCAAATACTGGGAAACCAAACTCAATATCGCCGAGCCACTCTACCCGCACAAACTGCGCCACAGCTGCGCCAGCCATTTACTCCAAAGCTCCCACGACCTGCGCGCCGTGCAAGAACTCCTCGGCCACGCCAGCATCGCCACCACCCAAGTCTATACCCACCTCGATTACCAGCACCTAGCGCAAGAATACGACCGAACTCACCCAAGGGCTAAAAAGCCTGAGGATGAAGAAGAGAAGTTAGCTTTGTTGCTGCGTAAACCCAAACCCAAATCTTGAAACACGAAGGGCACGGAGAACGCGGAGTTTCACGGAGAAAAACGGAGGGGGAATTAAGCGATTTACTTTGAAATTTGAAGTTTGGACACTTCCAAACGCAGCCATCTAAGTTCATCCCGATACTTGTTGCACAGGGCTTTTATCCCCCCCTGAAAACGCGCCGAGCGAGGAACAAGCGGGCGGGGTTTCGGCGAGGACTGTTTGAGCGAAGCGAGTTCCGCAGCCGCCGCTCGATTGTCCGCAGCGAAGGGGTTTCGCGTTTGTGGGGTCGCCTTCTTTGGCTTCGTTTCTTGGCGACGCAAGAAAGGAAGGTCCAGCGGGACGCCCGCACCTAAATCAACGTGCCGAAGGCACTAAAAAAGCCTTTCTGACTTAAATTAGCACATATCAAACAAGAAAACGGCGGGTTCCACCCGCCCTACAACGGCTCACCAAACCTACTAAGAAAACCTCCCCTGCAATTTAAATTCCTCAGTCGCTTTAATTAAAGCCGTAGCAATCCCCGGCTCCATTGCCGCATGACCCGCATCAGGGATGATATGCAAAGTAGATTCAGGCCAAGCCTGATGCAGGCGATAAGCCGATTTTGGTGGGCAAATCACATCGTAGCGGCCTTGGATAATCACCGCAGGCAAATGGCGAATCTTCCCCACTTGTTGCAGCAACTGGTCTTCTGCCATAAAGCCGGCATGGTACATATAGTGTGCTTCTAGACGGCCTAAGCTGGTGCAAACGGCGTCAGTTTCAAACTGGGCAATGGTGCTGCTTTGCGGCTCTAAAAACAGGCAACTCCCTTCATAACGGCTCCAGCTGCGGGCGGCAGGCAGATAGACTTCTGGATTATCATTAAAGAGCCGCTGACTATAGGCTTCGAGCAAATTACCCCGCTCAGCTTCAGGAATATGCGCTGCGAATTCGGTGTGGACTTCTGGGTAAAAATGGCCGATGCCATTCACAAACCAATCCACCTCGGCCGCAGTGCAGAGGAAAATTCCGCGCAAGATAAAGCCTAAACACGCCTCAGGATGTGCCTCGCCATAGGCTAGCGAAAGAGTCGATCCCCAAGAGCCGCCAAACACCAGCCACTGCTCTACATCCAGCATCTGACGCAATACTTCGATATCGGCGATTAAATGAGCCGTGGTGTTATTGCGATACTCACCCAAGGGTGTTGATTGCCCTGCGCCGCGTTGATCAAATAGCACAATGCGGTAATAACTAGGGTCAAAAAAGCGACGATGCATGGGCGAAATACCGCCACCGGGGCCGCCATGTAAAAACAGCACCGGCACGCCATCAGGGTTACCACATTCTTCCCAGTAAAGGGTATGCACATCATCTACGGCCAGGCGGCCGCTGCAGTGGGGCTGAATTTCTGGAAACAATAAGTCGCTCATTCATTAACCTTTGTAAGATGGATGCAAAACAGGGGCATTGCTGCCCCTATTTATGCCAAATCTGCAAATCAAAAACCTAAGGCTCTCGCCCCTTGGTAAAAGACAAACGACAGCACCCAAGCGAGTAATAAAGAATAGACCACAGAGAAAGTCGTTAGCGCTACGCTATTCGATTCCTTGCGCATGGCCGCAATAGTAGAAACGCAGGGCACATAGGTCAATGAAAATAGCATAAAGCTATAAGCCGATACCGGATCAAGCACGATAGATAAATGATGTGCCAAGGCAGGGCCGTCTTGCCCAGCAATCACCGCTAGCGCACCCAACACCACTTCTTTAGCCACAAAGCCAAACATTAAAGCAATCGACAGCTCGGCCTGAATACCGATCGGCGATAGCACCGGCTGAAAAAATTCCGCAATCATGGTGGAATAACTGTGTTGTGGGTTTGGATAATTACTCAACAGCCACACCAAGACCACACCAATCACAATCATAGTCGTCGCCAAGCGCACAAAGCCTGCAGCCTCGCCCCAGCCACGTAAAAATATTTGCCGCAACACAGGAAAGCGATAAGGCGGCAGCTCTAGTGTAAACGGCTCAGTCGATTTAAAGCGGCCACGCAGCAGGAGTGCCGTGCCCATAGAGATAAAAATACTCGCAAAATAGAGTGATAACAGCACCCAAGGCGCTTGCAGCGGACTAAACAGCGCTCCGGTTAAAAAGAGAAAAATCTGTAAACGTGCCGAGCAAAGCGAAAAAGGAATTGCCAGCATCGTCAGTAAACGCGCCTTTCTATCCCGAATCACCCTTGTTGCCATCAGCGCAGGCACATTGCAGCCAAAGCCCATCATCAGCATCACAAAGCCGCGCCCATCCATGCCGAGGCGTGCCATCAGCCCATCCATCATAAAGGCCGCACGGGAGAAATAACCCGAGTCTTCAATAATGGCCATCAGGCAAAAGAACAGAAAAATAATCGGGATAAAAGTCAGTACCGTACTCAGCCCATCGTACACACCATTCACCAAAAGCCCCGCTAAAAAAGGCGGCCATGTGGCTGCAGCGGGCACAAGTGCCGCCTGTTTAAACCATTCCAAACCATCGCCTACCGCATCTTGCATCGGCACGCCCAAGACATAGGTCAGCTGAAACAGACAAAACATCATCAAAACAAAAATAGGCAGGCCCAGCCAGGGGTGAAGAATCCAGCGATCCAGCATGGCGCTTGGGCCTGGCGCTAATACGGCGGGCCGGTCAATAAAACGCGCATAGAGGCGTGCCTCTTCATCATGCAAAGATTCAGAGCGTGGCGCGGCTGCCAAATCAATTTGCCGAGGCGGCTGATGGCTGATCAAGCGATTCAAAGCGTCTTTAAGTTCGCTGATTCCTAGGCCATGTTTGGCGCTTATTTTTAATACGGGGCAAGCTAATTGCTCGGCCAGCCCTTGCACATTAATTTGTACCCCTGCTTGCTTGGCCTCATCGCTCATATTCAGCGCAACCACCAAGGGCGCGCCCAGCGCTTTAAGCTGCAAAGCCAATACCAGTTGCCGATCAAGCTGCGTTGCATTTAGCACCAAAAGAATGGCATCTAGCTCAGTTTTATTGAGAAACTCCTGAGCGAGGCGCTCATCCTCGGCCCCGCCGCTTAAATCATAAATCCCCGGCAGATCGACCATCTGCACCATAGAGCTACCGAGCAAAATACGACTAGAAGCCAATTCCACCGTTAGCCCCGGCCAATTGGCTGTACGCGCTGTGCCCCCCGTAATGCGGTTAAATAAGGTCGATTTACCGGTATTGGGCATCCCCACGAGGGCAACGCGTTTCATACGAGCACCCCATGCTCAGCAAGCAGAGGATTCGCTTCGGGCAAAAGCGCGACCACAATCTGCCTTGCGGCATCGCGCCGCAGCATAAACTCGGTGCTGGCGCACCTAAGCTGCAAAGGCCCACCTAAGCATCCTCGCCGAATCACCTCGATCTCGCGATCAGCATGCAGGCCTAAAGCCGCCAAACGCTGAGTTAGCTCGGCACTAAGCTGGCTAGAAATAATTTTAGCGGGGGTATTGGAAGGTAAATCGTAAAGAGTCATGATAGCGGCAATGAGAATGGTTTTTCTTACATTTATCATCTGCCGCATAGAGAGCAGCGTCAATTCTAAAGCCACTCAAGCTTGACCTGTATCAGCTCCAAAGCTGAGGCAAATAATTACACGCCCTGATTTACACGCCCTGATGTTATGCAACAAACCTTAAACCACGGAGGTCACAGAGAACACGGAGTTTCACGGAGGAAAATATTCTTTGAAAAAAGCCATTTATTCTGTTCTTTTAAGCGTCTTCAAATCCTGAAGTCTGCCATTTCTCGCTACTAGTGGTATAGATCTTCAGAGCCTCGTTGAAACTCGCCAATTAAAGGGCATAAAAAAAGCCATGCAGTGCATGGCTTTTCTCTTTGGCGTTAAATATTACTTACGGCCAATCGCTCGCCAGCCGATATCACTACGGTATTGCGCGCCTGCAAATGAAACGCCTGCCAAGATTTGATAAGCGCGTTTTTGCGCCATTTTAAAGCTATCGCCAAAAGCCGTAACGCAAAGGACACGACCACCGGCGGTGATGGCTTCACCTTGTTCATTAAGCGTAGTACCCGCATGGAACACATGGCCGTCTTCTAAGGCCACCGTTGGTAGGCCTGAAATTAAATCGCCTTTACGCGGGGTTTCCGGGTAATTAGCCGCAGCCATCACCACGCCCATTGCCACACGTCTATCCCATTCGGCTTCGATCTGATCCAGCGTGCCATTGACGCCGTGTTCAAGCAGGGTGACGAAATCGCTTTTTAAACGCAACATAATCGGCTGGGTTTCAGGGTCACCAAAACGGCAGTTATATTCGATGACTTTAGGATTGCCCAAAGTATCGATCATCAGGCCAGCGTACAAAAAGCCGGTAAACACAGAGCCATCTTTAGCCATACCTTGCACGGTAGGCAAAATCACTTCCCGCATCACTTTGGCATGTACATCAGGCGTCACCACAGGCGCTGGGCTATACGCGCCCATGCCACCGGTATTTGGGCCTTCATCGCCATCCAGAAGGCGTTTATGATCCTGGCTAGAAGCCATCGCCAGCACATTCTTGCCATCGACCATCACAATAAAGCTGGCTTCTTCTCCAACCAGACACTCTTCGATCACCACCCGAGCGCCCGCATCACCAAATTTATTATCCGACAACATGGAATCAACCGCAGCGTGCGCTTCATCCAGCGTCATCGCCACCACCACACCCTTGCCAGCCGCCAGACCATCGGCCTTAATCACAATCGGCGCGCCCTGCGCCTTGATATAAGCGTGCGCTTCATCTGCGTTGGCAAAGGTCTGGTAAGCCGCGGTGGGAATACCATGGCGCTGCATAAAGGCTTTGGCAAAATCTTTAGACCATTCCAGCTGTGCGGCGGCGCGGGTTGGGCCAAATATTTTTAAATCTGCAGCGCGAAAAGCATCAACCACACCTTGCGACAATGGTGCTTCTGGCCCCACGACGGTGATGGCAATATTTTCTGCTTTTGCAAACTCAATCAGCTCATCAATCGCCGAGATATCAACATTAATTAAGTCTTTTTCCAGTGCCGTACCCGCATTACCTGGCGCCACAAATACTTTACCTACACGTTCAGATTGGGCAATTTTCCAAGCCAATGCATGCTCACGACCACCCGAACCAATTATCAAAATATTCATTAATTTATTTCCTGTTAATCGAATTCGTAGCGGCCAAAAACATAAGCCACATTGCCATTATTCAGTTGGCCATTCAGCCTTGGGATAAAGGTGCCAATCAAAGAGGCCTTGCCGTAGCGAATCGATGCAATAGGCAAAGGCGCAGGAAACGGTATTCCACCGATCACATCTTGACGTGAAATAAGCTGTAAAGACATTCCCAAGCCCGCTGATAACTCCCCAACAATCGGCCAATACCAAAGACGCATATAGCCAACCTGCAGTTGTGCCTGATTATGCGAATCAGCAAAAATCATCCCGTAGATAAATTCCTGATTATTGTTTTCATCCGTAATGCGCTTACCCAAGCCGCCACCGTAAGCAAACTCTTGAAAGTCTTCAAGCTTGTCAGCGGTATAAGTTGAACGGTCATGCCAGGAATAACCGGAAACCAGCAGATCATTCTTACCTTCCCTATTTATTTTATCCACACGCTGACAAGCAGCCGTCGCCCAATCCCACATATTGGAGCAATCTATTGCAGATGCAGGTAAGGCGATCAGCAAGCAAAGAGTGGCAAACAGTTTTTTCATCTTCTCAACCAAAATATTTCACAAGCACCGACGCATCGTCGGCAACTCAAGTAAACACACAGCTCAATACCATAAACTCAATGAGCGGAGAATTTCTTCCCCGCTTTTAGATATTCTATCTGCCAAATTAATGACGGAAATGACGAATTCCTGTCACGACCATCGCAATACCATGCTCATCTGCAGCAGCAATCACTTCATCGTCACGCACCGAACCGCCCGGCTGGATGATTGCGGCAACACCGTTCTCTGCAATCACATCTACGCCATCACGGAAGGGGAAGAAGGCATCAGAAGCGGCCACCGAGCCACGTAAATCCAGACCCGCAGCCTTGGCTTTAATCGCCGCAATTTTGGTGGAATCCACACGGCTCATCTGGCCAGCGCCCACACCCAGTGTTTGGCCTTTACCGCAGAATACAATGGCGTTTGATTTAACAAACTTGGCCACATTCCAGGCAAACAGCAGATCTTTAAGCTGAGCTTCTGTTGGCTGCAGCTTGGTAACTACTTTCAAGTCATTCAAGGTCAGAATGTGTGAATCCGGTGTTTGCACCAGCAAGCCACCGCCTACGCGCTTCACATCAAAGCGATTAGCGCCCTGCTCTACCGGCACTTCCAGTACGCGAACATTTTGCTTTTTAGCCAGCAATGCCAGTGCTTCGGCGGTATAGGCAGGCGCAATCAATACTTCCATAAATTGCTTGGAAACCGCTTCTGCCGTATCGGCATCCACCGTTTGGTTAAACGCGATAATGCCGCCAAATGCACTAGTGGTATCGGTTGCAAAAGCAAGACGATACGCTGAGTAACTATCACTCCCTAAGCCCACACCGCAGGGATTAGCGTGCTTCACAATCACGCAAGCTGGCTCTGCAAACTGCTTCACGCATTCCCATGCCGCATCAGAATCAGCCACATTGTTGTAGCTTAACTCTTTACCTTGTAATTGCTTGTAAGCAGCAAGGCTGCCCATGGCCGGATCGATATCACGATAGAAAGCCGCACTTTGATGCGGATTTTCGCCGTAGCGCATGTCTTGCACTTTAACGAACTGCATATTCAGGCGATCTGGGTAAGATTTTTTCTCGCCGTCGCTAGTAAGCGACGTCAGGTAGTTAGAAATCGCACCATCGTAAGCAGCGGTATGACTAAAGGCTTTTTTTGCCAGCACTTTACGCGTTGCCAGTAATAAAGCCCCATCGTTAGCTTGCATTTCTTTGATCAGATCAGCGTAATCGCTGGCATCAGTCACAATCGCTACATGCGCATGGTTTTTAGCGGCAGAGCGCACCATGGCCGGGCCGCCGATATCGATGTTTTCGATGGCATCTTCATAGCAGCAATCAGGCTTGGCAATGGTCGCTTCAAACGGGTAGAGGTTCACACACACCAAATCGATATTGCCAATCTGATGCTCTGCCATCGTAGCAACGTGTGCAGGTAAATCGCGACGACCCAAAATGCCGCCGTGAATTTTTGGATGCAGCGTTTTTACACGCCCATCGAGCATTTCAGGAAAGCCGGTGTAATCAGCCACTTCGATCACAGGCACGCCGTTGTCGCTAAATAATTTGGCGGTCCCACCGGTCGACAAAATTTCGACGCCTTGCGCTGCCAATGCCTTGGCAAAATCGAGCACACCGGTTTTATCGGATACGCTGATGAGCGCACGGGTAATTTTGGTCATGATTTCAGCTTCCCTGTGTATATAAACAATCTGGCTTGGTAAAAACCTGAACTACGCTTACGCGCAATTACAGCAAATCATAAATCTGTAATTTCTTACGCAGGGTATTGCGGTTAATACCCAGCATATCGGCCGCTCGGGTCTGATTGCCCTCTACGCGTTCTAATACTAATTCTAACAGTGGCTTTTCAACACGAGCCAAGACCATATCGTACATTGCACACGGCGGTTCGCCGTCCAGGTCCTGGAAATACTGGTCGAGAGAAGCGTAAATCGCCTCGGCGATCAGATCGGTTTGAGTACTCATAAATCTCCCGATTCATTTTTTTGTGATTCTGTATCTACGGCTAAATCTTCGTACTGCAAGCGCTCACCAAGGGTAAGCAAGCCATCAAAGTAATTGCGGGTGGCGTTGGCCTGCCCTAAAGTTGATTCCTGAGCATACATAGACTGGCGAAATTCATTACTGCCTCGTAAACCCTTGGTGTACCAAGCGATATGTTTACGCGCGATACGGCAACCTGAATACTCACCATAAAAGGCATATAAATCATCCAGATGGCCGAGCAATACATCGCGAACCTCTACCACTTCGGGCGCGGGCAAAAGCTCACCGCTAGCCAGATAATGGGCAATTTCGCGGAAAATCCACGGCCTACCCTGCGCTGCCCGCCCAATCATAATTGCATCTGCACCGGTTTCTTTAAGCACCAGCGCCGCTTTTTGCGGGCTATCAATATCGCCATTGGCGATCACAGGAATCTGAATCGATTGTTTTACTTGAGCAATCAAAGCATAGCGCGCGTTGCCCAAGTACATATCTTCACGCGTTCGGCCATGAATAGCCAGCGCGGCTATCCCTGCTTCTTCAGCTATTTTGGCCACACGCATAATGTTTTCTTCGCCATTGGCAAAGCCCAAGCGGGTTTTCAGTGTAACTGGCACATCTACGGCGCGCACCACGGCATGCAGAATCTTTGCAACTAAGTCTTCATTTTGCAACAGGGCTGAACCCGCCAGCTTATTGCAAACCTTTTTAACCGGGCAGCCCATATTAATATCAATGATTTGCGCACCGTGCGCCACATTATGCCGCGCAGCTGCGGCGAGTAATTCCGGGTCAGAACCGGCAATTTGCGCAGAAACCGGCGCAAGTTCACCTTCAAAATTAGCGCGGTGTAAGGTCTTCTGGTGCGAACGCATGCTGCTGTCAGCCGTAATCATCTCGCTCACCGCATGCCCCGCGCCAAATCGCTTGCAAAGCATGCGAAAAGGACGATCGGTCACACCCGCCATGGGAGCGACAATCAGATTATTTACAAGGGGATAGGGGCCGATATGCATATGCTGCTGGCGCAGTAAAAGGCCGCGCATTCTAACGCCTGCCTAATTTTTAAGCAACAGCCTTAAAGCGGATTTTTGTGAAAAAACCTTAAATCTGTAGGCACAGAGAACACAGAATTTAAAAGGAAGAACACGGAGAAACCACAAGTTAGAACAAAGGCGGCATGCAACGCTTTGGTGATCGCTAATGCTTTACAAGCATCGCATCATGCTTAGGGCGATCCAGCATTGCTCGAGGGTTTCAGCCACCCTACATTTTTGCAAAAAAACAGCGAGCCCGCAGGCTCGCTGTTTTTAATGGCTAGGCAATAATCAGCTTAGCTTCTTGGTCAGAATCTCGGTCACCATCGCTGGGTTGGCTTTTCCCTTGCTGGCCTTCATGCACTGGCCCATTAAGGAGTTAATCGCGGCTAGCTTACCGCTCTTATACTCTTCAACTGCCTTGGCGTTCGCTGCCAGCACTTCGTCGATAATGGCTTCGATTGCGCCGGTATCGGTGGTTTGCTTCAGGCCATCGCGCTCGATAATGACATCCGCTACGTCACCTGATTCCCACATTTTTTTCAGCACATCTTTGGCAGTTTTATTGTTGATGGTGTTATCCATCACCCGCTTCACTAAGCCAGCTAAAGCTGCGGCAGAAACAGGGCTATCACCAATCGATTTTTCTTCACGATTCAGCGTGGCAGAAACATCGCCCATAATCCAGTTAGCGGCGAGCTTTGCGTCCGCGCCTGCGGCAACCATCGCTTCAAAGTACAGCGCCATATCTTTAGAGCTGGTCAAGGTGCTGGCGTCATAGGCCGATAAACCGTATTGCGCGCTAAAGCGCTCGCGCATCAACTGCGGCAGCTCGCTCATTTCACTCTTAACGCGCTCAATCCAGTCTTCAGAGATGCAAAGCGGCGGCAAATCCGGGTCTGGGAAATAGCGGTAATCATGCGCGTCTTCCTTACTGCGCATCATGCGGGTTTCGCCGCTATCTGGGTCAAACAGAATCGTTGCTTGCTGAATCTTATGGCCGTCTTCGATCTGATCGATTTGCCACTGCGTTTCAAACTTGATCGCTTGTTCCATAAACTTAAAGCTGTTCAAGTTTTTAATTTCACGGCGCGTGCCAAATTCTTTCTGGCCTTCCGGGCGAACAGAAACATTCACGTCACAACGAAAACTGCCTTCCTGCATATTGCCATCGCAAATACCGATCCATGTCACCAAGCTATGTAAGGCTTTTGCGTAAGCAACGGCCTCGGCAGCGGAGCGCATTTCTGGCTCGGAAACGATTTCCAGCAGCGGTGTACCGGCACGGTTCAGATCAATACCGGTCATGCCGTGGCAATCTTCGTGCACCGATTTACCCGCGTCTTCTTCCAAGTGAGCGCGCGTCACATTAATGACTTTCGTGACGTCGCCAACCTGAATCTCAATCGTACCGCCCTCAACCACCGGCAGTTCAAACTGGCTGATCTGGTAGCCCTTAGGCAAATCAGGGTAAAAATAGTTTTTACGCGCAAAAATCGACTTACGATTAATCTTGCCGCCAATCGCTAGGCCCAGCTGAATCGCACGCTCTACCGCGCCACGGTTCATTACCGGCAAGGCACCCGGCATCGCTACATCGACGACCGAAGTCTGTGTATTTGGCTCAGCGCCGTAAGCGGTGCTGGCGCTGGAAAAAATTTTCGACTGAGTCGAGAGCTGGGTATGCACTTCCAGCCCGATCACTACTTCCCATTTCATTTTGGTGATTCCTGTGACGGGTTAAAGGCTGGGCGCACGCGTGTGCCAGTCTGTGACTTGCTGCAATTGATGCGCCGCATTCAGCATTTTGGCTTCACTGAAATAGTTGCCAATCAGTTGCAAGCCAACCGGACGGCCATTTGCGGCAAAGCCTGCTGGCAAGCTCATGCCTGGCAAGCCTGCCAAATTCACCGCCAACGTGTAGATATCTTCTAAATACATCGCAGTTGGGTCGGCATTTTTCTCGCCCAGATTCCACGCGGCCGTTGGCGCAACAGGCCCGGCGATCAGATCACAATGCTCAAACGCAGTTTGGAAATCATTGGCGATAATGCGGCGAATTTTTTGCGCTTGCAGATAGTAAGCATCGTAATAACCGTGGCTCAGTACATAGGTACCGGTCAGGATGCGGCGTTTTACTTCCGCACCGAAGCCTTCTGCACGGCTTTTTTCATACATTTCAGCCAAGCCCGAATATTCCGCAGCACGATGACCAAAACGCACGCCATCAAAGCGGCTTAGATTACTCGAAGCCTCCGCTGGAGCAATCACGTAATAGGCAGGGATCGACAGCTTGGTATTCGGTAGGCTCACTTCAACAATCGTTGCGCCCAGCTTCTTATATTCGCTAATGGCGACATCCACGGCGGCAGCGACGTCGCTCGCCAGCCCTTCGGCAAAATACTCCTTGGGCAGGCCAATTCTTAAACCCGCCAGCGGTGCGGTTAAATCGCGGCTGTAATCTTCTTTGGCATGCTCCAGCGATGTGGAATCACGCTCGTCAAAGCCCGCCATCACATTCAGCAGCAGCGCGCAGTCTTCAGCGCTTTTACCAATCGGGCCACCTTGATCCAGCGAGCTGGCGAAAGCGATCATACCGAAGCGGCTGACAATGCCGTAAGTAGGCTTAATACCGGTTACGCCACAAAATGCCGCAGGCTGACGAATCGATCCGCCGGTATCCGTTGCCGTAGCAATCGGGGCCAAACGTGCAGCCACCGCAGCAGCCGAGCCACCCGAAGAGCCACCGGGCACCGCTGATTTATCCCAGGGATTTTTTACCGCGCCGTAAAAGCTGTTTTCATTGGATGAGCCCATTGCGAACTCGTCCATATTGGTGCGGCCCAAGCTCACCAAACCCGCCTTGCGGCATAGCTCGATTACATTGGCGTCATAGGGCGCAACAAAGTTATCCAGCATTTTGGAGCCACAGGTGGTCTTCCAGCCTTGCTGGCAAAAAATATCTTTTTGCGCGATCGGTACACCCGTTAATACGCCAGCTTGGCCACTTGCCAGCAGCGCATCAGCGGCTTTTGCTTCGGCAAAGGTTTTATCCTCGTCCAAAGTAATAAAGGCATTCAAGTCCCGCATGGCTTTGGCACGCGCCAGATACTCGCTGGCCATTTCGACCGCAGAAATTTCTTTAGCTGCCAGCATCGCCGACAGTTGTTTTACTGATTTTTCTATCATTATTTTTTAGCGGGGATGATCCCTGCCCCTCACTCAATCACTTGCGGAACAAGATATAAACCAGCTTCAACCGCTGGCGCCACCGCCTGCCATGCCTCTCGACGATTAGGCTCACGCGCCACATCATCCCGCAGACGTAGCATCACATCTTGCGCATGCGCCATCGGCTCGATACCTGTGGTATCGACAGCGCGCATTTCTTCAATCAAAGTAAGAATTTGGTTTAACTGGCCTTGGGTAGCTGCTAATTCATCACCGGTCACCGCAATGCGGGACAAGCGAGCGATGCGCGCTACATCTTCAATAGACAGGGACATGTCGGATTTACCCCGTAAACATTTATTAACGTCAACTCGATAGGGTATCATACAGGGTTTGATTACTACCACCCGTCCTCACGCTAGGGTGGAGGCATCAAGGTTCAAATGTGCCGCGGAACTTTTTCGCTTGCACCACCGCCCAACAGCCCCTGCCCTTACTCATGTAGCGTAAGGCGAAAAAGCTAGGTGGAAAAACCCAATATCGTGCCGTGGCTAACCATGCCGACGGCCTGCAATACGCATAATTAAATGTGAGACACCCGAATATTTGTGCTTTTTGCATAGGGAGTTAATCAATGACAACAGCCTTATTCTGACAAAATATACTCAAATACGTTTTTGCCTTATAGGCACAAGCACAGAGCAGCAAAAAAATCATTAGCCCGTGGGTATTTTACCGGCGGCCTTCAACACCTCTATTTAAAGTGTGAGACCCGAATGTTTGGACTTCTTTCCGGCTACTTTGCCAACGACATCGCCATTGACCTTGGTACTGCCAACACGCTGATTTATATGCAGGGCAAGGGCATTGTGCTTGATGAACCTTCCGTAGTGGCCATCCAGCAAGAAGGCGGCCCGTCAGGCAAGAAAACTATTTTAGCAGTAGGCGCAGAAGCCAAGAAAATGCTGGGCAGAACACCCGGTAGCATTAACGCCATTCGCCCGATGAAAGACGGCGTGATTGCCGATTTCACCATCACAGAACAAATGCTGAAGCAGTTCATTAAAAAAGTGAACCCAAGCCGCATGTTCTCGTCCCCTCCCCGTATCGTGATTTGCGTGCCATGTGGCTCTACTCAAGTTGAGCGCCGTGCAATCCGTGAATCCGCTCTGGGTGCAGGCGCACGTAAAGTTGAATTGATCGAAGAACCAATGGCCGCAGCCATTGGTGCAGGCATGCCCGTTGAAGAAGCAACCGGCTCGATGGTGGTAGATATCGGTGGTGGCACCACCGAAGTCGGCGTAATCTCGCTGGGCGGTATTGTTTACGCTTCAAGCGTGCGCGTAGGCGGTGATAAGTTCGATGAAGCCATCATCAACTACATCCGTCGCAACTACGGCATGCTGATTGGTGAAGCCACCGCTGAAGAAATCAAAAAACGCATCGGTAGCGCCTTCCCCGGCGCAGAAGTGCGCGAGATGGAAGTCAAAGGTCGCAATCTAGCCGAAGGGATTCCACGCTCATTCACGATTTCTTCCAATGAAATTCTGGAAGCGCTGACTGAACCACTCAACCAAATCGTATCTGCAGTAAAACAAGCGCTGGAACAAACTCCGCCAGAGTTGGGTGCAGATATTGCCGAAAAAGGCATGGTACTGACCGGCGGCGGCGCATTGCTGCGTGACCTGGATCGTCTGTTAATGGAAGAAACAGGCTTGCCGGTGTTTGTAGCTGAAGATCCGCTGACTTGCGTTGTACGTGGCTCGGGCAAAGCGCTAGAGAAGCTGGACAAAGCAGGCAGCATCTTTACTTACGATTAATCACATCTTGAGGCGGCAAGTCGAAATAACGATTTGCGATAAAACACACGCAAACCATCCTGAGCAAGATGGTGGTTTGCGTCTTACTTAGCTTTTGAGAATCATCGGCCGTCTTTCATGCAAGCCTCTCAGCCCGCCTTTTTTAAGCAGGGACCTAAACCGCTGACGCGGTTTTTCCTGTTTTCTGTCCTGTCTATTTGCCTAATAGTCGGGGATGCCAACTTTCAAATGCTTGGCCCTGTCCGCCAACAGCTTTCAGTGTTGCTTTATCCCTTACAGTGGCTGGTTACCGCCCCCTTTGAGCTACTTAAAGACACCAGTACTTTTCTATCCAGACAAGCTGAATTACTTGGTGAGAATCGTAAACTGCATGATGCCCAATTACTGGCCAGCGTCAACGCCATGAAATTGAAAGCATTAGAGGCTGAAAATGCACGGCTTAGGCAGCTCAGCACCGTACAAGCCAGCCAACCTAGCCAGCTGACAGAAATCCTCTATAACGGCCGCGATCCGTTTACGGCCCGGCTGATTGTAGACAGGGGCGAAAGAGCCAATATTCGAGCCGGGCAAATTGTGGTCGATGCCAGCGGCGTAGTCGGCCAGGTTGTGCGTGTGCAACCCATGACCAGCGAAGTGCGCCTGATTTCTGATCGCAACCATATGGTGCCGGTACAAATTGAGCGCAATCAATTACGTACCGTGATCTATGGTATGGGAAGAGACTTGCCCTTAGAAATTCGCAATATGTCATCTAATTCAGATATTAAAGAAGGCGATACGCTGATTACGTCAGGAATTGATGGCTTATATCCTGCAGGGCTGCCTGTTGCTAAAGTTAATAAAATTGAACGCAGTAATGCCTTTGCACGGATTTACTGCACTCCGCTGGCCGGAATTGAGCAACACCGCTTCTTGCTGATTCTAGAAGCCAATCGTGCCCTTACACCTTATCCTGCCCATGCCTCAGATGTGGTCACCAAGCAAAAGAAAGGTCGCTAATGCCCATTTCACGCCAGCTACTTCGCCCGGTCAGCAGCAGCTTTATTCTGTTTACTTTTATTCTTTCTTTAAGCGTTAATCTTTTGCCATGGCAAGCCGGTTTAGTGGGCTTTGCACCTGATTTTGTTGCGCTATTTATTATCTACTGGACACTCAATCAACCCCGCCGCGTAGGTGTGGGCGTGGCGTTTTTCTTAGGCCTTTTGATGGATGTAGCGGATGGCAATATCTTGGGGCAACATGCCCTGGCCTACACCGTCATCGCCTATCTCACTCTTGCCCGCCAGCGCCAGCTAGCTGTCTTTCCTTTTTGGCAGCAGGCTTTTGTTGCACTCGGGTTGATGCTAGCCGGACAAGCTTTAATGCTGCTGCTACGCACCGCGATGGGCGCTCCTTTTCCAGGTTGGGCTTACTTTGCTGGTAGTTTTGTGGCGGCCTTTATCTGGCCGCCTCTTTCCAATATTCTGCTCTCCCATCAACGCAGACCGACGACTGAAGAACTATGAGCCGCGGCGAGATTAAAAATCAGCACCGAGAGCGTTATGCTTTCCAGCTGCGAATTATCGCGGCTGCCCTCTTTGTTTTATCCTTATTTGCCTTGCTATTTGGGCGTTTTTTTTGGCTGCAAGCCGTTCAGCACGATAAATATATGACGCTGGCCGAACAAAACCGTATCTCGCTCGTGCCTATTCCGCCATCACGCGGCATTATCCGGGATAGAAACGGCGTGGTTCTGGCGCATAATTTCTCTGCCTATACGCTGGAAATCACGCCCTCTAAACAAGCCAATCTGGAAGAAACAATCGAGCAACTCTCCAGCATTGTTGAAATCACCGCCAAAGATAAACGCCGCTTTAAAAAGCTGCGTGATGAAACACGTGATTTTGAAACGCTACCGATCCGCACTCGCTTAAGTGATGAAGAAGTCGCCCGCTTTGCCGCCAATAGCTATCGCTTTCCCGGCGTAGAAATCAAAGCGCGCTTATTCAGGCATTATCCGCTAGGCGAAATTGCCAGCCATTTAATCGGCTATATCGGCCGCATCAATACCAAAGATTTAGAACAGCTTGATGAAGAAGGAGTCGTTGCCAATTACCGTGGCACTGATCATTTAGGCAAAATTGGCATTGAGCAAAGCTATGAGCAGCAATTGCATGGCAAAACAGGCTTTGAAGAAGTAGAAATTGATTCCGGCGGTCGGGCAGTGCGCACTTTACGCCGCACGCCTCCTGTGCCGGGCAGCGATCTCACGCTCTCTATCGACATTAAATTACAAAAAGTAGTGGAAGATTTATTCGATAAGCGCCGTGGCTCTTTAGTGGCCATCGATCCAAAAACAGGCGGGCTATTAGCCATGGTTTCCAAACCGGGCTTTGATCCTAATTTATTTGTAGATGGAATTGACCCTTTAAACTGGAATGAGCTCAATACCTCGCCAGATAAACCCCTGCTTAATCGTGCCACGCGTGGTGAATATCCTCCGGGCTCAACCTTTAAACCTTTTATGGCATTAGCCGCGCTTGAAGGTGATTTCCCGTTAACCCGGCAAACGATTAGCGACCCCGGCTATTTTATGTATGGCAATAATAAATTCAGGGATTCACACGCAGGCGGCTATGGCTCGATGAGTTTTGATCGCTCGATTGTGGTATCCAGCGATACTTATTTTTACCAGCTGGCAGTACAAATGGGCATCGAAAATATCGCCAAATTTATGGCGACACTCGATTTTGGTCGTCCAACTGGCGTTGATTTAAATGGCGAACGCCCGGGTATTTTGCCTAGCCCGGAATGGAAGAAAAAGCGCTTTAAAACCCCGGCCACACAGAAATGGTATTCAGGTGAAACCGTGTCGATTGGTATTGGTCAGGGCTATAACAGCTACACCCCCATGCAAATGGCGCATGCAACAGCTACTTTAGCTAACCGCGGCGTGATGTTTCGTCCGCATGCCGTCAACAAAATTATCGATCCCATTACCGGCATTGTTAAAGTGGTTGAGCCCCAACCTGTTAAAACCATGACTTGGAAAAGCGAGAACGTAGAGCGCGTCATTCGCGGCATGGAAGGCGTAATCCGCGAAGGCACGGGCGCACGCTCTTTTGCCGGAGCTAATTATATTGCCGCAGGTAAAACCGGCACGGCGCAGGTTTATAGCTTGAAAGGCAGCAAATACAATAAAAACATCAGCGAGCGATTACGCGATCACTCTTGGTTTATTGTCTTTGCCCCCGCAGCAAACCCAACCATTGCACTCGCTGTTATCGTAGAAAACGGTGGCTTTGGTGCGCAAGCGGCTGCGCCAATCGCAAAGCAGGCACTGGATTACTATATCAACGGCAAATTGCCTGCTATTGCTAAAGCCAGCGCCAGCAGCATAGCCCCTCAAGCCGCCAGCAATCCAGAGGAAGCCATCGGTGATTAAGCATATTTGGATGCGTTTTATTCGGCCTATTGATCCTTGGCTCTTATTGTTTACATTTTTAGTCCTGCTGCTTTCTACGATTTTGCTGTTTTCTGCCTCAAATCGTGATTTAGACATGATCATGAATAAAATCACCTTTATGGGCATTGCCCTTACGGTGATGTGGGTGGTGGCTAATACCTCGCAGCAAACATTGATACGTCTTGCCGTACCCGCCTATGTGGTAGGCTTGCTGCTACTGATTGCCGTGGCACTTTTTGGCGATATTAGCCACGGTGCGCGGCGCTGGCTACATGTTGGGGTAACTAAGATTCAGCCTTCAGAATTAATGAAGCTGGCTTTGCCGATGATGCTAGCTTGGTATTTCCATCATTTTGAAACCAGTATTCGCTGGAAGCATTATTTATTTGCTGCCATGCTGATGATTGTGCCGGTTGGCCTGATCATGAAACAACCCGATCTGGGCACCAGCTTACTTATTGCATCATCAGGGTTTTATGTGCTGTTTTTTGCTGGCCTGTCGTGGAAATTTATCGGCCTGATGGGCGCTGCGGGCGGTGGACTAGCCTATGTAGTCACCCACTGGGATTTATGCATTAATATCTTGCACGAATACCAATGCCGCCGTGTTGCCACCATGCTTGATCCCATGCAAGATCCGCTGGGCGCCGGATACCATATTATTCAAGGCACCATTGCCATTGGTTCGGGCGGCCTCTTTGGTAAAGGCTGGCTTAACGGCACACAAACCCACTTAGATTTTATTCCTGAACGCACTACAGACTTTATTTTTGCGGTATTTGGTGAGGAATTTGGCCTGCTCGGTAATGCTATTTTACTGATCTTATATTTACTGATTATTGGCCGTGGCTTAGTCATTGCCAACAACGCATCGACTTTATTTGGTCGCTTATTGGCCGGAGCCATTACGCTCACCTTTTTCACCTACGCCTTTGTCAATATGGGCATGGTCTCTGGCATTTTACCGGTGGTGGGAATTCCCCTACCACTGGTGTCTTATGGCGGCACCTCGATGGTGTCGCTGCTCACCGGCTTTGGGCTCTTAATGAGTATTCAAGGTGATCGTAAGTTGATGAAATCATGAAGCTACAACACTACTCCTCGCTGATCGCAGCGTTATTACTGGCAGCATGTAGTACTACACCGATGCCTCCACCAACGACCAAACCCTTGCCAACCCATTTGCCGCCAGGACCGACTACACCGCCGCAGTACAGCTGTAGCTACTCAGCCAAAGGAAGCGGTGCATTTTATAAAGACGATGGCCCGATGGACTCATTTCCATCGGGTATCGATCAGATTCCTGAGCCACTACCACGCTGGGAGCCGCTACATCGTTGGGCAAATAATCCTTATACCGTGCTAGGACAAAACTTTAGCCCTCTGCCGCGCCCCGGCGAGCTAAAGCAACGCGGCACTGCATCTTGGTACGGGCGTAAATTTCACGGGCAAAAAACATCCACCGGCGAAATCTACGATATGTTCGCGATTACGGCAGCGCACCCCACGCTGCCTATTCCGTCGTATGCCCGTGTCACCAATGTAAAAAATGGCCGCAGTATTATTGTGCGTGTCAACGACAGAGGCCCGTTTTTGCATGGCCGCGTCATCGATTTATCTTTTTTGGCCGCCTGCCGCCTTGGGTACACCATGAATGGCAGCGCCGAAGTGGAAGTAGAAAGCCTGCTGGCCAGTGATACGCCAAGCAATATAGCAGCAGCCGTTCAGCCAGTCATTGCAGCCAAACCCAAGCCCATTAGTATTCCGCTGGCTGATGCAGGCAATGGCGCAATCTACTTACAGTTAGGGGCTTTTGGCTCGCTCGCCAATGCCGAAAACTTCCGTAATCATGTATCTGGGCAGCTCGATAGCGAAGCCAATAAGCTCCTGATTCAAACCATAGGCCAGCTTCATCGCGTAAGGCTTGGCCCCTACCCCGATCGAAAAACCGCCGAACTGGTAGCAGCCAAAATCAGCGGTGAATCTCAGCTGCCTACCGTGCTTAGCCACTAGCACCGTGCAGTGCCTGCATTAGGCTCTAGACTAGCTTACAAGGCCCTCGCTACCCCCGGCGGGGGCCTTTTTGTAAATCATCATCTCAATTTAAAGCATTGCTTAGTCAGTAATAGACTCTTTCTCCAGCCATTAAAGTTTATCTAATCCCAGCAATAGACTGCACTGATTAATATTGGCTATAACACCTTCAGCAATACCCAATCATCTTAAGTAGATCACATTACATTAAGGCTGTTTTAAACGATGGGATAATATTTCCAAGAAATAAACTCAGCGTTTTAATCTCTGTATTGCATTTAATTCAAGGTGATTGTGTGTCCCATCATCAAGCGGTGTCATCACATGAAGCCGAACACTCTTTTGAGCAGATTCGCCGCCTGCTCAGCGTACTTTCCGCCTGCGTGTTTATTTTTAGTATTGCAGCCGTCAGCTGGTCTATTTATCGCGGCTACCATGACACCCTTAGCAGCACCGAAAAAGAAATCCTCACCTTAGCCCGGGCCATTGATGAGCACTTAAGTCGCACGATGGAAAACAGCTTGCATGGCCTGACTAATCTTCAGAATGATGA
This sequence comes from Janthinobacterium sp. B9-8, assembly GCF_000969645.2. Classification (NCBI taxonomy): domain Bacteria; kingdom Pseudomonadati; phylum Pseudomonadota; class Betaproteobacteria; order Burkholderiales; family Oxalobacteraceae; genus Janthinobacterium; species Janthinobacterium sp. B9-8. Next base: position 3,494,275 of record NZ_CP014222.1, read on the forward strand.
GATTTTCCAAAGCTGCCTCGCTGCCAAAAACGAGCCCTGCCTCTATGCCTTGCTAAGCCGCCAGTTAGGCCCTTACCCTCAGCTCAGCACCTTTGCCGCCGCCGATGCCAAAGGCGAGATAGCCGTATCCACTTTGCAGCACCCTGCGCCTGAGCACAATATTGCCCAATCGCGGGCCTTTAACGTGCCCAAAATGCAGCCACAGGCGCGATTCTATATCGCGGAACAACAAACGGATCCCAGTGGAAATATGGAAATTATTCCGCTGGTACGCGCCCTGATAGATAAACAAGGGCAGTTTAATGGCGTATTAATTGCCGGCATTAAGCCAGCTTACTTCGAAACTTTCTACGCATCACTCAGCCAGAGAAAAGGCATTATCATTCGCTTATTCAGAGATGATGGTATTTCGCTAGCGCGCTTTCCCCGAGATGAGCGTGATATTGGCCGTGATATATCCGGCAAGCCATTTTTTGAATCTGACTTTTCCCGGCAAGACAGCGGCTTATTTACCGAGCATAGCCATGTGGAGCAAATGACACGTATTTTTGGCTGGCGCTATTTAAATCAATGGCATTTAGGCATTTCTGTAGGCCTGGATAAAGATGAAGCATTACAGTCATGGAAAAACGAAAGCCTGCTCAATGCAGGTATTACGCTACTGATGTTATTTTTTGGTGGCTTATTACTTATCTATGTATTTCGCCAATTATCACGTTTAGAAAAAACGGAAGCCGATCTTTATCTGACCAAAGTAGCCGTAGAGCACGGCGCTGATATGGCTATCTGGCTGGATTCGCAAGGCAGAATTCGCTATGTCAATACCACGGCATGCACTCGCCTTGGCTATAGCGAAATTGAATTACTATCCATGCAATTGCGTGATATTAATCCTAACTTTAATCCGGATCATTGGCAAAGATTCTGGAATAAATTAAAAAACAATAAATACTTAAGAGATGAGATATCACTAAAAGCACGGAATGGAGAAAGCATTCCCACCGAAATCAACTCCAATTTTATTGTTTTTAAAAAGCTCGAATTTAACTGTGCTGTAGTGCGTGATATTTCTGAACGCCGTATGGCGGAGCTGGCCATTATTAAAAGCGAACAACAACTGCGTTTAGCTTTAGAAGCATCCAGCACCGGCTTATTTGATATGCCCATGCAAGGCGACCAAATTGCAATCACTAGCCCGGAATACGACCGGCTTCTTGGCTTAAAACCCGGCGATGAAAGCTTTAAAAAATGGCAAGACCAAGTACACCCCGATGATAAAGTGCAATCACTTGCTCATTTTCAGCAATATTTAAAAGGGGAAGCAGCACAATTAATCAGCGAATACCGCCGCAAAACACAATCCGGTGAATATCGCTGGTTTCAATCACGCGGCAAATTTGTAGCCTTTGATACTCACGGCAAGCCTACCCGTATTATTGGCACGATGACCGATATTACCGAACGCAAAGAAGCACAAGAACGCATTATTGAATTAGCTAATTTTGACTCTGTAACTGGCTTGGCTAATCGTAATTTGCTGCGCGACGAGCTGCGGCTTGCACTCGCTTCTGCAGAGCGCAACCAGCAAAGCCTAGCCGTATTTTTCCTCGACTTAGATCGCTTTAAAACAATTAATGATTCACTTGGCCATGCAGCAGGTGATGCGGTGCTGGCTCAGGTGGCTAATCGCTTTAAAAAATTGATTAGCCCGGGCGATATTCTGGCTCGATTGGGCGGCGATGAATTTGTGATTGTGCTGACCAATATCTCTCATTCGCTGATTGCTGGGTCGATTGCCGAAACAATTCTAGCGTCTTTTGCTCAGCCATTTGAATTAGAAGCAGGCCATTTTTCAACCTCCACCTCAATTGGTATCAGCATTTACCCGGAGGATGGCGCAAGCGCAGATGATTTAATCCGCAATGCAGATGTAGCGATGTTTCAGGCTAAAGCACAGGGGCGCAGCAATTTTCAATACTTCACACCAGAAATGAATGCCCGTGCCTCTGAAAGGCTGGAGCTGGAAACCAGTATGCGAACGGCGCTGCTTAATCATGAATTTATCCTGCATTACCAGCCGCAAGTCAGCTTAGAAGATGGCCACATTATCGGAGCAGAAGCACTCATTCGCTGGAATCACCCCAAACATGGGCTTATTTCACCGGCTAAATTTATTCCTATTGCAGAAGAAAGCCGCTTGATTATTCCAATTGGTAATTGGGTACTGCAAGAAGCATGCAGGCAAGCGGCCAAATGGCAAGCAATCGGCTTAGTGCCGATTAATATGGCCGTTAACTTATCGCCACATCAATTGCATCAGGCTGATTTCCTTAATCTCATCAAATCTGCCTTAAATGATGCGCAGCTCGATGCCCGTTATCTGGAATTAGAAGTCACCGAATCGGTGATTATGCAGGAAGTAAAACAAGTCATGACCACCCTGCATGATATTAAGCAGCTTGGCGTTAAGCTTTCTTTAGATGATTTTGGAACAGGCTATTCCAGCCTTAGTTACCTCAAGCGCTTTGCTTTTAATAAATTAAAAATAGACCAAAGCTTTGTAAGAGACGCATGCAGTAATAATAACGATGCAGCAATTGTATTAGCCATTATTGGTTTGGGGCAAACACTGGGCATGGATGTATTGGCAGAAGGAGTAGAAACCCGTGAACAACTGGCCTTTCTAAAACAAACACAGATTGCTTCAATACAAGGCTATTTATTTAGCAAGCCTGTAGCAGCGACTGAATTTGAGGCCTTACTTTTAGCAAATAAGAAATTAGAATTATAAAAAAACCGGGCTATTTAGCCCGGCTTTGCTTATTCGTCTTTCGCTTTTAACTCTGTTACCAAATCAATATATTTCTGTTTGGCTTCATCAGAGCTCATTTCTGCTAATTCAGACCACGCATCAAACTTAGCACGGGCAACAAACTGAATGGCCGATGGGCGATCGCCTGTTGCATTGCCTTCCGCGGCTTGTTTAAACAAAGAATAAAGCTTGAGCTTCGTCGCCACATCCGGCGCATCGTTTAATTTAACCACATCATCTTGCGCGGTTTGAAACAGGGTAGCCAGATCAGACATTGTGTTCTCCAAGGAAAAAATTAAACGATCGTTTCAATAAGGCAAAAGTATAGCCCGAGTACCAGGATAAACCAAGCACACGAGCCTGCTGATATCCCTTAGTTTGCTAATTGATACACTCGCTTGCCTTTTACCAGCGTATGCACCACTTGCCCCTTCATTTCCATGCCCACAAACGGCGTGTTTTTGCCCTGGCTTTTCAACGTAGCAGGCGTGACTTGCCAATGGGCTTCAGGGTCAAAAATCACCAAATCCGCACGATGGCCCACTTCTAAACCTGCGGCAAAACCCAGCATCTTTGCGGGAACGGTGGTGATCTTGGCCAGTGCTTGCGCCAGCGGAATATGCTGGCGCTCGGCCCATGCAAGGGTGAGTGGCAAAAGCAACTCCAAGCCTGTTGCACCCGGCTCTGCCTCAGCAAATGGCAGTAATTTACCGTCATCATCCACCGGACTGTGATCCGAGCAAATGGCATCAATCGTGCCATCGGCCAGCGCAGCCACAATGGCATCACGATCGCGTACCGATCTTAAAGGCGGATCAAAGCGGTAATTGCTATCAAAAAAACCAATGTCCACATCGGCCAGATGAATATGATTGATGCTCACATCACAGGTAATCGGCAGGCCTTGTTTTTTAGCGGTGCGTACCAAATCGAGCCCGGCCATAGATGAAAGACGGCATAAATGCACGCGTGCACCGGTTTCTTTCATAAGTAGCAGGATATTAGAAATAGCCACGGTTTCGGCCAGCACCGGAATACCCGCCAAGCCCATACGAGTAGCGTAATCGCCGTCATGTGCCACACCGGCGTTTAAATCAGCTTCCTGTGGTAACAAACGTAAAGCCACATCAAACGTCGCTGCATATTGCATGGCACGATACAGAATCTGCAAATTGCCTACTGCTTGATCGCCTTGCGAAAACGCCACACAACCCGCATCGCGCAACTCGGCCATTTCAGTAAGTTCCAAGCCTTTAAGCTGGCGGCTTAAAGCGCCCACTGGATAGAGTCGAGCCAAATCCAGATTTTTAGCGCGCTGGCGCAGCATGGTGACCAAACTTGGCTCATCGAGTGGCGGATCGGTGTCTGGCGGGCACACAATGCTAGTGACCCCACCGGCCACAGCAGCGGTCATTTCAGATGCCAAAGTGGCTTTATATTCAAAGCCCGGCTCACGCAAACGCGCGGCTAAATCGACTAGGCCGGGGCTGACTAATAAACCCTTAGCATCGATGGTTTCGTCCTGCACAAAGCCAGCAGGAGCCGCGCCCACGCCAACAATTTTGCCACCGGCAAGGTATAAATCAGCCACTTGATCGGTGTTATTCAGAGGATCAATTAATCGGCCACCAAGAATTGCGATGTTTTTCATGATTATTTATTCGCTTTCTGATTACGAGCCACAATCGCTAATACCGCCATGCGCACAGCAATACCAAAGGTTACTTGCGGCAAGATCACCGCTTGCGGGCCATCGGCCACGGCAGAATCAATTTCTACGCCACGATTCATCGGGCCGGGATGCATCACGATGGCATCCGGCTTAGCCAGCGCCAGTTTTTCTGGGGTAAGGCCGTAATACTTAAAGAATTCTTGAGTCGATGGCAGGAAAGCCCCTGCCATACGCTCATTTTGCAAACGCAGCATGGCAATCACATCGACGTCTTTCAGGCCTTCGGCCATATCGTGGTACACATGCACACCCAGCTGCTCGATGCCGGTCGGCAGCAAGGTTTTAGGTGCAATCACGCGAATTTCCGGACAGCCTAAAGTGCTAAGCGCATGGATTTGCGAACGCGCCACGCGCGAATGCAAGACATCACCGACAATCGCCACGCGCAGCTTGGTAAAGTCGCCCTTAAAGTGGCGAATGGTAAACATATCCAGCATGGCTTGCGTAGGGTGAGCATGGCGACCATCGCCAGCATTGACCACCGCGATGCCTTTTTTTACATGCTTGGCAATCAAATGTGCCGCGCCTGATTCTGAATGGCGCACCACAAATAAATTAGCACCCATCGCTTCCAGATTGTGGATGGTATCAAGCAGCGTTTCGCCCTTGGCGGTGCTGGAGGCTTGAATATTAAGGCTGGACACATCGCCGCTTAGGCGTTTTGCAGCCAGCTCAAAGGTCGTGCGGGTACGGGTAGAGTTTTCAAAAAACAAATTAAAAACAGAAGTACCGGCCAGATCTTGCCATTTATTATTTAGTAATTCGCCGTTCTCAACGTATTCGGCAGCCTGATCGAGGATTTGCGTCAGGATGCGCTTAGGCAAGCCTTCGGTAGTCAACAGGTGGATCAGCTCACCTTGAGCATTTAACTGCGGGTTATACATCGGCATCCTCGTCAGAACGATCAACAGAAACCTCGGCCGAGCGGTGGCTTAGTGCCTCGCCGGTGGCTGGGGAGTCGAGATAAGTTTGTAAAATCTGCATCGCAGCCACTTGATCAAGGGCTGGCTTCTGACGGCGGCCACGTACTCCGGCCTCATTAAGTGCGCTGCAAGCGGCGGCGCTGGATAAACGCTCATCTACCAAAAATACCGGCAAACCAAAACGCCCGTGCAGGCGATTGGCAAATTTGCGTGAAAGACGCGTCATCTCATGCGGCGTGCCATCTAAATGACTAGGCAGGCCGACAATCAAACAAGCAGGCTGCCACTCGCGAATCAGCTGTTCAACCCGCGCAAAACGGCGCTCGTTTTCTTCCGCGGTGATGGTTTCTACAGGGTGGGCAATACCCAACTCGGATGAGCCAACGGCTACGCCGATCCGCACTTCACCAAAGTCAAAAGCTAGGAGAGTACTCATTATTTTCCAGATGACAGCCCAGATTTCGAGCGTTTTCAAAATGTGGCATGCCCAAAGAAAAGCTCAGCCGAATTAAGCGTGGCCCGCTTCTTTAGACAACATTGCAATATCAATACCCAGCAAGCCCAAGGCCGCGGCATAACGCGCTTCAGGCGGTAAATCAAAAATGATTTTCGGATCGGCTTCTACGGTAAGCCAGGAGTTCTGTGCGATCTCATTTTCTAACTGCCCTGCATCCCAGCCGGCATAGCCCAAGGTTAAAAACACCTGATCTGGCCCTTCACCGTCCCCAAGCGCCTGCAAGACATCTCTTGAAGTAGATAGCCCCATTTCATCCGAAACGGCTAGGCTAGATTGCCAGCTACCCAGCGGCGTATGCAGCACAAAGCCACGATCGGTTTGTACCGGCCCGCCAAAGTGTACCGACAGCGCAGCCATATCGGGGCGGTGCAGCTCGATATCGATCTGCTCAAATAGCGACGCCAGCGTCATACCCAGCGGCCGATTCACAATCACCCCCATCGCTCCACGCTCATTGTGCTCGCACACAAAAGTCAGGGCTCGGGAGAAAATCGGATCAACGAGGCTAGGCATCGCAATCAAAAAATGACGAGAAAAGTTCATTGCGTTATCCATGCCTGCAATTATCGCACAAGGTGCTAAAAATGGGCGCATCACCAATGCCGATGGCACAATACGACATTCATATTTATTACGCCGCCTCTGCCCATGACATCACTCGTTTGGTTTCGCCGCGATCTGCGCTTATTTGACCACGCAGCACTGCATCACGCCTTAAAAGCATCCCCAAACGTGATCGCGGTATTTATTTTTGATACTGCCATTTTAGATGGATTATCAAAAGAAGACCGACGCGTGGCTTTTATTTGGCATAGCCTGCAGCAATTAAAAACAGCGCTGATTGAGCAAGGCTCGGATTTAATCATTCGCCATGGCGTAGCCAGCGATGAAATTCCCCGCCTGGCGGCAGAATTCAAAGCCACAGCAGTTTACTGCAACCACGATTACGAGCCAGCAGCCATTAGCAGAGATCTCAGTGTAGCCGAGCAATTGGCCGCTAATGACTGCCGCTTTTACAGTTTCAAAGATCAGGTCATTTTTGAAAAAGACGAAGTACTCACTAAAACCGGCGGCATGTATAGCGTATTCACCCCGTATAAACGCGCATGGCTGGCTAAAGTGAATGACTTTTATTTAAAATCCTACCCTGTGCGGCCTTATTTAAACCGCCTTGCGCCTCTGAGCGGTGAAGCAATGCCCACACTGGCAGAGCTGGGCTTTGATGAAATCGATGTAAGTAATCTTAAACCCGGTATGGATGGTGGCGAAGCACTGTTTGATGACTTTTGCCAGCGCATCGGTGATTACCAAGAAGCGCGGGATTTTCCGGCAGTAAAAGGCTTGTCTTATTTATCTGTGCATCTGCGCTTTGGCACGGTATCAATCAGAGAATTAGCAAAAAGAGCCTGGCAGATTGGCGGTGGGGGGGCAGAAACATGGCTTTCCGAGCTGATCTGGCGCGAGTTTTACCAGCAAATCCTCTGGCATCGGCCCGAAGTCGTTCAACATGCATTTAAGCCCGAATACGACACACTGCCGTTCCCGAATAATGCAGAGTACTTTGCCGCATGGTGCGAAGGCCGTACGGGGTTTCCAATTGTGGATGCCGCCATGCGCCAGTTAAATCAAACCGGCTTTATGCATAATCGCCTGCGCATGATTGCCGCCAGCTTTTTAGTCAAAGACTTACTCATTGACTGGCGATGGGGCGAGCGCTATTTTGCCGAAAAACTCAATGATTTTGACTTGTCCGCCAATAATGGTGGCTGGCAGTGGGCCGCATCCACCGGCTGCGATGCCCAGCCTTATTTCCGGATATTTAATCCTGTAACGCAATCGGAGCGCTTTGATCCGCAGGGTAAGTTTATCCGCCGCTATTGCCCCGAGCTGGCAGCGCTCAGCCATAAAGAAATCCACGCGCCATGGTTGGTTAAAGCTATTTTTGGGCAAAAAGCCAGCTATGACTATCCCCCACCGATTGTTGACCATGCAGTACAACGCCTCGCTGCACTGGCTTTATATAAACGAAACTAAACCGATGGGCGCATCGCCCATCTCATTTGCCCCAAGCAGACTCAAGCACATGCCAATCATTTTTACGCCAGCCCGGATTATTTTTACCGTAATCTGCCTGCTCTGTACTTCTGCAGCGCTCGCTTTTTTTATCATCATGCAAGAAAAAGAGCAGGACGGGCACTGGCCTTGGCCGGTGAATGGCGTGCTGATTAATCAATATTCACAAGCGACCCAAGTATGGGATGACGATCACCGTTTTTACACGATTCCCGCTCACACCCGCTCTGGCAATGAGCTAGATGTTGATCATGCTTTTGAGCCCGCCTCAAGGCGATGGTGCAAAATCGGCCCTCACACTGTTACCCTAAAAACCGATGGCTATTTTAAAAATTGCCCCTGCTTTGCGCTTGATGCAGGCCGAGCTTGTATTCAATTTTAACGTTCTAAAGCGGCAATAGATCACAACCAGAGGCCAAGCAATAGCGGCATGATAGCCAACTGACTTTTCCGCGCATTGTGCCCATGACTCGCACTACCCGAATTATCTATACCCTGCTTTTTCTAAGTATCAGTTGCCTTAGCACCTATGCTTCCGCCATGTATTGGCCCTGGCCCTTAAATGGCAAAGTGGTGAATCAAAGCCGCCTGCCCGTTGCCGTATGGGATGGAGAACACGGTATTTATACCCTGCCCGCACATAGCTTTAGCCCCAAAGTGCTTGATATTGATCATCTGTACTCCAGCCAGAATAATCGCTGGTGCAAAATTGGATTACTCAAAGTACAAATTGATAGCAAAGGCAATATTAATCAGTGCGAATGCTGGGTAGATAATGCTGGAGACGCATGCAATAGCAGCCCTATCATCGCCGAAATAAAATCCAGCCAAGCGCCTAAAGTAGCTCAAGCGGCACAACCTGCCAGCATTCCGGCCAGCTCAAACTAAGGCAGCACGCTTATACCCCCACAGACTTCGGATAGGTAAAGCAAAGAAAATGGATAAGATTAAATCCGAAGTGTAAAAGAATCGCCATTTCAATGCGCCGGCTCTGCTGATACACCAAGGCATAGCCCAAGCCTGCCAAGCTAGCTAAAGCCATATACATCGCGCCACCCGCAAAATGAGCCAACCCAAAGAACAGCGCCGAAGCGGCCACCGCCAGCACCGAACCCGAAGGTTTACTACTGATCCGGTGCAAAGATTCTTGCACAACACCTCGAAAGAACGCCTCCTCGGCTACGCAAGTCAGCAATAAATTAACGACAGCAAATACCACCGTAGCGGCTGGCAACTTAAAATCAAAACGGAAAAACTGGCTAAGCAGGCCGGCAGTGCTCAATAGCCCAATCGTTGCAAAAACAATTAGCCATGAGCGGTGAAAATCTGACTTTAGCCCGGCGAAGCTTGTCGCCTTGCGGCAAAACAAAACCAGCAACAATAAGCCTGCGATTCCCTTATCAAAATTGGCATAGAGCGTAAATGACGGCGCATCTGCACTCAATTGCACACCCTTAAAAATCAGTAAATTACTAAACCCCGGCACCTTATGCATCGCCAAAGCCAGCGCCAACACCGCCGCGATCACGCCCAAAGCCAGCCGTAAAACAAGAGATAGCCGATCGCAGCTCGCCCCCGATAGTGCAAAAGCCAGCACTAAAACGAGCAATAAAGCAGTAACCCCCATCACCCCCGTTGCCAACGCAGCAGCGAGTGCCAGCGCAAAACACACTAGCCAAGGCCAAATAGCAAACCTACCCCACTGCACCGCAGGTAACCATGCACATACAATGGCCAGAATTAAAAACACATAGGCTGGGGAGCTTAGAAGCATCAACATTTAGAACCATGAAAGAGGTGGAAAACGGGAAAGATGATACGGAAAATAGCGAGGGTAAGGAGCAAAGAGAGGAGCAAAAAAACCATCATGCAGATGATGGCAGGGCTCAGCTTAAAGCAAAAAAATACAGAAAACAGGCCACAATCACTAAAAAAGTAGCCTGTAGCATCAATTAATGTGGCCTATCTGTTCGCCCATGACCATGCAGGTTTATCCAAATCATGCTGCCCTAAAATCGACGTTTCACCGCAGTCTTTTTGCAAAATAATCGAATTGCAATCCACTTCACGCTCAAGTGCCGCAACCAGACGGCTGGCATGGCTAACAACAATCACCTGGCTGTGCACCGCAGCGGCAGAAATCAAGCGTGCTAAAGCAGGCAATAAATCGGGATGCAAACTGGTTTCTGGCTCGTTCAATACCAAAAGCTCCGGCGGGCGCGGGCTAAGCAAAGCGGCAATCAGCAGCAAATAGCGCAAAGTGCCGTCCGATAACTCCCTTGCCGCCAAAGGGCGCAATAGGCCACGCTGCCACATCAAAACGCTGAAGCGGCCATCATTCACGGCAATCTCGATCCGTGCTCCGGGGAAAGCATCGTCAACCGCCGCCATCAGTGCAGCAGCATCACCAATCTCAATAATGGTTTGCAGCGCCGCAGCCAGATCGCCGCCATCATTCGCCAGAATAGGCGTGTAAGTGCCAATCTGCCCCTGCCTGGCGGGCGCACTGGCATCGGTGCGTAAATGATCATAAAAACGCCAGCGACGCATAGCCTCGCGCAGCTGCAAAACCTCGGGCGCATTCACCGGATCGGCACACTGGCTAAAAATACTATCGTAAGCAGGCACATGCTGGTTGATCACTTGCCAGCTGCGCCCCAGCCGCGTTTTGGCAACGGCATTACGCCTGTCCATCAGTAAGGTAACTTCCCGCTGAGCACTGCCCGCCCAGATTTGCTCACGCTTTATTTCAGGATCGGCGGCAAATAACGATGAGCTGGGTGTGGGCAAACCTAAATCAATCGCATAAGAAAAATCATCACCAGCAAAGCCCAGCTTGAGTGAAACAGCAGACTTCCTTACCGTAGCTTGAATCGGCACCTCACCACGGCGCATTGCACTAGAAATATTTTCCGGCCCCGCCCACAAAGTGGAAGCAAAGCCCCCTTCCTGCGCCAAATGCCCAATCAAACGCCCCGCCGCGGATTCCGCAATTAAGCGTAAAGCACGGTATAAACTAGACTTCCCGCAACCATTAGCACCACTAATGACATTGAGCTGAGCCAAAGGAATAATTAAATCGCGCAGGGAACGGTAATTGGCAATCGCAAGTTTATGCAGCATGGCAACCAATCGGCAAAAAACACTATCATAAAGCCAAGCGCCCCCTGTGGCTTGGGTGTTTCTTTACAAAATGCACAGAGATGGAAAGCCTGGGATAAATACTCAGAACTTCAGCTGAATAGCAGGGTGCTGATTATTTATTTTAATTAAAACTAACGTCTTTAAAGCCATAAAAAATATTAAATTAAACTTTTTATTGCTGACTATCAGGTTTAACCGATCGTGCAAATCATTACTATCTTCCTGGCTGCATTACAGGACGTTAATGTCGTCGATGCGGCGTAAATTACTGACGACATTATGGTTATTTACTCAACATTAGTTGTGTGTTGGCTTTGCAGGCTCAGCGACAAGCTACAAAAGCCCAACGTGGAGTAAGGCGGGTTAGCCATAAGTCTAACCCGCCACTATTTTTGCAGCCAAAGAAGTGATTAATACAGACTGTCTATTTGATGAATATCAGCGCGGGTTGATAAAACTAACCAGCCCTGCTGGGCTCCCCCCTTATAACTCCCCTAGTTCGACAAGTTTGAAGGTAAATTGGGTACCCGCCTCATCTAACGAATGTTTAAAATTAAAGTTTTTATGAAAATGATATCCACAAGGGAAATTTCCAAGAGCCAATTCAGCACAGATACGAGCCATATGCAGAAAACCATCAGCATTGGCACTGAGACAAAAATTTCCAGCTTCATCGACTTTCATAAAAATTGTGGCTCCATCAGGGGTATCCGTATTGAACGGAATATATCCATCCAATTGATCATCAACACGGTGTGAGAATTCTTTTCTCATGAGTAGCTCCAAATATTTTCAATTCAATTTTTGTAAGTAAAAAGTCGTTCCACACCCATCGTGTTTCGAGCGTGGAAGTGTGCACAATTATGATGGGCGGGTCCTGGCTGATCAGGATGAGCAAACGGATGCTCCACCACTGATGCCCCATCAGGAGTGCCATGACCATAAGGTGGAGCATTATTTTTTCGCATAAAATCCCCAAAAGGCCGCCCCCCCTTACTCATGCCCGCCGGAAAATTAAAGTTACTCCAAGGAATGGGATTAGCATCATCACCGGAAGATGAAATTCCTGCCCAGCTATATGCCGCAGCCATTGCTTCAGCTCGCGACATAGTTGCGTTGCAATTATCGTCATCATTCTTTTTGCAAAGATCAGCAATATTTTTAGCAAAATCTTTAAGTACTTTCTGCCCCGGTGGAGACATAAGGATCAACGAACCAACCCCAGCAGCACATCCCCATGGCCCTCCCAAACACCAAGTTAATGTAGCAGCTTCACCTGTCGGGTCCGTAGAACTCAGTGGATTCCCGCCCACATACCCATAAGTATTAATCCCCCCCGCTAAACCAATCGGGTCAGATTCAATATACCTGCCTGTTGCCGGGTCGTAATCCCGGAAGTAGTTGTAGTGTTTGCCGGTTTCTTTATCAAGATACTGGCCAGGAAAGCGCAGGTTGTAGCTGAACTTTTTACCGGTTTTACTTGGGTCTTCATCAGCCAGGCTATTGCCAAATGGCTCGCCATCCCAGCGCCAGAGGATTTGCTTGCTGGCGGGATCAGTAATTTGGCGAGGCGTGCCCAGGTGGTCGGCCCAGATATAGCTGATGTTAGCACTTGCTCCCGTTGTACTGACTACGGCTACCGGCGTATCACCCAGCCAAATTGTTTCCTGCACAGGCTTGCCATCTGCCTGATATTCACCTAGTAAATGGCCCTGAGTATCATAAACAAACAAGGTAGTGCCGGTTGCTGATGCTTTTTGTACTCTTTGCCCCAGCGCGTTGTAACTATAGCTGACAGCTACCGTGCCTTTGCTGGATTTAACTAAGCGGCCAGCGTTGTTGTACGTCAGCACCCAGCCATTATCGTTAGCGCGATTCCCTGCCGCATCGTAAGTGTAAGTGGCTTGATTTGCACCGCTGGATGACAGCAGGCGGTTGCTATTGTCAGCGTGCTTATAATTTGTACTCGCCGCTCCAACGGTTTGGTCGCTGCGGTTGCCATTGAAATCGTAAAAATAGTTAAACGAGCTGTTATTACTGACGGCCAGATTTAGCCGGTCGAGCAGATCGTAACTATATTCCTGGCTGCGTTGCGGGGCGTTAATGTCGTCGATGCGGCGTAAATTACTGACGGCGTCAAAGGTATAAACGCGGTTGCCATCGGCAAGGCTTTGCCCAGCAAGCAGGCCTGTATTGGCTGCAACCCTTGCCCAAATCTGACCATTACTCCAGCGCCAGCTTTGTGCACCAATGTGCCCGGACCAAGCTAGCTGATCCAGCAAGGGCTTGCCGTTAATTTGCACACCACTGATTTGCCCCGCTGCATTACGCAAGTAGCTGATGATGATGCCACTAGGGTAGTTGATGGTTTCTACTTGACCGAGGAGGTTAGAGGTATAGCCAATTTTTGCAAGCGTCTTGCCAATTTGGTGCTGCGCTTGAGCAAGATTGCCCTGTGCATCATAACGGTAGCTGGTGCTGCCACTTGGATTAGTGATGCTGGCGACTTTCCCCACCAAGCTTGTGTCATAAGTAAAAGCATTGATGCCATCACCAAAATCAACACTCCGCACACGACCCAGATCGTCGTAGGTATAGGTGGCGGTCTTTTTTCTGGCGTCGGTATAGGTTTGAATCTGCCCGCTGGCCGTGCGGGTATAGCTGCTGGTGCCTGTATCCGGGCTGACTAATTTAATCAGATCATCAAAGCCGTTGTAGCTGTAGCTGGTTTTGAAGCCCTCGGGGTCAGTAACCTGCACCAGGTTATCGCGGGCATCATAAGACATCAGTGTGGCTTTGCCAGCTGCATCGGTGCTTTTGCTTAAGCGGTTTAAAGCATCATATTCATAGCGGGTAACCCGGCCCAGCGGATCGGTGCTGGTTTGGCGATTGCCATTGGCATCATAGCTGTAGCTATAGACCTGGCCTTTTGCATCCCATTCTTTTTCCAGACGGCCTAAAGCATCGTAACGCTTAAAACGGCTGACCACCGTGGCGTGAGTGGGTAAGGCACTGACTGATGATGCCGCAGCAGAAGGGGCAATAGGCGCTGCAAAAGCAGCCTGGCTCAAAAGAAGAATACTGCCCAGCAACACTTTGCCAGGCAGAGCTGTAGATATAAACATAGGTAACTCTCTGAAAGGTTATTTGGCAGGTTTTACTGACTGGGCTTGTTGCACTTGCAACAGGCCATTAGCGAGCGTGCTGTCAGGATCGTAACGATCGACTTGCTCCTGTAAACCTGCCTTATTCAGGGTGTAAACCTCACGATGGCCTTGGTTATCGGTGATTTCGCTCAGGCGATGCGCTGTGTCATAGAGATAATTAATCACTAAGCCATCAGGCAGCGTGGCCTGCTTTAATAAGCCCGTTGGCCAATACTCAAAACGGCTCAGTGCTGCGCCGGCTTGCCTGCTTATTAAGCGATTGCGGGCATCGTAAGTGAGCGTTGATTTAATTCCATCTGGCGAAAGGATTTCTAATGGATTGCCATTAGCGTCATAGCGGGTGAACTGAGTAATTTGCTGAGCAGCATTAGTCTGCGCCGCTAAATTACCTTGGGCATCGTATTGATAGCTGCTGGTTTTACCATCTGGATCAGTGCTGGTTTTAACTTGCCCAAAATCGGCATAAGTCCAGCTCCAGCGGCGGGTTTTCCCGTCGGCGGTGATGGTTTTATTCAGCAGATTGGCGTTAGCGTCGTACACAAAGCTAGTCACACGGCCAGGCTCGGTCACTTTAAGCGGCAAGCGCCAAGTAGCATGCCATTCGGTGCTGATGGTACGGGCAAGCGGCGTGCCAGCGGCTTCGGTGCGGCTGGTTTCTAAATTACGGGCCAAATCGTAAACGTAGGTGGTTTTGTTGCCATTAAAGTCTGTACGGCTGGTCACATTGCCGTTGGCGTCATAGAGCAGATTATTACTTGCAGCACTGCAGCCTGCGCCGCCTGGTTGATCCTTGCCATGCAAACGCCATGTTCCCGCGACCAATTTGAACTGATAGCGCCTTACTGATCCCAATGGATCCGTTTCTTCTGTCCAGCGCGTACCGCTGGCAGGATCACCGCCAAAATTAAGCGTAAATTTATCCACGCCACCAGCATGCTCGGACGAAATCGCCTGACCTTGCTCGTTGTAAGTCCATGAAGCAAAGCGCTGACCACTTTCATCAATCAGCCCAGTGAGTAAAGTTGGATTACGGCTGTCTTCGTAGAGGTACTGGCGGCTGGTATTGTCGACATAAGTTACGTTGCTTAACAGGCCTTTGTTATAGCTATAGCTGACAATTAAAGCGCCATTAAGGCTGATATGTTTTAAATAAACAGAGTCCGCATAATCAAAGGTGAGCTGTTGTCCGTAATTATTTTTTACTTGTGTAAGTTGTTTCTGAGCGTTATAGATAAATGCATCAATCATTCCATTGGCGTAAACAATAGAAAGTAATTGACCTAATTTATCGTAATTCTCAATTGCAGTTCCATTTTTAACCGTAAAGCCATTATCTGAAACAGTAAGCTGATAAGGGTTACTTTCCGAAGGGTTTTTAGGCTGGCCATTGAGATCAAAAACAAAACCTAAGCCATTTTCACGCTCAAGCAAATAATGGCTGATATTATCCGCCGAGGATTGCATTTCTTTATACATTAACCAATCAGGGTCTACATCTGAATAAGGCGGTGGAGCAAACGTTGTTTTTTCTCTCATGATCCGGCGCATAAAATTATGGCGCCAGCCTGTTCCCAGCCCTTGCTCTGTACTGCCATTGCCATTATATGTACGTGTGAAAGTAAGCCCATTGCCCCAAATAAAATCTGGCTCTGATTGGAATTTATTCCCCGTCGCTGTATTGATGGGGTTACCCGTACTTGGGCAACTCGGGCCTTGCTCAGGCCTTTTGCACTCCCCCTCCAGGCAAGGAATAAGTGGCTTGCAAGTACTATCACTGGCCAGATACTGATTCAGAGCACACTTTGGACGGCAACGCTGTGAAGCAGGGCCTAAAAATGAATGAACAGAATCTGAACACGTGTGCGCAGATGAAATACAAACACCAGATGTATTAATCTTGGCTTCTTTATCAGGAGACCCTTCAAAATTACATCGCATATAATCAGAATAGAGTGGTGAAATTCCACCACCTGTTAGATGTCCATAACAAATAAAAATAGCAACCTGATTCCAAGCATGGCTGCTATAGTAAAGGGAGCTTGAGGTAGTAGTGCCGGGGGGATAGATTTTATTCGTTTCGCATGCAGCTACCCTATCTGAAAAAGTAGAGGTAGTATCCCCCCCAGAAGGACGATATTCACTCGACGATAATCTAGAGCCAAAATCAGCCAATGCATTAGAACTCAAAAAGATAAAAAATATAAATATCTTACACAAATAAAAAATATAATTCATTTAATGCTCGCTACATAATTTAATTAATAAAAGATACAAATAAACTATAGCATGATATATAAATAAAAAATAAAAATATCAATTGAAAAAACAATAAAAACAACATCAAACATTCTATATTAAATACAATACCTTATACGGATTGAGCCGCCATACCCATATAGCATTAAAAACATATTATTGATTATGCAAACATCCGCCCCATACCCATTCAAAAAACAAAGCCTACTCATGGGTTTGATTATGGCGATCAACAGAATTCAGATACAAAAACGGCTGACCTTAGACGACTTCTTACTGCAATGCGGCATAGAAACATAATGAAAATCAACTTTACTGCAAGGCTGATGACCAAATAGCTGCTGCATTTGTCATGCATGAACAGACACTGAACTGCCCCGTGGCAAAGCCTGTAAACATCAAACCAGCCTCACTGCGGGCAGTGAGGCGGCATCAAAGCCAAAATAAAAAGGGTGAATACGATTTCTCGTATTCACCCTTTTTTATTAATGCCTAATTTTTAATACTACTTAAGCCTTGTTATACCGCTGCGCCATTTTCTCTAGCGATACCGGCTTCATTTTCTCTGCCATCCCTGCTGCGCCAAAGGCGTCGTAGCGGGCTTCGCATATTTCGCGCATGGCGATGATGGCGGGTTTTAGGTAGGCGCGGGGGTCGAAGTCTGCGGGGTGCATGGCCAGATGGCGGCGGATGGCGGCGGTCATGGCTAGGCGTAAATCGGTGTCGATATTAATTTTGCGCACGCCGTATTGGATGGCGCGGCGGATTTCTTCTACGGGAACTCCCCATGTAGGTTTCAACTCACCGCCGTATTTGCGCATTTCTTCGAGTAATTCTTGCGGCACGCTGGATGAGCCGTGCATCACCAGATGCACATCGGGGATGGCGGCGTTAATGGCGCGCACGCGATCAATTGCCAATACTTCGCCACATGGTGGCTTGGTGAATTTATACGCACCGTGGCTGGTGCCGATGGCGATGGCCAGAGCATCTACGCCAGTGGCTTTCACAAAAGCCAACGCTTCTTGCGGATCAGTCAGCATTTCGGCGTGGCTTAATACGCGGTTTGCGCCTACGCCGTCTTCTTCTTCTCCCATGCCGGTTTCTAAGCTACCCAAACAGCCCAGCTCGCCTTCTACCGATACGCCACAAGAGTGCGCCATGCGTACCACTTCGGCCGTCACCGCAGCATTGTAGGCGTAGTCTGATGGTGTCTTGCCGTCTTGCAATAAGGAGCCATCCATCATCACGCTAGTAAAGCCCATCTTGATTGCAGTTAAGCAAACAGCAGGGCTAACACCATGATCCTGGTGCATCACGATAGGCAGATGCGGGTAGCTGGCTACTGCGCCTTCGATCAGCGTTTTTAAAAACTGCTCGCCTGCGTATTTACGCGCACCGGCACTGGCCTGCAGGATCACTGGGCTGGATGTGGCATCGGCGGCTTGCAAAATAGCCTGAACTTGTTCGAGGTTATTCACGTTGAATGCGGGTACGCCATAGCCGTGTTCGGCGGCGTGATCGAGAACTTGGCGAAGGGATACGAGTGACATGGCTAAGATCCAGAATATTGTTGCTGCGATGCAACACATATTAGTATTCAACGCTGCCCTATCCAATCGGGAGTAACGCCATTCGGGAAAACGCTAAAACCACTTTGCTGCAGTTTCAATCGTGATTTAACAACTATTCAGCTAAAAAAATATAAATATTGAGCCACAAAAGCTACTCAATACCGAATGCATAAAAGGCAATCCCGAAGCAATGATACTTTGCAAATATCTCTTTTCAAAAATGCAGAGAGGGCAGGTTTTGATGCCCACCCTGCAATTTTCTTTAATAAAATATGCAGGAAAACAATGCAATCCATCCGGATCAACAAAGTCTTAAAAGTGCTTGCTTCAGCAGGCGGCAGTGGCTTAAAAAGGCCCGTTTGATTCGCGTAGCTGATCTGGCAAGCCATCGTGATTGCCCAACTCATGCTTAGGAGCGTCGTGCCAGTGAAAATCGCCGATGGCGATGTTTTTCTTTGCGTCTAGCGGGTAATCCACTTTATTGTCGGCACGATTTGTGTCGCCCACTACCAGCAAGCGCACATCACTATCGGTGTTATTGATAAACACATGGGCAATGCCGGTGCCTGGTATGAAGCCCACTGCGTCTCCTGCCTCTAAGCGATGCAACACGCCATCCAGCCAGCAATCAGGATTGCCTTCGATGACGTAAACAAACTCTTCTTCGGTTTTTTCAGAATGCGGCCAAGAGGTGCGACGTCCGGGTGTCAATAGCTCGTGATGGATGCCAAGGCGCGTCAAGCCAAACGTGCGGCCAAAGGGCGAGCCTATGGATAGTTTTTCTAGGCTATTGGGATAACAGGCATTATCTTCCGCTTGGATTTCTTGCCAATGTTTGATAAAGGGTGGCCGAGTAGTCATTGCTTGTCCTCTCTGATATTGCATAAAAAAACGCCCGCAGGATGGCTGGCGTTGATCTTACTGATAGAGCACAAGCGCCGTCTATTAAAAGACGTACACAATCTCAAGTCTTTTAATAAAGCAGTTATGTAGGGTGGGTGCAACCCGCGAGCAATACTGAAAAATACGCGGGTTGCACCCGCCCTACACGAAACAAACCCCGCCTAAGCTTAAGCGCCGCGCTGTTCCAGAATCTCTACAGCGGGCAATACTTTACCTTCGAGGAATTCAAGAAATGCGCCGCCGCCGGTTGAGATATAGCTAACATCATTCGCAATATCGTACTTAGCCACAGCGGCCAGTGTGTCGCCACCACCAGCAATCGAGAATGCAGGCGATGCTGCAATCGCGCGGGCTAGCACTTCGGTGCCTTTGCCAAACTGATCAAATTCAAACACGCCAACCGGGCCATTCCAAACGATGGTGCCAGCGGTTTTTAATACTTCAGCCAGCCTTGCTGCGGTATCCGGGCCGATATCAAAAATCATATCGTCGGCGGCCACATCGGCAATCGCTTTAATCACAGCAGGCTCGGTTGGGGAGAATTGCTTACCAATCACTACATCTGTTGGCAAAGGCACATCGCCGCCACGGGCGCGGATTTTAGCGATTACGCGCTTGGCGTTGTCGACCAGATCGGCTTCGGCTAAAGACTTACCAATTTCATGGCCTTCGGCCAGCAAGAAGGTATTGGCAATCCCGCCACCTACGATCAGGTAATCCACTTTATCTGCTAAAGATTCAAGAATGGTCAGCTTGGTCGATACCTTAGAGCCAGCCACAATCGCGACCAGCGGTGAAGCTGGTGCTTTCAGCGCTTTGCCCAAAGCATCCAGCTCGCCCGCCATCAACAGGCCCGCTGCCGCGATAGGGGCAAATTTAGCCACCGCATGGGTAGACGCTTCGGCACGGTGCGCCGTACCAAAAGCATCATTTACAAATACATCGCAAAGCGCAGCGTAGGCTTGGCCCAACTCGTCAGCGTTTTTCTTTTCGCCCTTATTGCAGCGCACATTTTGCAGCAGCACCAGCTCGCCCGCTTTGACTACAAAACCGTTGAAATCATTCACAACGCTTACATGGCGATCCATCAACTCACCCAGACGCTTCGCCACAGGGGCAAGATCGTCTGCAGGCTGGAACTCGCCTTCAGTTGGGCGGCCCAAATGGCTCATGACAATCACGCCAGCGCCCGCTTGCAGCGCAGCCTCAATCGTAGGAATCGACGCGCGAATACGGGTGTCATCACCAATCACGCCGTCTTTCAATGGCACATTCAGGTCTGCACGGATCAGTACTTTTTTGCCCGCTAATTCAAGCTCGGTCATCTTGCGAAAAGCCATGGTGGATTCCTTTGGAAAGGTGAGAGATCAGAACTCAGTACAAATACGCAAGCAGAGCATAACGCCCCAGCCCCACCTGCGCTTAAGATGTTTGACGCATTTTAACATACTGATTCTGAGATCTATGAAGCCAGCACCTGCACTATTGCGCAATCGCAATTTCCTTTTACTTTGGCTCGCCAGCCTGATTAGCAACTTTGCACTCGCCATCGCCATGCTGGCCGAAACGTGGCTGGTGATCAAAACCCTAGGAGCAAAAGAGCAATTGGGGCTGGTGATGATCGCCGGATCTGTGCCACGCATTATGTTGATGGCGATAGGCGGCGTGCTGGCCGACCGAATGAAACGCAGCCATATTATTCTGGCCTCGGTGGGCTTGCGGGTGCTGTTGCTGCTTGTGCTGGTGGGGATTGTTGCCAACGATCAACTCAGCATTGGCGTGATGGTGGGCTTTGCGCTGATTTATGGCGCGCTGGATGCTTTTTTCTGGCCTGCACGCGATGCGCTCGTCCCCAATATTGTGGCAGATAGCGATTTAACCCGCGCCAACTCCATCATGCTAACAACTAATCAAGTAGGTCTGGTTTTTGGCCCCGTGCTGGGTGGCACCATGCTGGCTTTATTTAGCTATGAAACGGTATTTTCACTCACCGCCATGATGCTAGCCGCCGGGCTGCTAGCTATGGCGCTGATCCGCGAACCTGAATTATTGGCAAATCGCAAGCGATTCAGCATGCTCAGCGAGCTAAAAGAAGGCATGCAGTACATGATTCAAACGCCCGTGCTGCGGGCCTTGATGCTGGTTTATGCTGCGGCTAATTTACTCTTTATGGGCCCCTTAGGATTAGGCGTGCCGCTGGTCGTGACCGATCTATTGCAAGGCAGCGCCAGTACACTTTCCTTTATGCAAAGCGCTTTTGCTGCTGGCATGGTGCTCGGCGGGCTGCTGCTTACCCTCTACCCGCCTACCCAAAAACGCCTGCTGATGATTACCGTGGTGATTGCTATCGAAGGCCTGCTGCTAGCCTCCTTAGCACTCGCCACTTGGCTGCCCGTAGCCTTAGGGGTGCAAGTCTTAATCGGGCTGGGCGTTGCCGCCAATAATGTACCAATGATGTCGCTTATCCAGCATTACGCCGATAGACAAAAATTAGGGCGGATTATGAGCCTGAATTCAATGGTCTCCATGGGCCTCACCCCGCTCTCCTACGCTCTAGTGACCGCCTTATTTTCTATGCATATCAGCATTCAGTGGGTGCTATCGGCCTTTGGCCTGCTACTGGCGCTGCTGATGATGGGGATGACCATGAAGATGCGGGTGATTAGAGAAGTTGATTAGCTAGCAGCCATAAAAAAACGCAGCCACCGCTGCGTTTTGTTTGTAAAACACGATTAGAAATTAAGCTGTGCGCCTACATACAGGCCATCGGCCATGCTTACCGAGCGGTTGCCGTCTTCGCCCTTCACATGGCTATATTGGTAACCTGCATCCAGCGATACCATTTTGGTCATATCCCAGCGAACACCTGCACGCATTTCTTTGTAATTTTCAACGCCACCGGATGCAAACCCAGATGGTGCCAAATAACCTTGGCCATAAATAGTAAACGCGCCAACAGGAATATCTACACCACCGCCTACAGCCGCGGCGTAATGATTATCCTGATGTTTTAAATCCATATAAACCAGCTTAGCGCCCGCTTTTAGCTTGGCAATACCCAGCGGCGCTTGCACGCCAAGGCCCAAAGAGCCCACATTACCCCGGCCATCATTCGTCAGCCAATCTGCACTGGTGGTCATCAAAAGCAGGCTGCCTTCATAGGATGCGCCAAAAAAACCATCGCCCACTCTGGCGGTTAAATCACCCGCCTGTGCGGCCATAGGTAAAGACAAAGCCAAAATTGCGCCTAGTAGTGTTTTTTTCATGCCAGCTCCAGCAGCGTTAAAACAAGGATATCCGTCAAATAGTAAGCTGTTGAAATAGCAATTGGGTAGGCTATTAATTCCGTTTTAATGATGCTTTTGTACAAGGCCTGTCAACCCCCTTGCCGCGCCCTAAATCAAACGCCCCTGATCGCAGATTTAAACGATTACATTGTCATTACGCATTTAAATAAACACCCCTGCGGGATTGATGACGATCCCCCATATTAAAAATCCATTTGCTCATCAAATAAAAAATCAATTTTAATCTATATTAAAAACCATTTCTAATTCTTACAAAAAGCACCGGTAGCTATCCTTCAAGTTTTCTAATTCATAACCGATAAATACACAGACAGCGGGCCTTTATGCCTTCCTGCCTTGGATAAGCATCCTGTCGGACTCAAGCCTTATTTATAAGAAACAGCAGTAGAATAGACTAAGCCTTTGCACTGCAGCTCACTGCCATATATAAATTGTAAGTTTTATTGCAAGAAATCCTTGACCGCGTTTAATCAATTTAATCATCCGCTTTTTAAGCATTAAATATATTTATTCTGAAAGCAATCCAGTAAGTATTTAAGTACGCCACTTTAAAACTCGCAATTGGATAGCAAGATGAGCATCTTTACCGGCATGTCTACCAGTCAAATCCTTGCTTTGACGACGGCACAAATCGCCAGTATTGATACCGCCAGCCTTGCATCTCTCTCTACCCTTCAATTAGCCACGCTAAGCACTCGTCAAATTGCAGCATTCAACACTCGGCAAATCAGCCAGTTAAGCAGCAGCCACATCATCGCCCTTAGCTCTAGTCAAGCCGCGGCGCTCAGCACCTCGCAAATTGCCGCACTCTCTAGCGCTCAGATTGCCGTATTGGAAAGCAGTGATTTTGCTGCGCTTAATACGGCGGCCATTGCCAACTTAAATACCCAGCAAATCAGCGGCCTGAGTAGCAGCCATATTGCGGCGCTTTCATCTGTTCAAATTGAAGCATTCAGCGTTGCACAGGTCAGCTCATTATCGAGCACCCAGCTGGCCGGGCTTGAAACAGCCGATATTGCCGCACTCAAAACCAGCGCCGTTGCTGCCTTATCCACCAGCCAGATCAGCACACTCAGCAGCAGCCAGATTGCAGCGCTTAGCTCAAACCAAGCCGCAGCGATCACCTCAACACAAATCACCGCCCTATCAAGCACCCAAATTGCAGCCTTTGAAAGTGCCGATTTTTCGGTGCTTAAAACCAGCGCCATCGCCGCTTTATCCAGCGATCAAATCAATGCCTTAAGCACTCTGCAAATTAATGTGCTGAGCACCAACCAAGCCACAGCACTCAGCTCCACCCAAATTACGGCCTTCTCAAGCACCCAGCTGCTCGCAATGGAAACAGCAGACTTTGCGGTGCTTAAAACCTCTGCTATTGCTGCCCTGTCTAGCCAGCAGCTTAATGCGCTCACGACTCTGCAAATTGCCAGCATGAGTAGCAATCAAATTAGCGCCTTAAGCACGGGCAATATGGCTAATGGCTTAAATAGCAATCAAATCAGCGCGCTGACCACACAACAAGCTGCGGCTTTAAGTGCGGCACAGCTAGCAGCGCTGACAACGACTAACTTTTCAGCACTGGAAAGCGCGGATATCGCCGTACTTAAAACCAGCGCCATTGCAGCCTTAAGCAGCAGCCAGATCAATATACTCAGCAGCAGCCAGACCATTGCGCTTACATCCAACCAAGCGGCAGCACTCACATCACTGCAAGCAGCGGCACTCTCGACCACCAGCATTGCCGCGCTAGAAACGATTGATTTAGCCGCGCTAAAAACCAGTGCCATTGCCGCATTAAATACCGCTCAAGCCAGCGTACTCGGCAGCAGCCAGATTGCTGCGCTAAGCACCAGCCAGATCACCGCCATCAGCACAGATAACTTTAGCGCCGGGCTAAACAGCGTTCAGATTGCCGCCCTCACTACCCAGCAAGCTGCCGTGCTTAGCTCATCGCAAGTAGCGGCACTATCGACCAGTAATATTGCTGCACTGGAAACCGCTGATTTAGCAGTGATCAGAACCGCAGCCATTGCAGCCATCAGTAGCCAGCAGCTCAATGCGCTGAGCACCCAGCAGGTGGCGAGCTTAAATACCAGCCAGATCACGGCGATTAGCACCGCAAATATCGCAAGCGGCTTAAGCAGCAATCAGGTTGTAGCACTCACTACCCAACAAGCTGCGGCACTTAGCTCATCGCAAGTAGCAGCACTATCGACCAGTAATATTGCTGCGCTGGAAACCGCTGATTTAGCCGTGATTAGAACCGCAGCCATTGCGGCCATCAGTAGCCAGCAGCTCAATGCACTGAGCACCCAGCAGGTGGCGAGCTTAAGCACCAGCCAGATCACTGCGATTAGCACCGCAAATATCGCAAGCGGCTTAAACAGCAATCAGGTTGTAGCACTCACTACCCAACAAGCTGCGGCACTTAGCTCATCGCAAGTGGCTGCATTATCGACCAGCAATATTGCTGCGCTAGAAACTGCCGATTTAGCCGTGATCAGAACCGCAGCCATTGCCGCCATCAGTAGCCAGCAGCTCAATGCATTAAGCACCCAGCAAGTAGCAAGCTTAAGCACCAGCCAGATCACAGCGATTAGCACCGCTAATATCGCAAGCGGCCTGAACAGTAATCAAGTTGTAGCACTCACCACCCTACAAGCGGCAGTGCTTAGCTCATCACAAGTAGCTGCGCTATCAACCAGTAGTATTGCTGCGCTAGAAACCGTTGATTTAGCCGTGATCAGAACTGCAGCGATTGCCGTTTTATCCAGCCAGCAAATGAATGCTTTAACAACCAATCAAGTTGATGCGCTCACCAGCAATCAGGCCATTGCGCTGACCACAAGCCAAGTTGCCACCTTATCGACTTTAAATCTGACGGCGCTGGAAACCGCCAACCTCACCGTGCTCAGAACAAATACCATCGGGGCCTTATCCAGTAATCAAATAAACGCGCTAAGCTCCGATCAAACGGCCAGCTTAACGAGCAGCCAGATCAGTGCGTTAAACACGACGCAAATTGCCAGCGGCCTAAGCAGTAGCCAGATTGTATCGCTCTCATCAAGCCAAATTGCCGCACTAAGCTCCACCCAGGCGGCGGCGCTTTCAACGACCAATCTAGCAGCGATGGAGACCCGAGATTTAATCGCGCTAAAAACCAGCGCCATTGCGGCCTTAAATACGGCGCAAATTTATGCGCTTAGCACCGATCAAATAGCCAACTTAAGCAGCAATCAGATACTGGCAATCAATACAGCGGCAATGAGCAGCCTTAGTAGCAATCAAATCGTTGCCCTTACCAGCCAACAAGCCGCCGCACTTAGCACAGCCCAAGTGCTAGCCCTTACAACAACAAATCTGGCCGCAATGGAAACGCGTGATTTAGTGGCACTCAAAACCAGCGCTATTGCGGCTTTAAATACGGCGCAAGCCAATGCACTCAGCACCGATCAAATCGCCAGCTTAAGCACAAATCAAATACAGGCCTTCAGCACGGCGACAATGGCCAAGCTAAATAGCAATCAAATTGTGGCACTCACTAGCCATCAGGCCGCCACACTCAGTTCAGCCCAAGTAGCCGCCCTTACAACGACCAATCTGGCGGCGATGGAAACACGCGATTTAGTGGCACTCAAAACCAGCGCCATCGCGGCTTTAAGCACTTTGCAAATTAGCGCACTGACCACGGATCAGATCGCCAACTTAACAACCAATCAAATTGCATCCTTAAGCACCACAGATATTGCCTACGGCCTAAGCACCAGCCAAATTGCCGCGTTTACCTCTAACCAAGCCGCAGCGCTCAGTAGTAGCCAAGTTGCCGTGTTATCAAGCAGCAATCTGGCAGCCATGGAAACCGTTGATTTTGCGGCGCTTAAAACCAGCGCCATTGCCGCGCTCTCCAGCACTCAAATCAATGCGCTAAGCAGCAATCAGGCGATGGCACTGACTTCTGCTCAGGCTGCGGTGTTGTCTTCCAAACAAATCGCCGCGCTGTCTACCCTTCATATTGCTGCACTAGAAAGCAGCGATTTAATCGCATTACAAACCAGTGC
This sequence comes from Janthinobacterium sp. B9-8, assembly GCF_000969645.2. Taxonomy (NCBI): domain Bacteria; kingdom Pseudomonadati; phylum Pseudomonadota; class Betaproteobacteria; order Burkholderiales; family Oxalobacteraceae; genus Janthinobacterium; species Janthinobacterium sp. B9-8. Next base: position 3,520,742 of record NZ_CP014222.1, read on the forward strand.
AATTGCGGTGCTCAATAGCGCCCAAGTGGCCGCAATGAGCAGCAGCCAAATCGCCAGTCTGAGCACGGCGCAAATTGCGGTATTAAATACCGCAGCCCTAGGCAGTGGGCTAAATAGCGATCAAGTTGTTGCCTTAAACACCAGCCAAGCCGCCACCTTAAGCAGCGCCCAAGTAGCAGCCCTTACAACGACCAATCTGGCGGCAATGGAAACGCGCGATTTAGTAGCGCTCAAAACCAGCGCCATCGCTGCGCTTTCCAGCAATCAGCTCAAAACGCTGACTACCGATCAGATTGCCAACTTAACAAGCAGCCAGATCGCTGCGATCACCACCGCCAATGGCCTGACGAGCAATCAGATTGTGGCGCTCAACACCAGCCAAGCCGCTACTTTAAGCAGCGCCCAAGTAGCAGCTTTATCCACCGCCAATCTAGCGGCGATGGAGACCCGCGATTTAACACTGCTCAAAACCAGCGCCATTGCGGCTTTGAATACTGCGCAAGTGAATGCTTTAACGACTGATCAAATTGCCAATCTGACCAGCAATCAAATTGTGGCTTTAAGCACGGCCAACCTTGCCTCTGGCCTGAACAGCAGCCAGATTGTGGCGCTCACATCCAGCCAGGCTGCTGCGCTAACAACTGCCCAAGTGGCGGCGCTTTCAACGACTAATCTTGCCGCAATGGAAACCGCTGATTTTGCGGCGCTCAAAACATCGGCCATTGCCGCTCTTTCTACACATCAAATTCAAGCGCTGACCTCAGATCAAGCCCTTGCCCTGAGCACCGCTCAAGCAGCAGCGCTCTCTTCAAAACAAGTGGCCGCCTTATCTACCGCCAGCATTGCGGCGCTAGAAACCAGCGATCTGATTGCCCTAAAAACCAGCGCTATTGCGGCTTTAACATCGGCCCAAGTGGCGGCCCTCAGCACCGGCCAAATCGCCAGCTTGTTGACCAGCCAGATCGTTGCGCTCAATACAGCGGATATCGCCAATGGGCTAAATAGCAGCCAAATTGTGGCGCTCAGCACCAGCCAGGCAGCGGCGCTCAGCTCCGCCCAAGTCGCGGCTTTATCGACCGCTAATCTGGCAGCGATGGAAACGCGTGATTTAGCTCTGCTGAAAACCAGCGCCATTGCGGCTTTAAATACTGCGCAAGTGAATGCTTTAACGACTGATCAAATTGCCAATCTGACCAGCAATCAAATTGTGGCTTTAAGCACGGCCAACCTTACCTCTGGCCTGAACAGCAGCCAGATTGTGGCGCTCACATCCAGCCAGGCCGCTGCGCTAACAACAGCCCAAATGGCGGCACTTTCAACGACTAATCTTGCCGCAATGGAAACCGCTGATTTTGCGGCGCTCAAAACATCGGCCATTGCCGCTCTTTCTACGCATCAAATTCAAGCGCTGACCTCAGATCAAGCCCTTGCCCTGAGCACCGCTCAAGCAGCAGCGCTCTCTTCAAAACAAGTGGCCGCCTTGTCTACCGCCAGCATTGCCGCGCTGGAAACCGTCGATCTGGCTGTCTTAAAAACCAGTGTCATTGCAGCACTGAGCAGCGCCCAAGTAGCCGTACTAAGCGCTAGCCAGATTGCCAGCCTAAGCAGCAATCAAATTGCTGCTGTAAGCACCGCCAATATAGCGAGCGCTCTTAATAGCAATCAGATTGTGGCGCTCACAACAAGCCAAGCTGCGGGGCTTAGCTCCGCCCAGATTGCCGCGCTATCGACCAGTAATCTGGCCGCGATGGAAACCCGTGATTTAGCCCTGCTTAAAGTAGGCAGCATTGCGGCGCTATCGAGCAATCAGGTGAATGCGCTTACGAGCGAGCAATTTGCCAGCTTGAGCACCAGCCAGATTGCGGCGCTGAACACCACGGCCATTGCTGGCGGCTTAAGAACCGATCAAATTGTGGCGATGAGCAGCAGCCAAGCCGCAGCTTTAAGCGCCACCCAAATGGCGGCTCTTTCCACCAGTAATCTGGCCGCGATGGAGACCAGCGATTTTGCAGCGCTAAGCGCAGCTGCCATTGCCAGCTTATCTAGCACTCAAGCAGGAGCGCTGAGCACCGATCAAATCATTGCGCTGACCACCACTCAAGCCGCAGCGCTGAATACTCGCCAAGCTGCGGCGCTCTCTAGCGCCCAGCTGGCAGCGCTTGAAACCAGCGATTTAGCAGTTATTCAGGCGGCATCGATTGCCGTTTTATCCAGCACCCAGATCAGCGGGCTGAGCAGTACACAGCAAAGCAGCTTAAGCACCAGCCAGATTGCCGCGCTGAACACCACGGCAATCGCCAGCCTCAGCACAGAAAAAGTAGCTGCCTTAACGTCAACGCAAGCCAGCGCACTCAATACCGCGCAAATTGCGGCACTATCGACAACGCAAATTGCGGCAATTGAAACGAGCGACTTTACCGTGCTGAGCAATGCGGCCATTGCTGCGCTTTTAACAACGCAAATCAGCGTGCTCAATACAGCCCAAATTGTTGCACTTAACTCCAGCCAAGCCAGCGTACTGACTACGTGGCAAGTTTCAGTATTATCAAGCACGCAACTTCAGGCGATGGAAACCAGCGACCTAGCCGTGCTAACCAGCACTGGCATCGCCGTTTTATCCAGCAGCCAAGCAACTGCACTGAGCACAGATCAACTGACCAACCTGAGCAGCAAGCAAATTGTGGCTTTAAATACCAGCGCATTAACAGGGCTAAGCACAGCACAAATTGCGGCGCTCAACTCTAATCAAAGCGCCGTTCTGAGTAGCAGCCAAATTGCCGTGCTATCGACCAGCCAAATCGCCGCCTTTGAAACCAGTGATTTGGCCGAGCTAAAAACCAGCGTGATTGCAGCGCTCAGCAGCAGCCAGCTGCAAGCGCTTAGCACAGAGCAAATCAGTAGCCTGACCACTAAGCAAATTGCCGCCTTTAATACTGCCGAAATGGCGAATTTAACCAGCACTCAGCTTGCGGCCTTAAACACTAAGCAAGCAGCAGTTTTAAGCAGCACACAAGCGGCCGCACTTTCTACCTTACAAATTATCGCTCTAGAAACCAGCGATGTGGCGGCGCTCAGCACCACGGTGATCGCCGCCTTATCCAGCAATCAGCTCACCGCGCTCACTACCGAGCAAATAGGCGCTTTACACACTGCAGAAATCGCCAGCTTAAGCAGCAGCCAAATTGTGGCGCTTACTTCAAACCAAGCCGCAGTATTAAGCTCTACCCAAGCAGCCGCATTATCCAGCCTGCAAATGGCTGCGCTTGAAACCACCGATTTGGCCGTGCTCAGCAGCACATCCATCGCGGTGCTTGCCAGTGCCCAAATCAACGCCCTCAACACCCAGCAATTTGCTAGCCTTGTCACCAGCCAGATCGCCAGCTTAAATACACAGGCCCTAGCTAGCTTGGGCAGCGATAAAGTGATTGCCCTGACCACCAGCCAAGCCGCAGCACTCACGGGCGTGCAAGCCGCAGCACTCACGACCAGCAATATCGCCGCGCTGGAAACCACAGATTTAGCCGTACTCAGCAGCAGCGCCATTGCCGCATTATCGACCAGCCAAATCACGGCACTCACAACCAAACAAATCGCGGCGCTAAGCACCGACTCCATCACCAATGGCTTAACCATTAATCAAGTTATGGCGCTCACATCCAGCCAAGTTGCTGCGTTTTCCATTGCCCAAATTGCCGCACTGTCTGAAAACACCATAGGCGGGCTTGAAACGTCTTACCTCACCTTAATCAGCACCAGCGCCATTGCGGCATTATCGAGCACGCAAGTCGGCTCGCTGACGGCGGCACAAATTGCCAAACTCAGCACCACGCAAATTGCCGTGCTAAACACCAATGCCGTCGCCAATTTAAGCGCCGATCAAGTGATTGCGCTCACGACCAATCAGGCATCCGCACTGACTACCAACCAAGTTGCCGTGCTTTCAAGCACCGCGATTGCTGCCATGGAAACCAGCGATTTAGCCACTTTTAAAACCACGGCCATCGCGGTGCTCAATAGCAATCAGATCAGCGCGCTGACTGTGGAGCAAATTACCAGCCTAAGCACCAAACAAATTGCCGTACTCAGCAGCAGTGGCATCGCGCGCTTAAGCGCCGATCAGGTGATTGCCCTCACCTCTAGCCAAGCCGCAGCACTGAGCACTAGCCAGATAGCAGCGCTGAGCACCACCGGCATCGAGGCAATGGAAGTTGACGATTTTGCGGCGCTTAAAACCAATGCCATAGCCGCGCTCACAACAAATCAAATCAGCGCACTGACCGCGGATCAAACCATTACCCTGACCACACAACAAGCCGCCGCGCTCAGCAGTAGCCAAGTTGCAGCGCTCAGCGCCAGTAATGTTGCGGCACTGGAAAGCCGCGATCTGATCGTACTCAAAACCACCGCCATCGCCGTATTAAATACCGCCCAAGTTGCAGCACTGAGCGGCGAGCAAATTGCCAGCCTGACGACCAATCAGGTCTTTGCCTTGAGCACAACAGCCATTGCCAACGGCTTAACAGCCGATCAAATGGTGGCGTTAACTTCGAAGCAGCTTGCAGCCCTCAGCACCGCTCAAATTACCGCGCTCACCACCACAAATATTGCAGCGATAGAGGCCGTTGATTTTGCTGCGCTGAAAACCAACGCAATTGCCGCCTTATCCAGCAGCCAGATCAATGCACTTAATGCAGATCAAACCGCTGCCCTCACCACACAACAAGCAGTAACGCTAAGCTCTAGTCAGCTGGCGGCGCTCACGGCCAGCAATATGGCGGCAATGGAAACCAGCGATCTGGCCGCTCTGAATACCACCGCCGTAGCCGTATTGAATACCGCCCAGGTAGCCGCTTTAAGCGGCGAGCAAATCGCCAGCCTGAGCACGCATCAAATTGTGGCTTTAAGCACGGCGGTCATTGCCAGCGGCTTAAGTGCAGATCAAATTGTTGCGCTCACATCCAAACAAACCGCTGCGCTGACCACAGCGCAAATCACGGCACTCACCACTGCTAGCATTGCAGCCATGGAAGCCACTGATTTTGCTGCGCTTAAAACCAATGCAATTGCCGCCTTATCCAGCAGCCAGATCAATGCTCTTAATGCAGATCAAACCGCTGCCCTCACCACACAACAAGCAGTAACGCTAAGCTCTAGCCAGCTAGCGGCACTCACAGCCAGCAATATGGCGGTGATGGAAACCAGCGATCTGGCCGCTCTGAATACCACCGCCGTGGCTATCTTAAATACCGCCCAAGTAGCCGCCTTAAGCGGCGAGCAAATTGCCAGCCTGAGCAGCAATCAAATTGCGGTATTAAGCACCTCGGCCATTGCCAGCGGGCTGAATGCCGATCAAGTTATTGCGCTGACCACCAAGCAAACCGCAGCGCTGACCACCGCCCAGGTGGCCGCGCTTTCCAACAGTAATATTGCGGCACTGGAAGGAGTGGATTTAGCAGCCATTAAAACCAGCGCAATTGCCATTTTATCCAGCGAGCAAGTGGCCGCCCTCAGCCCCGAGCAAATCGCCAGCCTGAACACCAAGCAAATTGCGGCTCTCAATACCACGGCGATGGCTAATTTAAGCGCCGATCAAGTCATCGCGCTCACTTCAAGCCAAGCCGCTGCGCTGACCACAAGCCAAGCCGTAGTACTCAGCACTAATAGCATTGCCGCACTGGAAGCCGCCGATTTTGCTGCACTCAAAAGCACCGTGATTGCCGCTCTTTCTAGCGATCAAATCGGCGCACTTACTGCCGAGCAAACCACGGCACTCACCACATCGCAGGCCGCCAGCCTGAGCAGCAACCAGATTAGCGGGCTATCGGCCAGCAATATATCATCGCTTGAAACCAGTGATTTACTAGCGCTTAAAACCAATACCGTTGCGGCATTAAACACGGCACAGGTGGCCGCATTAAGCGTTGAGCATATTGCCAGCATGAGCAGCAGCCAGATTGCTGCACTTAATACTGCTGCCATTGCCAACGGCTTTAGCGCAGAGCAAATCGTGGCGCTAACGACCAAACAAGCGGCAGCGCTCACCACGGCTCAGGTGTCCGTGCTATCCACCAGCCATATTGCTGCGCTAGAAACCGCAGATTTAGCCGCCATCAAAACAGCGGGCATTGCGGTCTTGTCTTCTGCGCAAGTAGCAGCACTGACAGAAGATCAAGCTGCCGCGCTAAGCTCCAGCCAGATTGCTGCGCTCGCTCCCAATAGCCTTGCGGCCATGAGCGTGGCAGATATTGCAGTATTAAAAACCAGCGGCATCGCGGCATTAAGCTCCGCCCAGGTCACGGCAATGAGCAGCTCGCAAATTGCCAGTCTGAGCACCAATCAGATTGTGGCTTTAAGCGTCGCAAGCATGGCAACAGGCTTTACCACCGAGCAAATTATTGCGCTGACCTCGATTCAAGCGGTGTCGCTCAGTGCCAACCAGCTAGCGGCTCTTTCTACCCAGCAAATTGCTGCGTTTGAGACCAGTGATCTTTCGGTGATCAATACAGCAGCGATTGCGGTTTTATCCAGCAATCAACTCAACGCCCTGAGTACCAGTCAAGTGGCCAGCTTAAATACCAATCAAGTTGTGGCGCTGAATTCGGCCAGCCTTGCCACGGGCTTTACTACCTCGCAAATTATTGCCCTGACGGCAGTTCAATCGGTGGTGATCACATCCAGCCAGCTGGCCGCGCTATCCACCAGTCATATCGCTGCGCTAGAAACCACTGATTTTGCCGTGCTTAACACCAGCGCCATCGCGGCCTTGTCGGAAAGCCAAGTCGTTGCCATCACCACCTCGCAAGCCGCCGTGCTGACCAATAGCCAGCTGCAAGCCTTCTCAGTGGGCAATTTAGCTGCGCTAGAAACCAGCGATCTGGCCGTGATCAGAAGCAGCGCCATTGCATCGTTAAGTACGTTACAGATTACAAGCCTGAGCACCAACCAGCTACAAGCCTTAACGACCACACAAAAAATGGGGCTGACCGGCGCTCAGCAGGCCGCCTTTAGCTCCGAACAAAATAGCGCCTTAGGTGCCCTTAGCCCAATCATTCTGGATCTTAATGACAATGGCATCAGCACAAGCAGCCTAGAGAGCGGGACTCAATTTGATTTACTCGCCAACGGCAGCAAAATCAAAACCGGCTGGGTAGGCCAAGGCGATGGCTTGCTGGTCATGGACAGAAGCCATGATGGCGTGATTAACGATGGGAAAGAATTATTCGGCACTTCCACCCTGCTAAGCGACGGAAGCAAAGCCGCCAATGGCTATGCTGCCTTGGCCGAGCTGGATAGTAATCACGATGGTGTGATTGATAGTTACGATAGCGACTTTGAAGAGCTGCGTGTCTGGCTGGATGCCAATCAGGACGGCATTAGCGACGCCAGCGAGTTAAAACGCTTGATCTCACTGGATATCAGCAAACTTAATCTGGATGTGCGCCAGGCGGCCGAAAAAGACAACGGCAATTTCATTGGGCTTAAATCGACATTTGAAACCACCGACGGCCAAATCCATACTGCCGCCGATGTTTGGTTTACCACCGAAAAACCCGCTGCAGCCACCGATCTGCGTACACAAGTGGTCAATATGGTGCAAACCATTGCAGCCTTTAACGAAGCCAGCACAAACGCATGGCAAGCCCCGGAAAAACTGCCTGTTTCCATCAGCAGCGATGCGATGCTCGCCTCACCAACGCTCAGCAAAGCCAGCCATATGGCGTCCCTGCTGAAAAACTTCGACGCCAACGGCCGCCTCATCGGCGGCACAGAAGCCCTCGTCTCAAGCGATCAAACTCTAAGGCTCAATGGCCTAGCCAATACACAGGCAGCAGGGATATTGGCATCGTAGGGTGGGCACTCCCTTGTGCCCACGCGTACCGTAAATGTGACAATCCACCGCGTGGGCAAGATAAATCGCCTTGCCCACCCTACCGTTACCCCAACACTGGGTAATCGGTATAACCCACTTCATCACCACCATAGAATGTCGCCTGATCTGGCGTATTCAATGCGCTGCCTTGCTGATAGCGCACCACCAAATCTGGGTTGGCAATAAACGGACGTCCAAAGGCGATTGCGTCTGCGGTGCCAGTGGCTAAGCGTGCTTCTGCTGTTTGTGCATCGTAGCCACCACAAGTGATAATCACACCCCGGTATTGCTGGCGTAAATCAGCGCGGAAGGTTTCGCTTAAAGGCTGACCGCCGGCCCAATCTGGCTCGGCGATATGTAAGTAAGCGACGCCAGCGCGGTTAAATTCCTCAGCCAGATACATTGTCATCGCTTCTGATTCGTCATCCACAATATCGTGAGCTACAAAGTTAGGCGATAAGCGTACCCCTACTTTATCTGCACCGACTTTTGCGACCACAGCATTAATCACTTCCAGCAAAAGACGAGCGCGGTTTTCCATATTGCCGCCGTATTGATCGGTGCGCTTATTGCTGCCCGTAGCTAAGAATTGCTGTAGCAAATAGCCATTGGCCGAGTGGATTTCTACAAAATCAAACCCTGCCCGCATCGCACGCTCTGCCGCGGCTACATAATCGGCCACAATGCCCGGCAGCTCTGCGGTTTCTAGAGCGCGCGGCGCATCGCAAGGCGCTCGGGTCGGTGTGCCATCTGGCAGAATCACAAAGCTGGTTGATTTCACCGCCTGAATAGCCGAAGGGGCCACGGGCGCTGCGCCGTTTTCCTGCAAATGGCGATTAGAAATCCGGCCCACATGCCAAAGCTGCATAGACATCTTGCCGCCCTTGGCGTGCACAGCATCCACTACCTGCTTCCAGCCCGCTTCTTGGGCATCGGTATACATGCCAGGGGTGAGCGAATAGCCCTGGCCCTGACGGGAAATTTGTGTGGCTTCGGTAATAATTAAACCGGCGCTGGCACGTTGTGCGTAATAGATGGCATTCATTTCAGTCGGCACATCGCCCGGCTGGCTAGCACGTGATCGAGTCAGCGGCGCCATAATCATGCGATTAGCGAGCGTGGTTTTGCCAATGATGATGGGGGTAAATAATTTATCTGCAGACATAAGATTTCCTTTATTGAATTGACTTTATAGTGCCTTCGGCACGTTAATTTTGGTGCGGGATCCCCGCGGGGACTCACTTTCTTGAACGGCCAAGAAAGTAAGCAAAGAAGGCCGCCCCGACCAGCACGAAGGCCCCTCATCTGCGGACAATCGAGCGGCGATAAAATTACAGTGAAAAATCCGGAGCAAAAATCAAACTTACTCAGCGACCTTCACCACTAACTTCCCTGCGTTCTTTCCTTCCAACAGGCCAATAAAAGCTTGTGGAGCGTTTTCCAAACCTTGTACTACGTCTTCGCGGTACTTGATTTTGCCCTCAGCAATCCACTGGCTCATGGCGGCGAAGAATTCACCGTAGCGATGGCCGAAATCGTCCCAGATAATAAAGCCTTGCATGCGAATGCGTTTTCTCAGCAGCGTACCCATCAGCATGGATAAGCGATCAGGGCCATCGGGCAGGCTGGTGGCGTTGTATTGCGAGATCAGGCCGCAAAGCGGTACACGCGCTGCAGGATTGAGCAGAGGCAGAACCGCATCAAATACCGCGCCGCCTACATTTTCGTAGTACACATCGATGCCTTTAGCGCAGGCCGCAGCCAGCTGCTCAGCAAAATCGCTGGCGCGGTGATCGATACAGGCATCAAAGCCCAGCTCTTTCACGGCGTAAGCGCATTTATCCGCACCACCGGCAATCCCAACCACGCGGCAGCCTTTGATTTTGGCAATTTGCCCGACAATGGCACCTACCGCGCCAGTGGCAGCAGCCACCACCACGGTTTCACCCGCCTTAGGCTGACCAATTTCCAGCAGGCCCATATAAGCGGTAAAGCCCGGCATGCCCAATACACCGAGTGCGTGTGATGGAGACGCCAAAGCGCCCAGCTTTTGCAGGCCAGTGCCATCCGAGATGCTGTAATCCTGCCAGCCACCAAAGTTCACAACTAAATCGCCCACGGCATAATCACCATTTTGCGATGCTTCAACGCGGCTAACCGTACCGCCGACCATTACAGCACCCACTTCAACCGGTGCGGCATAAGAAGGTGCATCGCTCATCCGGCCACGCATATAGGGATCGAGCGATAGATACAAGGCGCTCAGTAAGACTTCCCCACTGCCAATTGCAGGGAGCGCGTGCTCTTCTAAGCGAAAATCAGCAGGCGTAGGTGCGCCATGCGGACGGCGGGCTAAAACGATGCTGCGATTCAGTGTTGATGTCATGAGTAAGCTCCAGAGTGTTTGATCCTCAAACCTGAGGAAAACGATAGGAAACAAGGAAAAACCTTTTGCTTCCTATGAAATTAATTAAACAGCGCGAATTTCGTAATCCATACGTGGGAAATGAACGTGCAGCAGGCCACAAGCGGTGCTTTGACGAGCAATCACTATTTTTTGCTCATCCAAGTAAACCAGCTCGCCCGCGATGCGTTCCTGAGGGTAGCCTTCTGGCTGAATAGCCACTTTCTGACCTGCTTTAAATAGAAAATCTTGCATTTCACCAAGAGCGACAGGCTGGGCATGCTTTGCCACAGCAAACGCATCGCTCGCCGTGATGCTGCTCATTTCGCCATGGCCAAATGCCGCTATTCTGGCCATCCACGGCAATATAACCTTGGTGTTTGGGGCCAGCGCCTCTAAGGCATGTGCGCCCTGCAAAAACCACAGGGTGTGAAACACCGCAAAATCACCCGCGCAGGGATTGATGCCGCCCAGAAAATGAGCACCGCTTAAAGCTTGATCGAGCTGATCAATCAAGGCGCGTAGCTGAATAGTTAATTGCGCCTGATCGGCCAGCAATTGCGATTTTTGTAAAGGCAATTGGGGGTGCATGGCAATACGATCATCGAGCAAGGCTTGTGGAATATGCTCCACACGGCTTGCCATCAAATAACGTGCAGCACGCCAAAAGATATCCACATCAAATAAGCGGCCCAGCAAATTGGCTTGCGCCGCCTGTGGCCCTGAGGCTAAAGCAGGCAGAAGGGAGCGCTGTTCCAGCTCCGCAATAATCAACGCCGAATCACAATAAATATCTGCGCCAATTTGCAATACAGGCGCACGCCGGTATCCACCGGTGAGCTCCATTAAATCGGGTTTAGGCAGTACCGGCGGCATCAGGAGGGATTGCCACGCCAGCTGTTTAAACCCCAGATAGCATCGCACTTTTTCTGAATAGGGCGAGGCTAGGTAATGATGCAAAATCAGCGCAGTATTCATATCAGTAGCTGCCTTCTAAAACGAGCTTGCTAGTCGCTAAATCGACATCGCCGTTTTCACCCAAGGCCACCATGCCGTGAGCTTTTAGCTGCTCGAGCACGGCATTAATGGCGCTGACTTCCAGACCATAATCACGCATGCGGGTTTTAACACCCATGGCTTCAAAGAAATCGCGGGTTTTGGCAATCGCGGCATCAATACGCGCGTCATCTGAGCCTTCTTTAATGCCCCATACACGATCGGCGTATTGCAGCAGTTTTTCACGCTTGGCGGCGCGGCGTACATTCAGCATGGATGGCAAGATAATCGCCAGTGTTTGCGCATGATCGATATTGTATAAAGCAGTCAGCTCATGCCCAACCATATGCGTCGCCCAATCTTGCGGCACACCGGCACCGATCAAGCCATTGAGCGCCATCGTGGCGGCCCACATTAAATTAGAGCGCACGGTGTAATCATGCGGAGTTGCCAGTGCTTGCGGGCCAACTTCGATCAGGGTTTGCAATAGGCTTTCGGCAAAGCGGTCTTGCACCGGCGCATTGGCTGGATAAGTTAAATATTGCTCGACCACATGCACAAAGGCATCCACCGCGCCGTTGCCAATTTGCCGCGCTGGCAAGCTATAGGTTTTAGTAGGATCAAGGATGGCAAACTGAGGAAATACATGGCGATTCATAAAGGGCAGCTTGGTCTTGGTTTCGCTGCGAGTAATCACCGAGCCATTATTCATTTCCGAGCCGGTAGCGGGCAGAGTCAGCACCGCGCCCATCGGCAAGGCAGCTTTAATATGCTGGCCGTGTGAGGTCAAAATATCCCAAGGCTCGCCTTCATACAGGGCCGCAGCGGCGGCAAACTTAGTGCCATCAATCACCGAACCACCGCCCACAGCCAGCAGGAAATCAATTTTCTCTGCTTTAATCTGCGCCACGGCTTTCATCATGGTTTCATAAGTTGGATTAGCTTCAATGCCAGAGAACTCAGCAACGCTATGGTTTTTTAAAGCTTCCATCACTTCGGTGTAAGTGCCATTTTTTTTAATACTGCCACCGCCATAAAGTACGAGGACACGGGCTTTTTCAGGTACGAGAGTGGCCAACTTAGCAATCTGGCCTTCGCCAAAAACGATTTGAACGGGGTTGTAAAATTCGAATTGCTGCATGGGAAATCCTTTGAAGTTAACGATAAATAGACCAGTCGTCTAGAATGCATATCAAAAAAATCGGCAACGCTGCCGAAGTGTTTATTACAAATATTGTACTCAGGAAAAGCTGAGCCCTAATTCGCTTTGGGCGGTACAAGCCGCCGTTTTTTTAAGCCTTGGCAAAGTTATTCTCCGCCTTGGCCATTAATAACAATAAACCTGCGCGTAAGCACAAAGGCGTGCCCACCCTACAAATCTTTCACACCCAAAAGGTAACAAGTGGTTTGCATGGCGGTATCTAGCGCACTGCTATCCTGACGTATTTTGGTCAGCAGGCTGGCCCCCAACCACATCTGATACAGCATCAAGGCCACGGACTGTGCATCCATATCTGGCGACAAAGCCCCATCACAGCGTGGTTCATCCAGCCACTTAGCTAGACGATCGATTACATCATTAGTTCCCTGCTTAAAAACTTGCCGCATGGGTTCAGATAAATCAGCCACTTCTGCGGAAAGCTTGACCACCATGCACTGATTCGCTTGGCTACATGCGCCTTGGGACATCAGCCAAGTACGCCAGTAGTGCATCAGCCGCTCGCTACCGCAATCGTATTGCGTCTCTAAAGATTGCATAAGCAGCTGATAATTAACAAAATAACGCTCTAAAAGTGCACAACCAAAGTGCTCTTTTGAAGGGAAGTAATGATAAAACGAACCTTTAGGCACTTCTGCTGCCGTTAAAATCTCGGCCAGCCCCACGGCGGAAAAACCCTTACCCCTGAGGATGGATTCGCCCACTGCCAATAAATGTTCGCGTGTATCTTCGTGTTTTTTCTTTGCCATGGACGCAGTCTCTCACAAGAATAGACCGGTCGTATAGTTTTAATTTACCGAGATCATGATTATGCAACGGAAACCCAAGTCTTGAACCACGGAGGGCACAGAGAACACAGAGTTTCACGGAGGAAACCATTTTTTAAAGCCATTTGCTGTGCATTTTTGAGCATTTTAAAACACAGGAACCTAGATTTATATCACGGCTCGAGGCACGGGGCTTAAATCTCCCCTTGAAGCCGCAACACAAGGAACAAGCGGGTCGGGGGAGCGCTTGGGAGCGAGGAACGCCGCCGACTCGATTGCCCGCAGCTGAGGGGCCTTCGTGCTGGTCGGGGCGGCCTCTTTGCGTACTATGATTTCTTGCCGTTCAGAAATTAAATACTTCGCGGGGATGCCGCACCTAAATCAAAGTGCCGAAGGCACTAAAAATAGCCTTTTTGAATTTACTTAACCCGAACGCCCACTCAACATTAATCCAACAAACCTTCAAACAAAGGCGTCGATAAATAACGCTCGCCAAAGGAAGGAATAATCACTGCAATCAGTTTACCTGCGTTTTCAGGCCGTTTGCCCAGCTCGATGGCGGCCCAGGTTGCGGCTCCTGCGGAAATCCCTGCCAGAATGCCTTCTTGCGTGGCAAGGGCACGCGCCGTTGCAAAAGCGTCTTCATTTTTTACCCGAATCACTTCATCGTAGCTTTTAGTATTGAGTACATCGGGAACAAAACCTGCGCCAATCCCTTGAATAGGGTGCGCTCCTTTCTGCCCGCCACTCAGCACAGGGCTAGCATCGGGCTCAACCGCTACTGCTTTAAATGAGGGTTTGCGCGCTTTTAATACTTCCGAGACCCCCGTGATTGTTCCGCCTGTACCCACACCTGCCACCAGAATATCGATCTGGCCATCGGTATCATTCCATAGCTCTTCAGCGGTTGTGCGGCGGTGAATTTCCGGGTTGGCTGGGTTTTCAAACTGCTGTGGCAAAAAGTAATTGCTGTGCTCAATCACCAAGGCTTTTGCTGTAGCAATCGCACCGCCCATTCCTTCTGCGGCAGGCGTCAGAACCAAAGTAGCGCCATAGCCGCGTAATAATGCACGGCGCTCTTTAGACATACTTTCTGGCATAGTGAGCACTAGTTTATAGCCCCGCGCCGCGCAAACCATCGCCAAGCCAATACCGGTATTACCGGAAGTTGGCTCCACAATCACCGTGTCCGGCCCGATCAGGCCAGCGGCCTCAGCAGCATCGATCATCGCCACAGCAATGCGATCTTTCACCGAGTGTGAAGGATTAAAGAACTCCAGCTTTGCTACAATCGTTGCCCCGCTTGCTTGTGCAACACGATTTAACTTCACTAAAGGCGTATTGCCGATCAGATCGGTAATACTATTGGCGATTTTCATACAGCATCCTTGTCGTCTGTTCAATAAAATATAGTTGATTGTAGCGGCAATATAATTAACAGATAAAGTGACTAAAAAATCTAAGGAAAGATCAATGAAGGTTTATCGCGTTGGCGGTGCTGTAAGGGATAAATTGCTAGGCCTGCCGGTAAGAGATATCGATTGGGTGGTGGTTGGCAGCACGGCAGAGGCGATGCAAGCATTAGGCTACACGCCTGTTGGCAAAGACTTTCCGGTATTTTTACATCCCAAGACGCACCAGGAATATGCCCTTGCCCGCACCGAACGCAAATCCGGCCACGGTTACAAAGGCTTTACCGTGTTCGCAAGCGAAGAGGTTAGCTTAGAAGAAGACTTGCTCCGCCGCGACCTTACCATCAATGCAATCGCCGAAGACGACGCCGGCCAGATCACAGATCCATTTAATGGCCAGGCCGATCTACGTGCCAAACTATTACGTCATGTGTCCCCCGCTTTTAGCGAAGACCCCGTGCGTATTTTGCGCCTCGCCCGCTTTGCTGCCCGCTTTGGGTTTGATGTGGCGCCAGAAACGCTCGCCCTGATGCAGGAAATGGTAAATAGCGGTGAAGTCGATCATCTGGTGGCAGAAAGAGTGTGGCAGGAATTGGCCAAGGGGCTGATGGAAGACACGCCATCCCTGATGTTTGAAATGCTCCGCCGCTGCGGAGCGCTGGCCCGCATTGCGCCAGAAATCGACGCACTGTGGGGCGTGCCGCAGCGTGCCGACTATCATCCGGAAATCGATACCGGCGTGCATGTGATGATGGTGCTGGACTACACCGCCAGCCAAAACTGGCCGCTTGTCACTCGCTTTGCTGCGCTTTGCCATGATTTGGGCAAGGCCATCACCCCTACTGATATTTTGCCAAGGCATATCGGCCATGAAGCACGCGGTGTGGCCCTCGTTGAGGCTTTATGTGAAAGATTGCGCGTGCCCAGCGATTGCAGAGATTTGGCTCGCATGGTGTGCCGTGAGCACACGCATGTCCACACCGCAGAACAACTCCGCCCCGCCACCGTGCTGGAGGTTTTTCAGCGCTGTGATGCATTCAGAAAGCCCGAGCGCTTTAAGCAAATGCTCGACGCCTGCCTCGCCGACGCGCGCGGGCGCACAACTTTTGAAAACTGCGAATACCCGCAAGCTGCCTATTTATTACAACTGCTGGCCGCAGCCAATACCGTAAACAGCGGCGAGATTGCCCAAAGCTGTGAAGATAAAACGCAAATCCCAGAGAGGATCAGACAAGCCAGAATTGCTGCGATTCGTGACACGAGCGCTGGCAAACCCAAACTTTAAAACACAAATGAGAAAGTCTGCTCATCCCAAAAAGAAAAGCCCGCCAGTTGCCTGGCGGGCTCCACAATACGCTACACATCCATCAGACAAGCAGTAAACCGATACCTTTTAGAGAGAGAATTGGAGGACACCTGTCTAATTTGCTTGCAGCGAACTGCTCATGCTCTAAGGCCACGGAGGCCTTAGAGTTTTATCTATATTAGTTATATATTATATGCCTTTTCACCGTGGCTCGTCACATCCAAGCCTTCGCGCTCTTCTTCTTCCGGTACACGCAGGCCAATCAACAGATCAACCAGCTTAAAGGCAATAATTGAAACCACAGCCGACCATAGCAAAGTTGTACCTACGCCGATAGCTTGAATTTTTACTTGTGCAAGAATCGAATAATCTGCGGCCACTTTATTGCCCACATAATCCCAGATGCCTGTGCCGCCCAAATCTGGTGAAGCAAAAATACCGGTTAAGATCGCCCCCAGAATACCGCCCACGCCATGCACACCAAACACATCCAGCGCATCATCCGCGCCTAGTAAGCGCTTCAGACCATGCACGCCCCACAGGCAAATCATCCCAGCCAGCAAACCAATCACCAAAGCGCCGCCTACACCCACAAAGCCGCAAGCAGGCGTAATGGCTACCAAGCCTGCTACCGCTCCAGATGCCGCGCCTAGCAATGAAGGCTTGCCTTTAAGCATCCACTCTGCCAGCAGCCAAGACATGGTTGCTGCTGCAGTCGCCAGCCAGGTATTAATAAATGCCAGCGCCGCAATGCCATTGGCTTCAAGCGCAGATCCGGCATTAAAACCAAACCAGCCAAACCACAATAACGATGCGCCAATCATGGTCATAGGCAAGCTATGTGGCGTCATGGCTTCACGACCAAAACCAATCCGCTTGCCCACCATAAACGCGCCCACCAAACCCGCTACCGCCGCGTTGATATGCACCACCGTACCGCCTGCAAAATCAAGTGCGCCTTTTTGGAATAAGAAACCGGCAGTGGCAGTGGCGGCATCAGCAGCAGCCTGTGTGAGGTAAGCATCCGGGCCTGTCCAGTACCAAACCATATGTGCCATCGGCAGGTAGGAGAAAGTAAACCAAAGCACGCAGAAAGCCATCACCGCAGCAAACTTAACCCGCTCGGCAAATGCCCCCACAATCAAGCCGCAGGTGATCGCCGCAAATGCACCTTGAAAGACGACATAAATCAGCTCAGAGATGCCCACGCCTTTGGTAAAGGTTGCAGCAATTGAATCCGGAGTCACACCTTGAAGCATCACTTTACTAAAAGAGCCAAAGAAAGCATTGCCTTCAGTAAACGCCAGCGAATAACCGTACACCACCCACAGCACTGAAATCATCGCAAATACAGAAAACACCTGCATTAGCACCGACAGCATGTTTTTAGAGCGAACCAAGCCACCGTAAAACAGAGCAAGGCCGGGGATAGACATCAAAATCACCAAGGCGGTGGAGATAAACATCCACGCGTTATCCCCCTTATTAATGGTATCCACGATGGCGACGGGGGCGGACGCGGCCACTTCAACCGCAAACCCCTGTGCCGCTAATCCGCCGAGGGCGAGTGCTGCAAACAATTTGTTCATCGTCTCTCTCCTGCGATTTTTTAATTAGATGGCATCTTGACCAGTTTCACCGGTACGGATCCGCACCACATGTTGCAGATCAAATACAAAAATTTTGCCATCGCCAATTTTGCCGGTATTGGCCGCTTTTTCGATGACTTCCAGTGTTTGTTCCAACTGATCATCCCCAATGGCGACTTCTACTTTTACCTTAGGCAGAAAATCCACCACATATTCAGCACCACGATAAAGCTCGGTATGCCCTTTTTGACGACCAAAGCCCTTCACTTCAGTCACGGTTAAGCCCTGAACGCCAATTTCCGACAAAGCTTCGCGAACTTCATCGAGCTTGAACGGCTTAATAATCGCAGACACGAATTTCATGGGGTGCTCCTTTTAAAAGGTGGGGTACGATCAGAGATCAGCACAAAGCATGCCAAGCAAGAAAAAGCTCTGTTTTCATGGGCTTAAAAATCATGTGGGCAGGTGATGCACCAACAATAGACGTTCCATGGTGCACTGCAACTTAAATTTGCACCAGAGTGGTGCAATCTAAAAATGGCAAGCTTCTGCTAAACTTAAATGCCAAACCAACACCGTTGCGGTGCCGGCACAAAAAGCACAACATTGAGAGCTGTTGCTTTAGCCCTGAAACGCGATAAAAACAAACCACCCCACAAACAGTGCCGCAACAATACAAAGGATATTCAAGATGCTTAAAGATAAATTTTTTGATGAAATCGCCAGCAAAATCACCGAAGCGATTGCAGCCAGCCCAGCCAAAGATATGGAAAAAAACGCCCGCGCCATGATGGCATCGGCTTTTACCAAAATGGATTTAGTCACCCGCGAAGAATTCGAAATCCAGCAAGAAGTGCTCGCCCGCACCCGTGAAAAACTGCATGAGCTGGAAGCCCGCATCAACGAATTAGAAACCAAACTTCACGCTAACAACCCGCAAGACGCACTATGATTTTTGGCCGAAAAACGCCAGAAGCATTACACATCAACACAGAGCGCTTAAAGCTTGTGCTGGCCGAGCCTGCACAAGCCGTGGTTTGGGCAAAATTCCAGCAAGAAAACCGCCACCACCTTGCTCCTTGGGACCCACAAAGGGATGAAGACTTTTTCACTCCTTTTGCATGGCAGCTCAGGCTAGAAAATGCTCGGCTACAATATCAGCAAGGCACAGCCATTCACTGGGCTTTGCTCGATCAGCACAGTACTGAAATGCTGGGGCAATGTAGTTTCAGTAATATCGTGCAAGGGCCATTTATGGCTTGTCATCTTGGGTATTCTTTAGCAGCAGCGGCAGAAGGCCGGGGGCTGATGAAAGAGGCACTTGATGCAACGATTCATCATCTGTTCAGCACCCGGGATTTACACCGGATTATGGCAAACCATCTGCCGCAGAATCTACGCAGTGCCAGACTCTTACAAAGCCTAGGGTTTGAAAAAGAAGGTTATGCTCGTTCTTACTTAAAAATTGCAGGGCAATGGCAAGATCATGTTTTAAATTCGCTGATTAATCCGGCACATTAAGGAGAGGAGCGGCTTGCAGCTGCGAAGCAACCAGAGTGACCTTACACACTGTACCAAGCCATATTGCAGCCTGTACCATGCGCCACTTTTAAAGATGAAAGTTTATCGAAAGGAAGCATAATAATGAATAAATATGCAGCAGAGTTTATAGGCACATTTTGGTTAGTGCTCGGTGGTTGCGGCAGTGCCGTATTAGCAGCCGCCTTCCCCGCCCTGGGGATTGGCTTTGTAGGTGTTTCTTTAGCTTTTGGTCTTACCGTACTAACCATGGCCTACGCGATAGGCCATATTTCTGGCTGCCACCTTAACCCCGCCGTTTCTATCGGCCTCTGGGCGGCCAAGCGCTTCCCCGCCAATCAACTTATCCCTTATATCGTTGCCCAAGTTTTAGGCGGGATTGTGGCAGCAACCGTGCTGTATTTTATTGTGACCGGCAAAGCAGACTTTACGACCCTAGGTGGCTTTGCTTCAAATGGCTACGGTGACTACTCACCGGGCAAGTTTTCAATGGCTGCCGCGCTGATCACGGAAGTGGTGATGACCATGATGTTTCTGATCATCATCTTGGGCGCTACAGACAAACGTGCTCCACAGGGCTTTGCACCGATCGCCATTGGTCTGGGACTCACACTGATTCACCTGATCAGTATTCCTGTGACCAACACCTCGGTCAATCCGGCACGTAGTACCGCAGTTGCGCTATTTGCGGGTGACTTTGCTATCGGCCAACTCTGGCTATTTTGGCTGGCCCCAATTGCCGGAGCCATCTTAGGTGCCGTGATTTACCGCTTTATTGGTAGTGAAGATCACAGTCTGCTTAATTAAAGCGGGTCGTGCAGCCTGTCGGATTTAAGCGATGTCCGCTAGAAAATGTCCGGCAGGCTAATAAAGGCGCGGCTTAATCCCGAGCGCGCTATGTTGAGTTACTTTTGAACAAGGATGCAGCAATGAAAGCTATACCAGACGGCTATCACACAGCAACGCCTTACTTAATAGTCAACGATGCAGTTAGCGCCATTGCGTTTTATAAAAGCGCCTTTAATGCCATAGAAGTGATGCGCTTAGCCGACCCAAGCGGCAAAATCGCTCACGCCGAAGTTAAAATTGGCGATTCATCCATTATGCTGGCCGACGAGCATCCAGAAATGGGCTATATAAGCGCAGCCACTTTGGGTAATTCACCAGTGAGCATCATGCTGTATATAGCAAATGTAGACGCTGCTTTTGAGCAAGCCATTAAACACGGTGCTGTTGAGCTACGCGCAGTCAGCGATCAGTTTTATGGCGATAGAATGGGCACATTAAAAGACCCGTTTGGCCATATCTGGAGCCTTGCTACACATATTGAAGATGTTTCCCCAGAAGAAATCGACAAGCGCTTTGCAGCGTTTTTTACTCAGTAAAACGAATCCCATAAGCGCAAAAAAGCCGATCTATACGTAGATCGGCTTTTTTACTTATTGGGGTTGCGGAGCCGGCCGATAAGCCGGGTTTTGTAGCCTTGAGTTACCCCAAGGTGACAGTCATTCCTCTAGGCCCAGCATTGCTACTGGGCTCGTGCAACCTACCCGTAGACTCGGCGGGCCACCTCAACGTCTACTGCTTGGTCTTGCTCCGGATGGGGTTTACCCTGCCGTCCGTGTTACCACGTCCGCGGTGCGCTCTTACCGACAAACCTTGCGGCCTGCATCCCTGACGGGAACACCTTTTCACCCTTACCTGATCCCAATCCGGCCTTGTATCAATAAAGGCTTTTAACTTGGGCCATCGGCGGTTCAGCTCTCTGTTGCACTTTCCGTCGCCTTGCAACGCCCGGTCGTTAACCGGCATCCTGCCCTATGGAGCCCGGACTTTCCTCCCCCATACCCTAAAAGTATGGCAGCGACTGTCTAGCCTGCTCCGCAGCGGCGGATTATCACACCTCTGGGGCTGCTTGTGCAAATGGCAAACCGCTTATTTGTGATAAATCACCGGCCATTTGCTGTGCTTTAGCGATTCCCCGTTGGCTGGCAGGGAAATATGCGAACACAAAGCGACGAGTGGTTTCGCCATCTTCGCGATTAATCAGGCTAAGCCACACGCTATCCTTGCCAAAAACATTAGGCTCTTGCGTGAGCTCTACCCGCTCAAAACCACTCACGGGCTCGCTTTTCCTCCATACCGGCACAAGCCCCAGCAACATGGTACGACGCTCCAGAATAGTGCCGTCGGTATATTGCTCGCCCGGCAGCGCCCAGAACATCAAGCCCAAGACAACCATGGAATACCAGAACACGCCAAAGAAATGATTTTCAAAGTGCACCGAATCGATCAAGGGCTGGCCCCACCAAGCGACGGCAATCATCGCCACGCCAAACATCCACCAGCCGGGTTTTGACACGGCACGGCTAACTAAAATCGTTTTCAAACCAGCTTCCAATGGATTTCTTCCCCGGCGCGTAAAGGCACAACATTGTGCTCACCAAATGGATAGCTGGCTGGCACTTGCCAGCTTTCTTTAAGCAAAGTGACTGTATCCGTGTTTTCTGGCAGGCCATAAAAAGCCGGGCCATTTTTAGAGGCAAAGGCTTCGAGTAAATCAAGCGCTCCGACCGACTCAAACGCTTCGGCATATAAAGCCAGCGCAGCATGGGCAGAATAAATACCCGCGCAGCCACAGGCCGCCTCCTTGGTGTGCTTAGCGTGAGGTGCACTATCCGTGCCTAGGAAGAATTTTTTGCTACCAGATGTCACCGCCGCCAGAAGCGCACGACGATGCTCTTCACGCTTCAGTACCGGCAGGCAATAATGATGCGGACGAATTCCGCCAGTAAACAAGGCATTTCGATTCATCAATAAATGCTGTGGTGTAACCGTAGCTGCAATATTTGGCCCAGCCTTTAAGACATATTCAGCCGCCTGCCTGGTGGTGATATGTTCAAACACAATTTTTAATTTAGGCAGCCGCTGCTGCAATACCATCAGCACGCTATCGATAAACGCCGCTTCACGATCAAACACGTCCACCTGCGGATCGGTCACTTCACCGTGCACCAAAAATGGCAGGCCCAGCTCGGCCATTTTTTCTAAGGCAGGCATGACTTTATCGAAGTTAGTCACGCCGGAATCCGAATTAGTCGTCGCTCCAGCAGGATAAAGCTTCACTGCTTTTACAAAACCACTTTGCTTAGCTTTCACCACTTCTTCAGGGATTAAGTGATCGGTTAAATACAGCACCATCATCGGATCAAACTGCACGCCTGCAGGCAGGGCTTCCAAAATCCGCTGGCGATAGGCAAATGCCGCATCTACGGTGGTCACTGGCGGCTTCAGATTAGGCATAACAATTGCCCGTGCGAACTCCTTAGCGGTATGCGGCAAGACGGCAGCCATTAAATCGCCATCGCGTAAATGCAGATGCCAGTCGTCGGGGCG
Organism: Janthinobacterium sp. B9-8; assembly: GCF_000969645.2. Taxonomy (NCBI): domain Bacteria; kingdom Pseudomonadati; phylum Pseudomonadota; class Betaproteobacteria; order Burkholderiales; family Oxalobacteraceae; genus Janthinobacterium; species Janthinobacterium sp. B9-8. The sequence continues at coordinate 3,543,240 of NZ_CP014222.1, forward strand.
GATAATGGTGATTGATTTGCTCATATTTTGATTCTCAGTATTTGTGAATGAGTAACTGATGTTTCGCAGAAAAAAACCTTAAACCACAGAGTAAAACGAGGACACAGAGTGCCACAGAGAAAATCATCTAACCGTTGTTTTTCTCGGTGAAACTCTGTGCTCTCTGCCTTCTCTGCGGTTTAAGGTTTAGCACTCTCTCCTCTTCATCAAAGGTTTTTAGTTCGCGATTTCCAAAAGCTACGCAACATCAGCAGGTAAACATATTTGGCCTGACTCTTAGCGTTTACGAATCAAAAACAAAAATTTATCGTCTTGCGGCCAGGTCTCGATAAGCTCGTGCCCTGTTTGGCGGCAAAAGGCGGTGAAATCGGTTGGCGTCGCCGGATCGGTACAGATCACATGCAGCACTTCACCACTTTGCATCGTGGCAAGCGCCTTTTTAGTGCGCAGGATAGGCAGCGGGCAATTGAGGCCACTTAAATCGGCGGCTTGCTGGTGCTCTGGGCGGCTGGACATGGATGTCTCCGAGCGAAAAAGATCTATTGTAGCAAGCTCGTCAAGCCCTGCCGTTATTGCATGACTAAGAACAAGGCAACTTCAACCTTTAAAATCATACTTAAATGAAAAAATCACCATCAGGGCTCAATTTAAGACGCGCTTAAGTTTCACTTCATAGTGCTGTGGTGAAATGGCATCACTTATTCATCTTCCTCAAGGAAAACACTATGAAAATCGCTACTTTACTTGCCATCACCACGCTTGCTGCTTCTTCTTTCAGTATGGCTGATAACTACTACTGCGCCACCCACCCAAAATCGGAATGGCTAGCTGGCAGCGTGGCTCATACCAAAATTGTAGCGATGGGCTACAAGGTGAAAGAGTTTAAAGAATCTGGCAATTGTTACAAAATTGAAGGCTGGAATAAGGAAGGCCAAAAAGTAGACGTTTATTTCGATCCAAAAACCTTAGACTTAGTAAAATCTAAATTAGACGATTAATCCTCTGGCTCAAGCCAGCGGAAGGCCATCAAGGATAAATATGCGCTTACTACTGGTTGAAGACGATGCCCTCTTAGGCGATGGCATTGCCGAGGGTTTAAGCGATGCTGGCTTTGTGGTCGATTGGCTAAAAGACGGCGAATCGGCCAGGCTAGCCTTGATGACGGAGCATAGCTTTGATGGTGTAGTGCTGGATATTGGCCTGCCGCGTATGGATGGCTTGCAGCTTTTGGCGTGGATACGCCGCGAGCGCGGCCATTTGCCAGTACTCTTACTCACGGCCAGAGACAGTATTGAAGATCGCATCAAGGGGCTGGATGCGGGGGCAGATGATTATCTGATCAAGCCCTTTGCCTTAGGTGAGCTTTGCGCAAGGGTACGGGCTTTAGTACGCCGTGGTCTGGGCAAACATGATGGCGAGCTATGCTGGCAGGATCTGGTGCTCGATCCGGCACATCAATCGGTGCAACAAGCAGGCCAGATACTCAATCTCACGGCGATGGAATACCGACTATTGCATCTTTTAATGGCGAATCATCCGCATTATTTATCACGCCCCCAGTTTGAAGAAAAGCTCTATGGCTGGCAGCAGGATATTGAAAGCAACACCCTCGATGTACATCTCTCGCATTTACGCAAAAAGCTAAATAAAGTAGTCATACGCAATGCTCGGAATCTGGGCTGGCGATTAGAAACATGAAAAATTGGCTGAAAAGCGCCTCGCTTGCCACACGGCTTACCCTACTGGTGCTGCTACTCACCTCACTCACCTGGGCCGCATTCAGCGCCGTTTTGCTCTATGAAACCCACGATGAAGTCAACGAGCTGCTGGATAAACAGCTTTATGTTTATACCGAGCTGCTTTGGCAAAGCCTGGACGACAGCGACGATTTAAAAATCTTAATCAGTGGCAAACCCGATCACTTACCCCGTGTAGTTTTTAGCCTCTACAGCAGTGAAGGCAAGCTTTTGCTCTCCAGCAGTGAGTATGTTTTGCCGTTTCAAACCGAATACGAGAAAAAAACCCGCACCATCACAATGGATGATCACCGCTGGGAAATCGCCGTTCGCCAAAATGATGAGCGACAACTTATCGTGGGCGAGCCACACCAAAAGCGCGAGCAGTTGATTGATGAAATCATTGAATATCTAGGGATCACCGCCATGATTGCCTTGGCCATTCTATTGCCGCTGCTGCTCTTGGCTATTCGGCAAGGATTACTGCCACTGCGTGCCGTCGATGCCGAACTTGCCCGCCGTGCCCCCGATAATCTGGAAGCACTCACCCTCGCCGTGCCGCGTGAAATTGCACCGCTACGCAACCGGCTCAATACACTCTTTGCCCAAGTGAGCGCCACCTTAGAAAAAGAGCGGCGATTTACTGCCGATGCGGCCCACGAGCTACGCACGCCTCTGGCCGGATTACGCGTACAAATCGAGCTGGCCCAAGGCAGCCCGCGCCCCGAAGCGCGTGAAAAAGCGTTAAAACAAGCTCTGCTGGGCGTGGATCGCAGCACCCATCTGGTCGGACAATTGCTTGAACTCGCCCGCTTAGATTTTGCTGCCATTCAAACAGATCAAAAAGTAGATATCGTGCAACTAGCCGAGTACGCATTACAAGATGCAGGGCTAGCCCCGGAATACTTACATACAGAAAATACCGGCACTTGGTATGGGCACGCGGGATTACTGGCGCTGCTACTGCGCAATTTGCTCGATAATGCCAAGCGCTACGCCGGAGAAAACACGGCCATCACGATCCAGATCAATCAAAACTCCATATGCATTAGCGATAATGGCCCCGGCGTTGCGCCCGAGGTATTGGCCCGCCTAGGTGAGCGCTTTTATCGACCGCCCGGCCAAAGCCAAACCGGTGCAGGGCTAGGATTATCGATTGTGCATCGCATTGCCGAGCTGCACCGTGCCCACGTTACCCTTGCCAGTAATCATGGTTTTCAAGTCACAATCCGTCAGGAACGTATTGGCCCGCCTAGCAAAGCAAAACCAGTACAGAGCTAGGTTTATCTATCGTGTAGAGAGTTGCCGAATTACATCAAGCATCTGGCATGCTCACAAGCGATCAAGTCATCTATTTATCAGGAAAAATAAATGCCGCATCAACACGAGCACCCGCACGATCAGCCCGGCGGGCATAACGAACACCACGATCACACCTTTGATCATGCCCATCATCACCATAATCACGGCAAGCCTAGCTCGCAAAAAAGGCTGTTGGTGGCGCTGATTATCACGGGTGGCTTCGGCCTTGTTGAACTGATTGGTGGCGTAATGACCGGCTCGCTGGCACTGATTTCAGATGCAGGCCATATGTTTACCGATGCCGCCGCGCTACTGCTGGCCCTGATCGCCAATCTCATCGGCCAGCGCCCCGCCAATGCCGCCAACTCCTACGGCTACGCGCGGGCCGAGGTTATCGGAGCACTCATCAATAGCCTGGCGATGATTGCCTTAGTGGTATGGATCGTGGTGGAAGCCGTTAGCCGCTTGCTCGATCCTCATCCCGTAAACGGCATGGGCGTCATGATTATTGCCGTGATTGGCCTGCTGGTGAATATCATTTCGGCTTGGCAGCTGTCGCATGATCACGACAATCTAAATAGCCGTGCGGCGATGATTCATGTGCTGGGCGATTTGCTGGGATCCGTGGCCGCGATTACCGCAGGCGCTGTGATTTACTTTACCGGCTGGCAAGCGATTGATCCGATTTTATCGGTTGTGGTTTCGATGCTGATTTTGCGCTCAACGTGGAACCTGCTACGCCAAGCCACGCATGTCCTTATGGAAGGCGTGCCGCAACATTTAAATCTGGAAGAAATCGGTGCAGCTTTGGCATCCGAAAAAGGCGTGGTAGAAGTCAATGATTTGCATATCTGGAATATATCGGGCGGCAAAGTGGCGCTATCGGCGCATATTGTGATCGAAAAACCGGAAACCTGGCCCTTGCAGCTGCAACACATCAACCATATGCTAGGCGAGCGTTACGGTATCCAACATATTACCTTGCAGGCCACATGGTTTAGTATTCGTCCCACGCGTAGTATTCCTATTCACAGAATCCGGCATTAATTTGAATCATTTTTAAGGATAAACATGCAACGCTTTTTGCTCTTGGCCCTGCTTGCCATCCCTCTCTTGGCCAACGCCGCTGAATACAATACAAGTCGCCCAGCAGGAATAGAGAGCGATGGCACGACGATCTCCCGCCTGCTCAAAGACACACCACCTCCCAAGCCGGAAGAAAAGGCGTTTAGCAAACCTGACCCTACAAAACTCCAGAAATGGCAAGAATTCACCGCCAATTACGATTCCAGAATGAATAAATTTGAAGTTGCGCTGGATGGCATTATGGTGGGGGAAGATGAAATTATTCGCTACGCTGTAGCCGTGACCAGCAAGGGCAGCAAGGTAAGAAATGTCAGTTTTGAGGGCATTGATTGCAAAACCAAACAGTATCGCAGCTATGCCTACTTAAGCGGCGATCAATGGCAAGACCTCAACCGCCCATGGGAGCTTATCTTTAAAGATAAGCGCAATGGCTATCAATTCAAATTGGCTAAAGAATTCTGCTGGGGAGGCGCACCGGCTTCGGTAGAAAAAATCGTCGATTCAATGACCTCGAACGAACCACTCAAGATTGTTCGATAAAAACTGCGGCCAGCAAGGCAGAGGGCAATCTTTGCCCTCTGCACGAACTACACGCCCATCAACACCATATTATCGCGATGAATCAGCTCTGATTCGTCGATATAGCCCAAGGCCGCTTCGATCTGCCCTGTGGGTAAACACATAATCCGGCGGGTTTCAGCAGCGCTGTAGTTCGCCAGGCCGCGAGCAATTTCTACTCCACTCGCATCCACGCAGCTCACCACATCCCCGCGCAAGAAATCGCCAAGCGCTTCTTTTACGCCAATAGGCAGCAGGCTGGAGCCTTGTAAACGCAGCGCCCGTACCGCGCCAGCATCCAAAACAACCGACCCTTTCAGTTGCAAATGATCAGCAATCCATTGCTTTTTAGCGGCGAGTGGCGTTGATTGTGCCGTTAGCTGAGTGCCAATCCGCTCACCTCGGGCGAGGCGCGCTAATACCTCGTGCTCTCGGCCACTGGCAATCACGGTCGATGCGCCGCTTCTGGCTGCGCGTTTGGCGGCAATAATCTTGGTATACATACCACCCGTGCCCACGCTAGAGCCTGCGCCGCCAGCCATTTCTTCCAGAGTGGAGTCCCCTGCTTGAGCATCTTCAACCAGCTTGGCATTGGGATTAGAGCGAGGATCGGCCGTATAAAGACCGGTTTGATCGGTCAGGATAATCAGCGCATCACCTTCGATCAGATTAGTCACCAAAGCGCCCAAGGTATCGTTATCGCCAAATTTAATTTCGGCAGTCACCACCGTATCGTTTTCATTAATGATGGGAATCACGCCCAGATTGAGCAGCGTCATCAAGGTTGAGCGGGCATTTAAATAGCGGGTGCGATCGGCCAGATCTTCGTGCGTAAGCAGAATTTGCGCAGTTTTTAAGCCATAAGCGCGAAAAGCGCTCTCATAAGCCTGACATAGCCCCATCTGCCCAACAGCAGCGGCAGCCTGTTTTTCATGTACCGAAGTCGGCTTTTGCGACCAGCCCAAGCGCGCCACGCCCTCGGCAATTGCGCCAGATGAGACCAGCACCACCTGTTTGCCCATTTTTGAGACTTCGGCAATTTCCTGCGCCCAGCGCAAAAGAGCGGCGTGATCTAAACCACGGCCTTCATTGGTAACCAAGCTAGAGCCAACTTTCACCACAATACGGTGCGCGACGTGAATAATGCTCTGCGACATAGCCATTTCCTTATGCGAGGATTGGCATTATACCGATATGACCGGATGTCAGATTAAGCAGTATCAAACGACTAAACCGCTAACCCTTATTTAATGAGCTTGCCGCGATGCGTTTTAGTAAACCTCTACTCTTTATCGCCTGTCTCTTGCCGCTGGCTTGGATTATATTTTCAACAGGGCAAGCCATTAACCCGATTGAGTTTTTAACTCGGCAAACCGGCACATGGACGCTGAATTTTCTGCTGATCACCCTCGCCGTTACACCGCTACGCCGGCTTAGTGCTTATGGAAAGCTACTGCTTTACCGCCGCATGCTGGGGCTTTATGTGTTTTTTTACGCCTTTATTCATGCGCTTACCTTCTTTGTATTCGATCATGGCCTAGACCCCGCAGCCATCTGGCACGACGTGATCAAACGCCCTTTTGTAACCGTTGGATTTTTGGCTTTTGTCTTGCTGATTCCGCTGGCGGCCACATCGAATCAAGCCGCGATACGCAAACTAAAACGCCAATGGCAACGCCTGCATAAGCTGGTTTATCTGATTGCTAGCTTGGGAGTGCTGCATTATCTGTGGCTGGTAAAACGAGATTTAACAACCCCGCTTATCTATGCGGCCATCTTGGGGCTATTGTTTTTGATGCGCACGCCAATGGCGCGGCGATTGGATGGGATCTTGAAGCAAAAAGGTCTGTAGTAAACACACGCAAACCCTAAGTTCTGTAGACGCAGAGCACACAGAGATGAAAAGCAGAATACTCTGTGTTCTTCCCGCTCTCTGTGTCTACAGACCTTTTTTGCCTTTTTACCCTGGAGGAATCAAGAATCGGGTGATGTCGATTCCCCATTTATCTGGCGATTCATGGCCCGTGATACGGTCCGCCCCGCCTAGGCCCATGGGTTTAGATAAATCGATTTCTACAGGGGGGATATAAGTATTGGCCTTGGTGCTAAAAATAGCTTTTACCCTTGGCATTAATAAATTGCCCTCATTTTGCTCCAGCACCACGGCTAAACGGCCTGATTCTAACTTCACCAGAGAGCCCACCGGATAAATACCGACGGTACGCATAAAAGCTTGAACCAGCGTTGGATTAAAGTGGAATTTGCTCCATTCCCATAATTTTTTTAATCCTTCCGATGCAGGCATGCCTTTGTGATAGCAGCGATCCGAAGTAATGGCATCGTATACATCCACCACCGAAGCCATTTGCGTTAACTGGGTAATGTTTTCGCCGGGCAATTTATGCGGATAACCACTGCCATCCATACGCTCGTGATGATGCAAAGTAATTTCCAGGGGAATATCGCCAATTGAATCAATTTTCGCCAATATTTTAAAACCTTCCATAGGATGCGAGCGCATCACTTCAAACTCTGCCTCTGTTAATCGCCCCGGTTTATTCAGTATTTCATTCGGCACCATCGTTTTACCCGTATCGTGCAATAAGCCGCCAATACCTGCCTGGCGAATTAATTCCGCCGGAAAATTCATACTTTTAGTAAAAGTCACCATCAGCGTGCAAACGCTCACCGAATGCAGAAAAGTATATTCGTCTTTATCTTTAATCCCGGATAAGCCCATTAATGCGCTGCCATTACGCAAAATAGAATCAGTAATCGCCTCGACCACTTCTTCTACATCATCCATTTGAATCGCTTTACCCATGCGGGCATCTTGCATCACTGTGCGCACCAAATTATGCGCCTGCTTATGAATGCGCTTGGCACGGGTCATTTCTTCTGTGCTTGATACCTGAATAACCGGCGCTGGTGCGGTGGCAATTCTCACCATCTCCTCCTCAATAGACGCATTGACTTCGTCTACCGTAGGCGCATGCGCATAATCAAGACCACGATCGGTATCGATATACACTTCATGCGTGCCTGAGGCTATGATCTTCTGCAGATCTTCATCCGTTTTAACCACAAACTGCTTGCGCAAAAAGGGATGATCCATCCAGTCCACATTCAGATCATGGATGTACATACCGATCTTTAGCACTTCAATGGGGATTTTCTTGATCATGGCCAGTTACAATATGAGTTGTTCCTTCATCTTAGGACTAAGCTTAGCTGGCCGCACATGTACAAATTAACTTTCATCAACATACAGGATTCCACCCGTCTGGAATGCGACGCTGAAGCAGACAGCATACTCATTTCTGCCGTCAGATCATTGGTAAGCGATGGAAAATTACAACTCGCATGGCGCTGCGGTCAGGGAACATGTGGGGCATGTAAAGTACGTTTAGAACACGCAGGCAGCGGAGGGATGGTGACGCTGGGAGGCAAAGAAAGAAATGTCATGGCCCGCCATGCAGGGCTGGCTGCCGATTCCCCTCTCACGGTTCCCGATACACCCGAGCTAGTCCGGCTGGCTTGCCATATTCAAATTAAAAGTGATTTAACGATATATGTTTAGCTGATTTTGCTAAATATTGAACCACAGAGAACACAGAGAAACCCAATAAAACGCTCCACAGCCATGCCTCGTTTACAAGATGCTTTTCTCTGTGAAACTCTGTGCCCTCAGTGTTCTCTGTGGCTTAAGACTTAACCATCTTTCAAAACCACCTCAAACCGCGCCCATCCTGCGGCTAATGGCTTGAGTGGCCTCCAGTAGCCTTTGCACCAGCTCACTCTCTGCCTCTGGTTGCAAAGCAGAAGAGGATGAACCGACCACGGTAGCGACCCCGATAATTTGCTTGCGGGCATTAAATACCGGGGCGGAGATGGCATCGACGCCGCTAATTAACAGGCCTTGAATGCTATGCCAGCCCTGACTGCGTATATTGGCCAACAGGGAATTGATTTGCTGAGCTTCTACCTCAGAAATAACCGCTTCTTGCAGTAAAAGTTTGAGCTCCTGTTCAGGCAAATACGCGCTAAAAACTAAGCCAGTGGCCGATTTAAACGGAGGCAATACCGATCCCACCTGGGTAATCAGACTGATTGATCTAAGCGCCTGCTCAACTTGCACAACAGTTGCGCCCTTATTGCTCCATACCGCAAAAAACACCGTTTCATTCAGTTGATCGCGCAAATTTAAAAGATAAGGCGTGGCGACTTTCAATACGTCCATCTTGCCCAGCGCAATCAGGCCTACACGTAAGGCCTCATGACCGAGGGCGTAATGATTGCTGGCTGAATCTTGCTCAGCAAAACCCGTGGCAATCAGCGCCTGTAAATAGCGATGTACTTTGCTGGCGGGCATACCGGCGTATTCGGCCAAATGGGTTAGAGATGTCGCGGGAGCCAGATCGGCCAGTGCTTTTAAAATATGCGCAGCCACTTCTGCTGAGCCCACACTTTGCCGTCTATCGTTTTCTGCCATGCGTTTTTACCACTGAAATACGGGGATAGGCGTTTATAGCTTGACGAGTATTTAAAATCAAATTATGTTTTGCGTAAACTAATTACGCATAACGTAAAAAGGACGATGCCATGTCACACGCTACTTTGTCTTACCTATCAGGGTTTGGAAATGAATTTGCCAGTGAGGCATTGGCAGGTGCTTTACCGGAAGGGCAAAATTCACCACAAAAAGCCCCTTATGGCTTATACCCGGAGCAGTTTTCTACCAGCGCCTTTACCGTGCCGCGTGCCGAGCTGCGCCGTACCTGGATGTATCGCATCCTGCCATCGGCGGCCCACGGCAAATTTGAGCGTTTAGAAAAACAACGCCCCAGCAGCCAGCTAGGCGCCATCACCCCTAACCGCCTGCGCTGGGATCCGCTGCCGATTCCTGATGCGCCGACTGATTTTATCGACGGCCTAATCACCATGGCCGCCAATAGCGACGCACCAGAAGGCATCACCATCCACCTTTACCGTGCTAACTGTTCGATGCAGCGGGCGTTTTTTAATGCCGACGGTGAGATGCTGCTGGTGCCGGAACTTGGCCGTTTACGCTTAGTCACTGAGCTAGGCGTATTAGAAATCGAGCCTGAAGAAATTGCCGTAATTCCACGCGGGATGAAATTCCGTGTGGAGCTGCTGGGCGCCAGCGCCAGCGGCTATATCAGCGAAAACCACGGCTCGCCTTTCCGTATTCCCGATCTGGGGCCCATCGGCAGCAACGGCCTTGCCAACCCACGCGATTTCTTAACACCGGTTGCAGCCTATGAAGATGTGGATCAGAGCACACAGTTGGTACAAAAATTCTTAGGTGAATTCTGGGCCACCACGCTGAGCCATTCGCCCTTTAATGTAGTAGCGTGGCACGGCAATAGCGTGCCGTATAAATATGATTTGCGCCGCTTTAATACTATAGGTACGGTGAGTTACGACCATCCCGATCCTTCAATCTTTACCGTGCTGACCTCGCCATCCGCCGTGACTGGGCAGGCCAATTGCGACTTTGTGATTTTCCCACCACGCTGGATGGTTGCTGAAAACACCTTCCGCCCACCTTGGTTTCATCGTAATCTAATGAACGAATTTATGGGTTTGGTACGCGGTGAGTATGATGCCAAGGCCGGTGGTTTTGTGCCGGGAGGCTGCTCCTTGCATAACGTGATGAGTGCTCACGGGCCAGATGCCAGAACTTTTATCAATGCCAGCAGCGCTGAATTAAAACCGCAAAAAATCGAGCGCACTATGGCATTTATGTTTGAAACCCACGGCGTGATTCGCCCAACGCAATACGCACTGGAATGCGCACAGTTTCAGACAAACTACGACGACTGCTGGGCAGACATGCCCAAAACATTTAATAAAAACCAGATTTAAATCAAAAACCTAAAATCTGTAGGTACAGAGAACACCAGAAAGGCCGAGTTAAAACCCTAAAGTCTGTAGACAAAGAGAACACAGAGTTTAAAAAGCAGCACACTGAGAAAACCTTAAGGATCTGGCGCGAAATAACATCCCGAAGTGATGCCCCGTCATCCCCGAGAGTTTTTATCGGGGATCCAGAATGGCGAAAGAGGGGAAGTTAATCCGAGCCATGTCCTAAATAGACTTAGTTTTTCTCTGTGTGCCCTGTGTTCTCCCTGATCTCTGTGTCTACAGAACTTTTATGACCTGTGTTCTCACCGCTCTCTGTGTCTACAGAACTTTTTAATAAAACCCAACGGAGCCCCTCATGACTTCCACTACATATCGCCTCAGCTGGGTTACTTCTGCTAATGATCACCGTGATTTCCCGCTGCAAAACCTGCCTTTCGGGATTTTTAGCCCGGAAGGCTTGCCGCCGCGCGGTGGGGTAGCGATTGGTGATTTTATTTTTGATTTGCAAACCGCAGTCGAAAACAGCTTATTTACCGGCGAAGCTCTGAGTGCTGCGCAAGCGGCCAGTGGCAAATCGCTGAATGCTTTTTTTGCCCTGCCAAGTAGCGCAAGGCTGGCGCTGCGTGAGCGCCTATTAGAGCTGCTCGATGCCGATTACACCCAACTTAAAAGCCTGCAAGCACAAGGCGAAACCCTGCTGCGCCCAGCCAGCGTTTGCAAAATGCACTTGCCTGCAAAAATCGGCGATTACACCGATTTCTATACCGGCATTCATCACGCAGTAAACGTCGGTAAATTATTCCGCCCAGATAATCCACTCCTACCTAATTACAAATACGTGCCGATTGGCTACCACGGCCGCTCCTCGACAATTTACCCAAGCGGCTTTGCCGTGCGCCGCCCAATGGGCCAAACGCTCAAACCCGGCCAGGAAGTGCCCGCGCTCACTCCATCGGCCCGTTTAGATTACGAGCTGGAGCTAGGCATCTGGGTAGCAGGCAGCAATCCGCAAGGCGAGGCGATTAGCATTGCCCATGCCCACGAACATATCGCAGGATTTTGCTTACTCAACGATTGGTCGGCACGCGATTTACAAGCTTGGGAATACCAGCCGCTCGGACCATTTCTGGCGAAAAACTTTGCCACCACCGTATCGCCTTGGGTAGTGACAGCCGAAGCGCTTGCGCCTTATCGCACCGCTCAACCTGCTCGCCCTGAGGGAGACCCACAGCCGCTGCCTTATCTTTATGATGCAGCCGATCAGGCCAATGGCGCTTTTGATATCGAGCTGGAAGTGCTGCTGCACACCGCAGCACAAAAAACCCAAGGCCTGCCGCCACACCGTCTGGGCTTGTCCAACACGCTGAATATGTACTGGACCGTGGCACAGCTGATTACCCATCACACCGTCAATGGCTGCAGCTTGCGCTCTGGCGATTTGCTCGGCACCGGCACCTTATCCGGTCCAAGCGCTGATGCACTCGGCAGCCTGCTGGAGCTGAGCAATGGCGGCAAACAAGCGATCAAGCTGGATTCCGGTGAAGAGCGCTGTTTTCTGGCCGACGGCGACGAAATCATTATGCGAGCCCGTTGCAAAAAAGACGGCCACCCAAGCATCGGCTTCGGCGAATGCCGTGGCGTGATTTTAGCTGCGAAATAAAGAACCAAAGGTTTCGTAGGGTGGGTTAGCCCAGTTTTTTGGGCGTAACCCACCATGATGCGTCAAATAAATAAGGTTTAAGCATGGAACTCTACGGCTACTACCGCTCCACCTCGTCCTACCGTGTACGGATTGTGCTGGCGCTCAAAGGGCTGGCTTATGAAGCGGTGCCGGTCAACTTGCTCAAGGGCGAGCAAAAAGATGCGGCTTATCTCAGCGTAAATCCCCAAGCGCGTGTCCCCGCTTTGCTCGATCAAGCTCAGGAAGCGATTATCCAGTCGCCAGCGATTATCGAATATCTGGAAGAGCGCTACCCGGAAACCCCACTGCTACCCAAAGATCTGTTTGAACGCGCAAAGATTCGCGGCATGGCGGCACTGATCGCTTGTGATGTGCATCCGCTGCATAACATCAGCGTGCTCAACTATCTGCGCCAGAACTATCAATGCAAAGAAGGCGATATTACGGCGTGGATTAATGAATGGATTAGCCAAGGGCTGGCTGCGGTTGAGCAGCTTATTGGTGAGAGCGGCTATTGCTTTGGCGAAATCAGCATGGCCGATGCCTACCTGATCCCCCAAATCTATGCCGCCCGCCGCTTTAATGTGCCACTCGATGCTTACCCAAAAATCCTAAGAGTAGAAACCCTAGCCAACGCGCACCCAGCCTTTATAGCGGCCCACCCAAAAAATCAGGCAGATAGCCCAGATTAAGTCAAAAACCAGAAAACCCAAATCTTGAAACACGGAGAACACAGAGTTACACGGAGAAAAACAACTACATCGCGAGCATATTTGAATTTGCTTTTCTCCGTGATCCTCCGTGTTCTCCTTCCCTCCGTGGTTAAAGGTGTGGGTTTTATGTAAGTTAACATAAAGGAATCGACATGCAAGAAGCGCTTTGGACTCCCTCACCTGAGCAGGTTGCTGCTACGCAGATGGATGCGTTTCGCCGCCATATTAATCAGGCGCATAGCCTTGAGCTGGCCGATTACGCACAGCTACACGCTTGGAGCGTGGCGCATCGGGTGGCATTCTGGCTGGCGATTGTCGATTTCTTTGCGATCAAATTCAGCCAGCCTGCCAGCGAAGTGCTGACTGAAGGCTCGGAAATGCCGAGCGCTAATTGGTACAACCAAACCAAGCTCAACTTTGCCGAACATCTGCTGCGCCGCCGCGATGCGCATCCAGCACTGATTTCTATTGCGGAAGATGGCTCGCGCGAAGTGCTTAGCTATCAGGAACTCGCCGCCCATGTGGCCGGTTTGCAAAAAAGCCTGAGCGCAGCGGGTGTAGGCTATGGCGACCGGGTGGCCGCGATGATGCCCAATACTTGGCAAACCATTGTCGGCTCATTGGCTACAGCCAGCTTGGGTGCAATATGGTCTTCTTGCTCGCCCGATTTTGGCACGCAAGGCGTGACTGATCGGTTCGGCCAGATAGAGCCCAGAGTCTTGATTGCCTGTGCAGCCTATCGCTACGCGGGTAAAACACTGCAACTGGCAGAGAAGATAAAAGAAATCGTAAGTCGGCTTCCTTCGGTAGAGCAGTTGATTATTGTTCCCTACGCCAATGCAGAGGCGCAAGCGGCCAGCTTTCAGGTAAGCAATGCCAAGGTCACACTCTGGCAGGATTTCTATCAGGCCGGTGGCGAGCCAGAATTCACCCCCACCGACTTTGCTCACCCGCTCTACATCATGTATTCCAGCGGCACCACTGGCGTTCCCAAGTGCATCGTGCACGGCGCTGGCGGCACGCTGCTACAACATGTCAAAGAGCTGGGCCTGCATACCGATCTCACCATGAGCGACACGCTTTGCTACTACACCACCTGCGGCTGGATGATGTGGAACTGGATGGTGTCTGGCCTCGCCTTGGGTGCAAGTATTGTGCTGTATGACGGCTCGCCGTTTCACCCCAAGGCCGACCGGCTGATTGATCTGATCGATGCCGAGGGCATCAGCGTCTTTGGCACCAGCGCCAAATATCTGGCCGCGCTAGAAAAAGCCGATTCCAAACCGATTAACACCCACCGCTTAGATAAGCTTAAAGCGATTCTTTCAACCGGATCGCCGCTATCGCATGAAAGCTTTGAATACGTTTACCGCGATATCAAACAAGACCTCTGCCTGTCTTCTATCTCTGGCGGCACCGATATTATTTCCTGCTTTGCCCTTGGCAACCCTGCCCTGCCAGTCTGGAGTGGTGAGCTGCAATGCAAGGGCCTAGGCATGGCGGTGGAAGTCTGGAACGACGCGGGCCTGCCTGTGGTCGGCGAAAAAGGCGAGCTGGTTTGCACCCGCCACTTTATCGCCATGCCCATCCACTTCTGGAATGATCCAGAGGGTGAGAAGCTAAAATCGGCTTACTTTAGTCAATACCCCGGTGTATGGGCACAGGGCGATTACGCCGAAGAAACCATCCACGGCGGGATTATTATTCATGGCCGCTCTGACGCCGTGCTCAACCCCGGCGGCGTGCGTATTGGCACCGCCGAGATTTATCGCCAGGTAGAAAAACTGCCCGAGATTTTAGAATCCATCGCCATCGGCCAGGATTGGGATAACGACGTACGCGTAGTGCTGTTTGTGCGCTTACGGACAGGCGCAGAGCTTTCTGATGATTTGCAAAACAGCATCCGCCAGGTAATACGCAGCAACACCACACCACGCCATGTACCCGCAAAAATCATTCAGGTCAGGGATATTCCCCGCACCATCAGCGGCAAGATCGTCGAGCTGGCCGTGCGCAATGTAGTACACGGCAGGCCGGTAAAAAACACAGATGCACTGGCCAACCCGGAGGCTTTGGAAGAATTCAGAAACCGGGCAGAGCTGACTACTTAAAATAAGCCACTCCGAACACGGCGGCGCAATGTGCGCCGCCTTTTTTATTTTGAGCACCATTTTATGGATAGCCACACTCAAACGCTTTTTAAAATTACTTACAATGTAAAAAAATAAAAGTAATTATCCCTATAAAAGCTGACCAAGCGTATGGAGTAAACATTAAGCAGACCGCTAAGCTATTTTCTGCACGATTACCTCAAGCATAACTAAACTGACTTAAACCCAAGTATTTGGATATTTAAGGCGAAATAGAAAATGCCTCTTAAAAATATGACCGTCAAACAACAGCTAGGCATTTTGCTGGGCAGCATACTACTTTGTATTCTTGTATTAGCCACCCACTCCTACCAATCACTGATCACCGTCATGATTAACGGACATCTTTATAAGCAAATCACTGAAACCAATAATTTAACGGCAGACATTCTGCCGCCACCCCAATATATTATTGAATCGTTTTTGATTATCAACCAATTGAGCAGCTCCCCAGATCAGGCACAAGCACCACTACTTAAGCGCTTACAAGAAACTAAACAAGCGTTCTATCAAGGGCAGGAGAGCTGGAAAACCAAAACACTCCCTACTCTGCTGTTACAAGGGCTCACGCAAACGGTATTTAAAACCGCCCATGCTTTTTACCAAGAAACCGACAAAAACTTCCTACCCGCACTGCAAGCAGGCAATCAGGATGAAGTCGCTAAAACAAAGAAAAAACTGGATGAGCTCTATCAAGCTCACCGCCTTGCGATTGATGAATTGGTTCCGCTAGTAAGCGCCCAGCAAAAACAACTTGAATCCGAAGCGAGTGCCATCGTAGATCAGGCACTCGCTTGGCTGATTGGCGTTACCATCGCTTTGATTTGCACCATGACACCCCTCGTCATTTGGGTCATTCGCTCAATCTACCGCAACCTTGGCGGAGAGCCCGCTTATGCCGCCGAAATAGTTCAGAATATTGCAAATGGCAATATGCTCGTCTCCATCCGGCTCTCACCCAACGATCAATCCAGCGTGCTATTTCATGTGCAGCAAATGAATAACAATCTGTCACAGGTTTTAAGCCAAGTGAGCAGTGTGGCCAGCACGCTGGCCTCCACCTCAGTAGAGCTATCCGCATCAGCCCACTCCATGAGTAGAAATGCCATAGAGCAAGCCAGCAGCGTTGAAGAAACCAGCGCCTCAGTAGAAGAAATCACCGCCATCGTTGCACAAAGTGCAGACAACTCCCGGATATGCGATGGAATCGCCAGCAAATCATCCATAGATACAATAGAAGGTGCAAAAGCCGTCAAACTAACCGCGACGGCCATGTACCAAATTGCTAAGAAAATCAGCATCATCGACGACATCGCCTACCAGACCAATCTATTAGCACTGAATGCTGCAATTGAGGCCGCCAGGGCTGGCGAATATGGCAAGGGCTTTGCGGTAGTCGCATCCGAGGTACGCAAGCTGGCTGAACGCAGCCAGGTAGCGGCACAAGAAATTAGTGAAATTGCGGACAATAGCGTGCTTTTATCTGAAAGAGCGGGCTGCTTACTTGATCAAATGTTGCCTGCTATCGCCCACACGGCCAATCTGGTACAAGAAATCAGCGTGGCCACAAATGAGCAGACGATGGGGCTGGATCAAATCAATCAGGCAATCAGCCAGTTAGCTAAGTCAACACAACTCAATGCAGAGGCATCAGAAGAGCTCTCTTTTGCCTCTGAGGAAATGAGCACGAAGGCAAATCAGCTCGAAGAAATGATTAGCTTCTTTCAGCTCGATCACACGAAAACCAGCACCACACTTAAACGTATCTTTATAAGCAAAGACACTCATTCAAACTTTCTTGACCCAGCCTCTTTAGCCTTAAGCAGCTATGAGCGCGCGGTAAAGTAAGACACGGCAATAAATAAAATACGAATTACGCAGCCATACCCAACCGCTTGCTTGCAACTTAGGGTTTATGCAAGGGGGTTGCCATTGATTAATCTCCCCTCGCCCCCATCTATGGCTTCGCGGATCTGCCGCCCAAACTTGATCAAGGAACATCATGTCCATTTCAATGTACACCGCCAGCGTTCCCGTTTTTAAGCAATTACTCACCGCTCTTGCTGATGTATTAGCGAAAGCCGAAGCTCATGCTGAAGCTCGTAAAATAGACCCGGCCGTCCTGCTGCAAACCCGCTTATATCCAGATATGTTTCCATTGGTGCGCCAAGTGCAGATCGCTTGTGATTTTGCCAAAAGCGTTCCGGCACGCTTAGCAGGTGTTGATGTACCGGCTTATGAAGACAATGAGCAAACATTTGCCGAGCTGCAAGCCCGCATCGCAAAGACACTAAACCTGATCAGCGAGCTAAGTGCGGAGCAAATTGATGGCAGCGCCGCACTGGAAATCGTGTTGCGCCCCGGTACCCCCAAAGAGAAAAAACTCGATGGCCAAACCTACCTGCTCTCTTACGGCCTGCCCCAGTTTTTCTTCCATGTCACCACCACCTATGCGCTACTGCGCCACAACGGTGTAGATATTGGTAAACGCGATTTTATGGGCGCTTACTAACTAAAAAATGCCCAGCTTGCTGCAAGTAAGCTGGGCTTTACACCCACTCCAGACGCCCTGCCTTAATACCAGCCGCCTTCTGCATAAATACCATATTGCCAATCATCTTTTAGTCATATTTCTCGACTAATATGCCGCTGATTGATAAAAGAAAATATGTTTTGCTAAATAAGACACTAGTTTGTTTAGCAAAAAAATCAGCTTGTTTTTAATCATTGTAATAATGCCACTATTAATAAAAAAACCAATCAGGCAGGAACTTTTATTCTGTTGGACACACTAATGCTGTGTTCAGATAAAAATGAAATATTACTTACTCTAAGCACATAAAAAACAATCCATTCAAGAGGCAGATCAAACATATCACTTAATTATTACAGCGATAAATCAATTGCTTTTAATACCTGCTGTAAGAATAAACACAAACACTGAAAATATTTAAATATCATAATTTAATTTATTAAATAATTAAACTCATAAAAATAGCGATTCGCTGTGAAAATTTTCACAATGGAGAATAAACATGCCTCCTTTAGTTGCAATAAAACATCATGATGGAATGATTAGCGTGCCACAAGGCACGTTAAATGACTGGCCTATGGCGCAATTCGCCAGTACAAAAGACCGAGGCATTGTTGTTAAGGCTTTAGGCTTGGAATTAACCAGCGCATTTCTGGCGGTGTTTGACGCCAGCACCCACCAGATTATTGGCGAAGAGGCATTATTACGGGCCAGTATTCGTCGCAAAGCACTCTCTGCTGCCGATGTTTTTAAAAGCGCACAGGGAGGAGACTGCTTAGTTGAATTTGACCGGCTTTGCCGCAGCCTGCATTTAATGAACCATTTAGCGGGCTCTAATAAGCAGCGCACGCTATTTTTAAATGTCTATCCGGAATTACTGATGTCATCCGGCACACAACATATCGAGGCCTTTGAACGCATCTTGCAAGATCAGGGCTTAAGCCCTGCCGATATTGTGCTGGAAATCTTTGAATCGACCATTCCTGCGGGGCAAACGGCCCACTTAGCTCAGGCGATTAAAAACTACCGTGCCAGGGGCTACCGCATTGCGGTGGATGACTATGGCTTCTTAAATAGCAATTTAAGCCGCCTGCTTACACTCAGCCCTGAAATCGTGAAACTTGATCGTGTAGTAATGAGCACTATTAGCAAGGAGCCACCAGCCCAAGCACAACAACTATTGTGCCAGTTTGTGGAGCGCTTACACGATATGGGTAGCAAAGTGGTGATTGAAGGCATCAATAGCGCCGAGCAATTAACCCTCGCACAAGAGAGCGGAGCAGATATGCTACAAGGCTATTTTTTAAGTGAGCCCCGCTATCTAAACAAAGATTCTTTTGTTCACGTCCTCCCATAAGCAAAAATATGGAATATAAAAACAATTATTAATTCTTTTAAAATATATAAAACCCACGATTAAACTGAGCCTTATCCACTACAGGGGCTCACATATGAAACTCATCACCAGCTTAATTTTTAGCCTTGCTACCAGCAGCGTTTTCGCCGCTTCAGTTGAAATCCTGAATGTCTCTTACGACCCTACGCGTGAGCTTTATCAGGATTACAACAAGGCCTTTGCCAGCTACTGGAAGAAAAAAACCGGTGATGATGTCACCGTGCGGCAATCGCACGGTGGCTCGGGCAAGCAAGCCCGCTCAGTGCTGGATGGCTTGCAAGCAGATGTGGTGACGCTGGCCTTGGCTTACGATATTGACGAGCTAGCCACCCCGGCCAAATTACTCGATGCTGACTGGCAAAAAAAGCTGCCAGACAACGCTTCGCCTTATACCTCGACCATTGTCTTTCTGGTTAAAAAAGGCAATCCCAAAGCAATTAAAGACTGGGGCGATCTGATCAAGAGCGATGTCAAAGTGATCACCCCTAATCCTAAAACCAGTGGCGGTGCACGCTGGAATTACCTAGCCGCTTGGGGCTGGGCCAAGAAAACCTACGGCTCGGACGATAAAGCCCGCGACTATGTACAAAAACTCTTCAAAAACGTCCCCGTACTCGATACCGGTGCACGCGGATCAACCACCACCTTCACCCAGCGCGGCATTGGCGATGTACTGCTAGCTTGGGAAAACGAAGCCGAATTAGTGGTGAAAGAAATTGGTAAAGATAAATTTGAAATCATCGCCCCAAGCTACTCAATCAAGGCCGAGCCGCCAGTGGCCGTAGTCGATAAAGTGGTCGATAAAAAAGGCACGCGCAAAGTAGCCGAGGAATATCTGAAATATCTGTATTCCAAAGAAGGCCAGGAAATCATCGCGCAAAACTACTATCGCCCGATCGATGCAACAACTGCAGCTAAATACGCCCATCAATTCCCAAAAGTAACCCAGTTTGATATCGACGACGTATTCGGCGGCTGGGCCAAAGCGCAAAAAACCCACTTTAGCGACGGTGGTACGTTCGATCAGATTTATCAGCCAAGTAAGTAAGCACAAGCACGCTAGGTGCATGCGTATGCAAGTTAAGCCAACATCCGGTGCATGTTCTGGTGGGCGGGTTTCACCCGCTCTACGATAACTCAATATTTGCAAACGTGTGGCAACCCTATGACTAATGCCTAACTTGATTCATATGGGCACAAAGATTTACTGCCGCGCTCACGCCATCATGCAAGTGAGCACGGCCCTCATTAAAAGAGCCCACCATGTCAGCCACTATCCATCATGCCAGCGGCACTTTGCATGTGCCCGAAGATACCCTTGCCGATTGGCCTAGTGCCCAGTTTGCCTATACCAAAGAGCGCGGCATCGTGGTGAAGGCACTGGGGCTGGAGCTCACCAGCGTGTTTCAAGCTATTTTTGCAGCAGATGCACAAACCATCATCGGCGAAGAAGGCCTGCTGCGCGCCAGCATTCGCCGTAAAGCCATTTCACCCGAAGAAGTTTTTAAAAGTGCCTCCCGTGGCGAATGCCTCGTGGCCTTTGATCGCCTGTGCCGCAGCCTGCATTTAATGAACCACCTTGCGGGGCCACAAAAAGGCAAAACACTGTTTCTCAATGTGCACCCTGAGCTGCTGATTGCCGTTGAAAAACAACATGGCGAAACGTTCGAGCGCATTTTGCAAGATCAGGGCTTAAAACCAAGCAATGTGGTACTAGAAATCATTGAGGCGGCGATTCCGGATGCGCAAGAAGCAGACCTAATCCGCGCGGTGCGTAATTATCGGCAGCGCGGCTACCGGATTGCGCTTGATGATTATGGCCACGCCAATCTTAGCCGCCTGCTTTCTTTAGCTCCGGAAATTGTAAAACTAGATAAAGCGCTCATCCACGCGGCAGAGGGCAATAGTAAGGCGCAGCGATTACTGGATCAGCTGGTAGAAATGCTACACGGCATCGAAAGCCAAATCGTGATCGAAGGTATAGAAAGCGCCGGGCAACTGGCAATCGCTAAAGAAAGTGGTGCAGATTTCTTACAAGGATACTTCCTTGCGGAACCAAAATACTTAAACAAACACCTTTAGTTATTTAAATAACACTCAATAGTCTTTGTTAAATACACGCAAGCTGCGTGAAAATCACGCCTATTGCCCTTAGCTAGGAATCATCATGCGTCTTAAATGCCTGCTCGCTGCCATCGCCCTCAGCACCACCCTGCCCGCTTTTGCCGACAGCACCTTGCTGAATGTGTCTTACGATGTCATGCGTGATTTCTATAAAGATTACAACCCAGCCTTCGCCAAATACTGGAAAACCAAATCAGGCGAAGACATCACCCTGCAAATGTCACACGGCGGCTCCAGCAAGCAAGCGCGCTCGGTAATCGATGGCCTACAGGCGGATGTGGTGACCATGAATCAGCACAACGATATCGACGCCATCGCGGATAAAGCCAAGCTATTGCCTGCCGACTGGGCCAAACGTCTACCGAATGACGCAGCGCCTTTTACCAGCTTGCAAGTGCTGATCGTGCGCAAGGGCAACCCGAAAGGCATTAAAGACTGGAATGATTTAACAAAACCCGGCGTTGGCGTGATCGTGCCCAACCCAAAAACTTCGGGCAATGGCCGCTACACCTATCTGGCAGCATGGGGCTATGCCGCAAAATTGCCGGGTGGCAACGATACTAAAGCGCGTGAATTTGTAGCCAGCGTATTTAAAAACATCCCCGTACTGGATGCAGGTGGCCGCGCCGCCACCACCACCTTTATGCAGCGCCAGATTGGCGATGTTTTGGTGACCTTTGAAAACGAAGCCGAAATGATCGCCAAAGAATTTGGCCGTGGCAATTTTGAAGTGGTTTACCCCAGCGTATCCATCGAAGCCGAGCCACCAGTCGCCATCGTCGATAAAGTGGTCGACAAAAAAGGCACACGCAAACAGGCCGAGGAATATCTGAAATACCTGTGGAGCCCCGCAGGCCAGGAAATCGCCGCGCAAAACTATCTGCGCCCAAGAGACAAAGCCATTGCCGCCAAATACGCCAAGCAATTCCCGGCGATTAAATTATTCGCCATCGAAGAATTCGGCGGCTGGCAAAAAGCCCAAAAAACCCATTTTGACGACGGCGCAATTTACGACCAGATCGCAGCAAGCATTGCTAAGCGCTAAGTAGTCCGTATTCAAAAAGATCTGTAGACACAGAGAACAGAAAGAACACAGAGCACACGGAGAAAAACAATAAAAGGTTTTCTCTGTGTTCTTTATGTTTTCGTTTAGCTCTGTGTCTACAGAACTTTTTCCCCGACCCAACCCCCATCGGATTCACCATGCGCTTCAAACAGCCAAGCGTGTTGCCCGGTTTTAATTTAAGCCTTGGCTACACGCTGTTTTATTTATCGATCATCGTCCTGCTGCCGCTCTCTGCCCTGTTAATCAAAACCAGTTCGCTCAGTTGGGAGCAGTTCTGGCTGATTATCAGCGAGCCGCGTGTGGTGGCTTCTTATAAGCTGACTTTTGGCGCGTCCCTGCTCGCCGCGCTGATTAACCTGTTTACCGGCCTCTTGGTGGCGTGGGTGCTGGTGCGCTATCAGTTTTATGGCAAACGCTTTATCGATGCCATGGTCGATCTACCTTTTGCCCTACCCACCGCCGTGGCGGGGATTGCGCTGGCGACCATCTACGCGCCTAACGGCTGGATCGGCCAATATCTGGAGCCACTGGGTTTCAAAATTGCCTTCACCCCCATCGGCATCGTGATTGCACTAACCTTTGTCACCCTGCCTTTTGTGGTGCGCACCGTGCAGCCCGTCCTGCAAGATTTGGAACACGAGCTGGAAGAAGCCGCCTGCAGCTTGGGTGCGACGCGTTGGCAGATCTTTTACAAAGTCATCTTCCCCACCATCTTGCCTGCACTGTTAACCGGCTTTGCGCTGGCCTTTGCCCGGGCGATTGGCGAATATGGCTCGGTGATTTTTATTGCTGGCAATATGCCCTTTGTTTCAGAAATCACCCCGTTGATGATTATTTCCAAGCTGGAGCAATACGATTATCTGGGCGCAACCGCCATTGCCGTAGTGATGCTGGTGGTGTCCTTTGCCCTGCTGCTGCTAATTAATGGCTTGCAGTGGTGGGCCGCCAAAAGACTGGGGAGACGTAAATAATGGCTTCAATACACCACATCTCCACCACAATAAAGATTGCAAGACGGCTTAGGCCCAGCACAGAGGGGCATAGATAATGGCTTCAACAATTCAACGCTCCATTGTCACCACCGAAAGCCGCACCGTGCGCTATCTGCTCACCAGCCTTGCCCTGCTATTTATTGGTGTTTTTCTGGTAATTCCACTGGCTTCGGTGTTTATCGAAGCTTTTCGTCAGGGCTGGCGGCTTTATCTGGCGGCCCTTGTTGAGCCAGATGCGCTGCAAGCCATCAAGCTCACACTGATCGTTGCGGCGATTTCGCTGCCTGCCAATCTGATTTTTGGTATTGCCGCAGCATGGTCGATTGCCCGCTTTGATTTTCGTGGCAAAAGCTTTTTAACCACGCTGATTGATCTGCCGTTTTCGGTGTCCCCTGTTGTAGCGGGCCTGATTTATGTGCTGATGTTTGGTGCACAAGGCTGGTGGGGCCCTTGGCTGATTGAAAACGATTACAAAATCATTTTTGCTGTGCCGGGCATTGTGCTGGCGACTATTTTTGTCACCTTTCCCTTTGTTGCCCGCGAGCTAATTCCGCTAATGGAAGCGCAAGGCTCGGACGAAGAACAAGCCGCCATCGTGCTGGGCGCATCCAGCTGGCAAATGTTTTGGCGGGTAACGCTGCCCAATATCAAGTGGGGCCTGCTCTATGGCGTGATTCTGGCCAACGCTCGCGCCATGGGCGAATTTGGTGCGGTATCGGTGGTATCCGGCCATATTCGCGGCATGACCAATACCGTGCCGTTACATGTAGAGATTCTTTACAACGAATACAACTTTATCGGCGCATTCGCCTGCGCCTCGATCCTAGCGCTGCTTGCCCTGTTAACCCTTGCCGCAAAAAGCTATGTGGAATGGCGGGGGGAGCAACAGGCCGCAGCAGATCGACGACATGCGGTTGAGGAGTAAATCGGGATGTTGAGGAAGTTGGGAGTCGCTTAGCTCCCTGCACCACCAACTGAGGTTTTCTCTGTGAAACTCCGTGTCCTCTGTGTTTCAAGATTTGGGTTTTGCTACGCAATATCAAAAGGCATTCAATATGAGTATCGAAGTCAAAAACATCGCCAAGCGTTTCGGTGCTTTTACCGCGCTGGATAATCTGAATTTAGAAGTGAACTCAGGCGAGCTGCTGGCGCTGCTTGGGCCGTCTGGCTGCGGAAAAACAACGCTGCTGCGGGTAATTGCGGGCCTTGAAACGCCAGATCAGGGGCAGATTTTATTTCATGGTGAAGATGCAACCGATACCCATGTCAGAGAGCGGCAAGTCGGCTTTGTATTCCAGCACTACGCGCTGTTTCGCCATATGACAGTATTTGAAAATGTCGCCTTTGGCTTGCGCGTTCGCCCCAAGAAAACTCGCCCCTCAGAAGCTGTGATTAAAGAAAAAGTCCATGCTCTGCTCAATATGGTGCAGCTCGATTGGCTGGCAGATCGCTTCCCGGCTCAGCTGTCAGGCGGGCAAAGACAGCGGATTGCCTTAGCCCGAGCGCTGGCGGTAGAACCTAAAGTCTTGCTGCTGGACGAGCCTTTTGGCGCGCTCGATACCAAGGTTAGAAAAGAGCTGCGCCGCTGGTTGCGCCGCCTGCACGATGAAATGCATATCACCAGCGTTTTTGTGACCCACGATCAGGAAGAAGCGCTGGAAGTGGCCGATCGCGTGGTAGTGATGAATAAAGGCCAGATCGAACAGATTGGCACACCAGAGCAGGTTTACGACACCCCTGCCACACCGTTTGTGTATCAGTTTTTAGGCGATGTAAATCTTTTCCATAGCCGTGTGCACGAAGGCTGGGCAGAAGTCGGCGGCACTCGCTTTGCGGCGCCCGATGCAAACAGCTCGGCAGCTACTGTTTATGTACGCCCGCATGAAATTGATCTATCCCGCGTGGCGAATGAAAAAGCCATCGAAGGCCAGATTATCCATGTACGGCTTTTGGGTGCAACGGTTAGGCTGGAAGTAGAAACAGCTAATAGCGATATCGTAGAAATAGAGCTCACCCGCGAGCGCCAGCAAGAAGGACAATGGAAAACAGGTGAAACGGTATTTCTTACGCCAAGAGAAGCCAGAGTCTATACAGAAGCCAAGTAATTCAAGAGGGCAATGGAAAGGTAAGCCACTAATGAGTTTGACAAAGTAATGACTCCTTGCCCCAAGCTTCGGGCAGAGCTAGGGTGAAGAGTCATCATGCCGTGTTCATATCATGCTACTCGAGCCCGTTTGGAATACAGAATGCCAATGGATTGCTGTGCGCGCCCACGCAGAAGCCGCACAGCTTATCTTGCTCTCTCCCATGCTAACTGACTCTGCACTGGCAAAGCTCCCCTGTTTATGGGAAAGCCTAGATGGTACGCTGCCCGCAGATTTACCCGAGCCGCATCCCTTTGTGATGCTGCTCAATAATAATGAGCTGGCGCTGCCTCACCCCCAAACCGCGCGCAGATTGCTAACCGCCCCCAGCGAAGACCCCGGCCTGATTGCTGGAATCACCACCCTGCCCAGTCAGCTCCCTCCTAAAGTATGGCTAAGCGGCAC
Organism: Janthinobacterium sp. B9-8; assembly: GCF_000969645.2. Classification (NCBI taxonomy): domain Bacteria; kingdom Pseudomonadati; phylum Pseudomonadota; class Betaproteobacteria; order Burkholderiales; family Oxalobacteraceae; genus Janthinobacterium; species Janthinobacterium sp. B9-8. The sequence continues at coordinate 3,569,015 of NZ_CP014222.1, forward strand.
TTGGCTCTTAGCGCCACAAAAACCCGATAGCCGCCCCAACCCCAGCAAGCCGGTATTACTTGAATTATTAGGGCTGATCACCAGTGATGCAGATACGCCAGCCATCGAAAACGTCATCGCCAAAGCGCCCCAACTGGTCTTTAGTTTATTAAGGCTAGTGAATTCGGTAGCAGTCGGTGGCGGCGCACATGCCGAAAGCTTGCGGCAGGCCATTGCCATTTTAGGCCGACGCCAATTACAACGCTGGCTGCAGCTTTTACTCTATGCCGAGCAATTTGGCGCAGATAGTGGCACACCACCGCTGCTTCTGCTGGCGGCACTACGCGCCAAACGTTTAGAAGCTTGGGCCGGTAGTGATGCGCTGCCCGACATAAAACCTGATGCTGCTTTTATGGCGGGCATGCTGTCTTTACTTGATCGGCTTTTTGGCCAGCCGCTGGCCGAAATCCTTGGCCCTCTACCGCTTAGCCCGGAGCTCAGCACGGGGCTGCTCGCAGGGGAAGGGCCGCTAGGCAATGCCATCCGTGCCCTCGCCGCAATAGAAGCAGGCGACAATACACTGCTTGCCAGCCTGTTGCCTGATACCTGCTCTGCCACGTGGTTACAAACAGAAGTGAACGCCTGCCACTGGGTCAGAAAATTACTGGCATCAGGTGGCGCATGAATAACGAGCTAAACAGCGACTCCGGCATTTACGCGGCACTTGAAGCGTCGCTGATTACCATGGATTTAGAAGGCTATATCACCGGCTGGAATCGTGGTGCCGAATTGCTGTTTGGTTATGCCGCAGATGAATTGCTAGGCAAACATATCCTGCTTTTATACGCCGATGCCGAAGGCCAAGGCGAAGAAGACTTTTTTAATGAAGTAATCAGCCATGGCCATGCCGAAATGGATGTGAAGCGGCGGCGCAAAGACGGCAGCGATTTCTGGGCCCATTTACACCTCACCCTCGTGCGCAATAAAGCCGGCCTACCCACAAGGCTCATTGCTTATGTGCGGGATATCAGCAAGCAACTTGCCAATGAAGAACGCAGCCGGCTTTATACCCGTATTTTTGAACATGCCCGCGAAGCCATTGTGATTACAGATCATAAACGGCTGATTGTGAGCGTGAATCATGCTTATTTAAAAATAACGGGGCGCACAGCTCAAGAAGTGCAGGGCACCGTTCCTAGCTTTTTAAGCAAGAAATATAATTCCAGAACAATAAAAGACACACTTAAAGCCATGGGCCATTGGGAAGGCGAATTATGGGACAGCCGCTCAGATGGCGAAGCATTTCTGGCATGGCTAAGCATTAGCGCAGTACAAACAAACAACGGCAGCCCCAGCCACTATTTTGCAATGTTTTCTGATCTCACTGAAAAACGTCAGGCCGAAGAAAAAATTCATAAGCTAGCCTATTACGACACGCTCACTAATCTACCCAACCGGGCAATGTTGTTTTCATTACTGACACAATCTTTAGCAGAGGCCAAACGCAAAAAAAAACATGGCTCTTTGCTTTGTTTTAATATCAATGGCTTCAAAAATATTAATGATTCTTTTGGCCATGCAGCGGCAGACACCTTGCTTGCAGAATTAGCCCAGCGTATCCGGATGGCATTACGCGAAGAAGATGTGGTTTCGCGTTTTAGCGGCGATGAATTTTATATTGCACTATTTGAGATCGAGCAAAGAGAAGATGCAATCTTAGTAGCCCGTCGCATATTACAATCAACCGCAGCGCCTTTTTATTTAAAGAATCAAGAAATCGTGTTACTAAGCCATATTGGTATCAGCATTTATCCAGACGATGGCTATGATGCCGAAATACTGATTAATAATGCCACCGTTGCCATGCATCGGGCAAAGAAAGGCAATCAAAATTACCTTTTTTATTCCAGCGAAATGAATCGCCGCTCCTTAGACCGGATCAAACTCGAAGCCGAGCTGCATCACGCCTTAGATCGCAATCAATTCGAATTATTCTTTCAACCACAAATTGATCTGCCCAGCAAAAAAGTAATGGGAGCCGAAGCATTGATACGCTGGCGTCACCCACAAAAAGGCATGATCCCCCCTTCAAACTTCATTCCATTTGCCGAAGAAACCGGGCTGATTGTGGCCATTGGCAGCTGGGTACTGAATGAAGCAATTAGCCAAATTGCCGAATGGAAAAAAGCAGGCTTAAAATTAAACAGACTAGCGATTAATTTATCTGCCTTGCAATTTAAGCCTCAGCTTCCTGATGAGCTGGGTGCTATTTTAAGCTATCACAAAATCCCTGCTGAATTAGTTGAGCTAGAGCTCACCGAAAGCTTGCTTATGGGAAACGGACAATCCACCCTGCTTAACCAATTACATAATAGTGGCTTTAGCTTGGCACTCGATGACTTTGGCACAGGTTATTCTAATCTGGCTTATTTACAGCACTACCCAATTGATTATTTAAAAATTGATCAATCTTTTGTGCAAGCCCTGCCTGATAACCAGCACTCTGCGGCGATTGTCCGATCCATTATTGATATCGCTACTAATCTAGGCTTAAAGCTGATTGCCGAAGGCGTAGAAACCAAAGCCCAAGCCGATTACCTGGCGCAATTAGGCTGTCACTTAATTCAAGGCTATTACTGCTACAAACCCATGAGCGCAGAAAGCTTTACCCAGCTGCTGATTGAGCAGCAGAGTAAAGAAAACCAAGCTTAGGCTTATAGAAACACCCAAATTTTAAACCGCGGAGAAAAAGGAAAACACAGAGAGCCACGGAGAAAAACCTACGCAAGGTTTCTCCGTGAAACGCCGTGTTCTCAGTGAGCTCCGTGGTTCAAGATTTGGGTTTTGATATGGGAGTAAGATTTAGTTCTGCACCACCGCACGCAGCAAGGCATATTTTACTTGCCCTGCCCGGCCTTCTTTGACGATTTCCCAACCTTCCCGATCCGGCCAGTTGGCTGTCTCTGCATAAATCACAGCCCCTGCATTTAAGATGCGTGGTAGTTTTGGTAATACTTGTGCTAAAAAATCTGAAGCAAAAGGTGGGTCTAAAAACACCACGTCAAATCGCTCAGCAGTCGTGTCTAAAAAGCGCAGTGCATCGCCCCAAATCACTTCGATGTTGCTTGCACCCAGCAAAGTTTGATTTTCTTTTAAGCTCATTGCCACGTTTTTAGCGCGCTCTACCATCACTACACGCTTGGCATTCCTTGATGCTGCCTCAAAACCCAGCGCGCCGCTGCCAGAAAAAAGATCGAGGCAAGTGAGATTAGTGCACTCTTGGCCCAGCCAGTTAAAGAGCGTTTCACGTACCCTGTCAGGCGTTGGGCGCAAGCCTTCTGCGTCAGGAAACTTCAATAAACGGCGTTTATAGTCACCGCCAATAATACGAACCTGGTTTTTGAACTGTGCGGCCATGTTAAAATCCTAGCAATCTGTAATTAAATAGCTCGGCAGCCTGTTAAAAAAGCCTAATAAGGTTTTTTTAACGCAGACTTATCGACAAGCTGCCCGCATTTTCCGCCATCTTTCGGAATACCCGCAAACTCATGTTCAGTTTTTTTCGCAAAAAAAAGCCGGTTGCACCGGTCACCCCAGAAACACCGCTGGTGGTAGAGCCTGTCCAAATCGACACGGCACCCATTCATCACGCAGCTACGCCTATTGTTGACGTAGCTGAAATTGCCATTGAAGCGGCAAGCGCTGAGCCGCTGATTGTTGAAGAAGCAGCGCTGGCCGAGGCCATTGCTCCTGCTCCTGCTCCTGCTCCTGCTCCTGCTCCTGCTCCTGCTCCTGCTCCTGCTCCTGCTCCTGCTCCTGCTCCTGCTCCTGCTCCTGCTGCCATTATTGAAGTCGCGCAGCCACAAGCCAAGCAATCTTGGGCAGAGCGGCTAAAAGCGGGTCTCTCTAAAACACGAGATCGCTTGGGCAAAAGCTTGGCGGGGCTGTTTGGCGGCGGGCAGATTGATGAAGATCTGTACGAAGAGCTAGAATCCGTGCTGCTGACCGCCGATATGGGCGTCGATGCAACACAGCATTTGCTCAGCGATGTGCGAAATCGCGTAAGCCTTGCCGGGCTTAAAAATGGCTCAGAGCTGAAAGGTGCATTACAAAGCTCCCTCACCGATTTAATCAGCCCCTTGCAAAAACCGCTGGATGTTAGCACGCATAAGCCCTTTATCTTGATGGTAGCGGGTGTAAATGGTGCGGGTAAAACCACTAGCATCGGCAAGCTGGCTAAATATTTCCAAGGCCAGGGGCTGAGCGTACTCCTCGCCGCTGGGGACACTTTCCGTGCTGCCGCGCGTGAACAATTGGTGGTATGGGGTGAGCGCAATGGCGTGCAAGTGATTGCCCAGGATGGCGGCGATTCTGCGGCTGTTGCCTTTGATGCGGTCAACGCCGCCAAAGCGCGTGGCATTGATGTCGTGATTGTCGACACTGCCGGCCGCCTGCCTACGCAACTGCATTTGATGGAAGAAATCAAAAAAGTAAAACGCGTAGTACAAAAAGCCGATCCAACAGGCCCGCACGAAATCATGCTGGTGCTGGATGCCAATAACGGCCAGAACGCGCTCAGCCAGGTGAAATCATTCGACGATGCACTGGGCCTAACCGGTTTAATTTTGACCAAGCTCGATGGCACAGCCAAGGGCGGAATTATCGCGGCAATTGCCAAACAGCGCCCGATTCCACTGCGCTTTGTGGGCGTGGGCGAAAGCATCGACGATTTACGCCCCTTTATTGCCAAAGATTATGTGGATGCGTTGTTTGATTAAAAACCATAAATCTTGGGACACAGAAGACACGGAGATCATAAAAGCGAGAACACCGATGAAAAACAAATAAATTTGTAGGGTGTGGAACGGCAGCTTGTTCCGCATCGCCTCGCTGCCTAAGCAAATAACAAGAACATCCAGCGGGAGTCATCTTGTTTGTGTGCTCCGTGTGCTCTTCCTAGCTCTGTGTCTACAGATCTTTTTGATTGTAGGAAGTTAATGGATCACTCCCTTGTTTTACGCTGTGCTACGGCCTCTGATGCGCAAAACTTGGCGGCGCTGGCGATTCAGGTTTGGTTGCATACCTATGCGACTGAGGGCATTCGGCAGGATATTTCGGCTTATGTGCTGAGTGAATTTACACCCGCCAAATTCACTGACTTAATCAGCAATCCTCAGTATCAAATATTGGTCGCTGAAATCAATCATCATCTGGTGGCTTTCGCTCAAATCGATTTTGCATCCGAACAACATCCCGTGCTTGGCTCCATTGAGCTGCAAACGCTGTATGTTCAAGAAGTCTTTACCAGCCAAGGCTTAGGCAGCAAGCTGCTGGCTTATTGCGAAGAAATCATCGCCTCTCGTACTTACTGGCTAAGTAGCAATAGTAACAATCACCGTGCAATTGCTTTTTATGCCCGCCAAGGTTTTGTTCAGCATGGTGTAACATACTTCGAGTTCGGCGGTAATCGGTACGAAAACAAAGTGCTGGTGAAAGCGTAAATTTAAAAGAATCTTAAGACACAGAGAACACAGAGTTTTAAAGCAGCACACTGAGAAACAATAAACAGAGCTTTGATCAATGGCTTTGTGATGTTCATATATACCTTGGTTTTCTCCGTGTAACTCCGTGTTCTCTGGGACCGAAGTGGTTCAAGATTTAGTTTTTTTTCACCACAGTTTTTACAGATTCAAAACCTATAGCTTGGCGTATTCGTGGAAAACAAAGACAGGGCTTCTATGATCCAATTCCAGCAAGTCAGTAAGCGTTATCCTGGCGGCTTTGATGCCGTTAAGAATTTAAGCTTTGAGATTCCAAGTGGCGAGCTGGTTTTTTTGGCTGGCCATTCTGGCGCGGGCAAATCGACGCTGCTCAAACTGATTGCGGGCATAGAAAAGCCCAGCGGCGGAGCGGTGGTTGTCAACGGGCAGAATATGGCGAAAATGAATCGCAGCTCGCTACCCTATATTCGCCGCCATCTGGGGCTGATTTTTCAGGATCATAAAATTCTGTTTGATCGCACCGTTCTGGATAACGTCAGCCTGCCACTGGATATCGTTGGCTTTGATCATAGAGAAGGCCGCCGCCGCGTTTTGGCCGCGCTTGATAAAGTAGGCCTAGCTGGCAAAGAAAAACTCAACCCGATCTCGCTATCAGGTGGTGAGCAGCAGCGGCTGTGTATTGCCCGTGCGGTAGTGCATCGGCCCGCTATTTTGCTGGCAGACGAGCCAACAGCTAATTTAGATCGCGATTACGCCCACGATATTCTGGAGCTGTTTAAATCCTTTCATCAAGTTGGCGTCACCATCGTAATTTCTGCTCACGATGAAACCCTGATGGCAGATTACGGCCGCCGTATTCTGCGCCTGAAAAATGGTCAATTTACTGCTTGAGGCGCTATGAAACACTGGTTCAGACTTCATCTACTCTCCTTAGCACGCACCTTGGGTGCTTTGGTTCGCCACCCTTTCTCCAGCGCACTCAATCTCTTGGTGATTGGCATTACCGCCGCACTGCCCTTGGCGCTGTGGCTGATTATTAGCAGCCTGAGCAGTGTGGCGAGCCAGATCCATGTAGAGCCGCAAATTTCTATCTTTATGCGCGATACCGCCACGGCAGAAGATCTTGCCATGCTTAAAACGCAATTAAAGAAAGACCCTCGCATCGCCAGCAGCCGCTTTATCAGTAAAGACGATGCACTTAAAGAAATGCAGATTTCATCTGGCGCGACCAATCTGTTAGCAGGGTTGAGCGAAAATCCGCTACCCGATGCCTTTGTACTAAGCAGCAAAGACAGCCAAGCCAGCACCTTAGAAGCCTTGCAAAAAGATCTGATCAGCCGCCCCGGCGTAGAGGAAGTTCAGCTCGATTCGGCTTGGGCACATCGCTTGGAAAGATTGCTCGCGCTAGGCCAGACTTTATTTGAAGTGATTGCCGTGCTACTGGCCGCAGCACTGGCGCTGATTACCGGCAACGCGATCCGTATGCAAATTTTAACGCGCAAAGAAGAAATCGAAGTGGCAAGGCTGATCGGCGCAACCGATGCCTTTATCCGCCGCCCTTTTGTCTACTTTGCCATGGTGCAGGGCTTGCTGGGCGGCTTAGTTGCCTGCGCTATTGTTGGTGGCATGTTATCGCACCTCAACCCTGCGGTAAGCGATTTGGCAACGGCTTATGGACAAAAATTTACCCTGCTATCACCTGATCTCATCACCATTGCCATCGTATGTGGCCTATGTATTCTCCTGACGTTTATCGGCGCATGGCTGGCGGTATGGCGGCATTTAAGGCAATTTACATAGCCTTGGCAAAATGATTTAAAAATAGCTCAAGCCGCATTTTTATTAGCATTAGTACCGATTAATTCACGCTATTGAGCAGATAGGAAAAATTGCCGTGCCTTGTCCCCCCATAGTGTGATTGAATCAAAAGTCTGAATATTTGCTTTTTCTTAGCACTCTCTCAAGTCAAGTGCTAGAATCAGCAAGCGTTTTTTGCTAGGAGAGATTTAAACATGGCGTCTGCACTTACACTTCCCGTTCTGTCCGGTGGCGACAGCATCGAGAGCTATATCCAGCGTGTAAATACTGTACCCATGCTCTCGCAAGAAGAGGAAATCAGCCTTGCCGAGCGCTACCACCAAGACAACGACTTGGAGGCCGCCAAGCAACTGGTTATGTCCCATCTGCGAGTCGTGGTATCGATTGCACGCGGTTACTCTGGCTACGGCCTGCCTCAGGCAGACTTAATCCAAGAGGGCAATATCGGCCTGATGAAAGCGGTAAAACGCTTTGAGCCCGGCCGTGGCGTACGCCTATTTTCCTTCGCTGTGCATTGGATCAAAGCCGAAATCCACGAATACGTACTGCGCAACTGGCGCTTGGTTCGTGTTGCCACGACCAAAGCTCAGCGTAAATTATTTTTTAATCTGCGCTCCATGAAGCCCGGCTTTGCCGCACTCACCACTTCTGAAGCGCAAAAAATTGCCGACGATTTAGGTGTAAAGCGCGAAGAAGTACTGGAAATGGAAACACGGATGAGCGGCCAGGATATCTCCCTGATCGCCGACGACAACGATGACGAAGGCTACGCGCCTATAGATTGGCTAGCGGATCACGACAGCGCACCGGATGCCACCTTGGCACGCCGTGCTACAGACAAGCTGCATACCGAAGGCCTGCAAATGGCACTTGCAAGTCTTGATGAGCGCAGCCGCAGAATCGTGGAAACACGCTGGCTAGCGGACGAAGGCACATCCTTAACACTGCATGATTTAGCCGCAGAATTTAATGTCTCGGCCGAACGGATCCGCCAAATCGAGGCCAAAGCCCTCAGCAAAATGAAGCAGGCATTATTGCCAGCATAAAAAAACGGAGCCAGCGGCTCCGTTTTTTTATATCTAAAAATCTTAAAAAGATCTGTAGACACAGAGAGCGGTGAGAACACGGAGCACACCGAGAAAACCTTTTAGGGTAAGTGTGCTGTTATCTACACTTATGCCTAGTTTTTTCTCCGTGTCCTGCTTTTTAACTCTGTGCTCTCTGTGTCTACAGACCTTTTGACTTTCAATCCATCAAAACAACTTCTTCAAATCCATTCCCTTGTACATTCCCGCCACTTGGTCGCCGTAGCCATTAAACATTAAGGTTTTGCGTTTAAAGAATTCGCCAATGCGCCGCTCGGTGGCCTGGCTCCAGCGGGGATGGTCTACTTCCGGGTTTACATTGGAATAAAAGCCGTATTCATTTGGCCCTGCTTTATTCCATGAAGTTTGCGGTTGTTTTTCGGTAAGGCGGATTTTTACAATCGATTTAGCGCTTTTAAAGCCATATTTCCACGGCACAACCAAACGAATCGGTGCGCCATTTTGATTAGGTAATACTTTGCCATAAAGGCCCACCGCCATAATCGCCAAAGGATGCATAGCTTCATCCATGCGTAATCCTTCGGTATAAGGCCAATCCAATACCGAGCGGCCAACGCCGGGCATCTGTGCTTTGTCGGCTAGCGAAATAAATTCAACGTATTTGGCTTTAGACGTGGGATTAACCCGTTTAATTAATTCAGAAAGTGGGAAACCCACCCAAGGAATCACCATCGACCAGCCTTCTACACAGCGCAGGCGATAAATTCGCTCTTCCAAAGGCGCAATCTTTAGCAATTCTTCTATTGAGAAAGTACGCGGCTTTTCGCATTCTCCCTCAATCACAATATTCCAAGGCCGGGTTTTTAAAGTATGTGCGGCTTTAGCCGGATCATCTTTTCCCGTACCAAATTCGTAGTAATTATTATATTGAGTGATTTGCTCAAACGTATTTTTATCGTCTTTAGCAGAAAGAGGGCTACTGCGGTAAACCAACTCGCCCGCAGCCTGTGCAGGTAAAGCAGCGGCCAGCCCCAAGGCAGCAGCGCCAGTCATGATTTGACGCCGATTAAGCCAAATACTTTCAGGGGTAATTTCGGAAGGTAATATTTCTGTCGATGAACGGATCAGCATGATGTTCTCCAGTGGCAATAGGAATTAGTCGAATAGAACAGCAGCTGCTGACAGCGACTTTCACATTTTATCTGCAATGAGACGGATTACCCAGCAAGAGAAGTTGCTTCTGCCAAACACTTTACTCCGAATGCATGCGAATCCATCCACACAGAGAAAACGAACATCAATATATGTGCAAAAACAAGGCACTAACGGCTGCCATCAACAAAACAATCGACGCAATCTTCATTGTACGGTCTATTTCTAAGCGCACAGCAGGGCTAATTCGCCGCCAAAGTGCCCAAACCAGCAAGCCTAGTAAACAGATATTTAGTAATTTTTCTGTCATGAGGCGTAATCAGTCGTCAAAGAAGGGGAAAAGCGCATTATTCTCTAATTAAGTTAAAGTTTTACTTTAACTTAATTGGTTTACTGCTTGCTTATACAAGATAAAACAAGTGAAAAATGTACGTTACATATTTTGCAGCTAAGTGATTGTATCAAAAGAACAATTAAAAAACGGGCGCTTGTGCGCTCTTTTTTTTTACTCTATAGTGGGAAGTAGTGGGTGAAAGTGGGTAAAAGTGTCGTTTTAACCCTTACAAAGAGTAAATCATCATGTTTGGCGGTGTGGCATCTTTAAATCTCGACAGCAAAGGACGATTGGCAATTCCTGCCAGGCATCGTGACGTGCTGGGGATTCACTGTGCTAACCAATTAGTCATTACGGCTGAGCCATCGGGTTGCTTACTTCTTTATCCTTCACCTGATTGGTTGCCGGTGCGCGATCAACTTAACCGTCTTTCTGGCGCTCAGATGCCTATTCGCCGTTTTATCGTCGGCCATGCCGAAGAGATCGAACCCGATAGCGCTGGGCGCATTTTAATTCCGCCTCGTTTACGCCAGCTGGCAGGCCTCGATAAAGAAGTTGCCTTGGTAGGAATGGGCAATAAATTCGAGCTATGGGATGAAGCCCGCTGGGCTGCCCAAGTTCAAGCCGTTATGGAGATCAGTCCAGACGACTTGGCAAAACAAATGCAGGACATTGTACTTTGACCCTGATTCATACAATTCGCCTTGAAGAGGCCGTGCGGGGCATCAACGGCCACATTAACTTTTTACAAGGCATCGTGCTTTGACGCTTATTCACACCACCGTTTTGCTTGACGAGGCCGTGCACGCACTGGCGATCAAGCCAAATGGCATTTATGTCGATTGCACTTTTGGCCGTGGCGGCCACTCGCGCCTTATTCTTTCCAAGCTAGGTCCCGACGGGCGTTTGATTGCTTTTGATAAAGATCCAATGGCGATTGCTGAGGCAGCCACCATTAACGATCCGCGCTTCACCATCGTGCACGAAGGCTTTGTTAATTTGCAGAAAGAATTAAACCTACGTGGTATCGAGTATGTAGATGGCGTGCTGATGGATTTAGGTGTGTCATCCCCACAGCTGGATGACGCTAGCCGTGGCTTTAGTTTTCGCTTTGATGCTCCGCTCGATATGCGCATGGATACAACGCGTGGCATGACAGCGGCCGAATGGCTGAACTTAGCCGATGAGAAAGACATTGCAGAGGTGGTAAAAGACTATGGCGAAGAGCGGTTTGCTAAACAGGTTGCAGCAGCGATTGTTGCGAGTAGAACGGGAGAACCGATTTGCACCACCGGCCAGCTTTCCCAGATTGTCGCAACAGCCGTCCGTAGCCGCGAGCCGGGGCAGAACCCGGCGACACGTACCTTCCAGGCTATACGGATTTACATCAATCGCGAGCTTGAGGAGCTTGCGCTAACCCTGCCGCAGGCTTTGCAAATGCTGAATCAGGGCGGGCGCTTCTCGGTGATTGCGTTTCATTCCCTAGAAGATCGCATCGTAAAACGCTTTCTGCAAGATGCAGCGCAAGGCGACAAGCTGCCTTCCCGCTTGCCTGTGCGTGCGGCTGATATTGCCGAGCCACCGGTCAAAATTATTGGCAAGCCAATCCGCGCCAGTGAAAAAGAAGTCGATGAGAATCCGCGTGCCCGTAGTGCCATCTTGCGCACGGCGGAGCGAACAGGAATAGCTCTGTGACTCGTTTAAACCTTTTTTTGCTCGTTATCTTAATTGCATGCGCGCTGGCTTTGATTACCAGCCAGCATAAAGCCCGCAAGTTTTATGGCGAACTGCAAAAAGAAGAAGTGTTAAGCCGCAAACTCGATGTTGAGTGGGGGCAATTACAGCTAGAGCAAAGTACTTGGGCTATGCATTCGCGTATTGAAGCAGAAGCAACACAAAAATTAGGCATGCAAGTGCCGGGGCCAAACCGCACGCAAGTGATCTTGCCGCACGGTGAACGCGTAGCCAAACCGGTGACAGAATGAAATTAGCAAGGCCGCCCAGACAAGCAGGCGGGCAATCTCGGCATCAGCGTTTTGCAACACCCGCTCCCACACTAGAGCGCTGGCGGGTATGGGTGGTAGTCGGTTTCTTGCTATCCCTGTTTGCCGTACTACTTGGCCGTGGCCTGTATTTGCAAGCGTGGAACGAGGGCTTTTTGCAGGAGCAAGGCGACGCACGTTATATGCGCAACCTGAAGCAAGCTTCCAACCGCGGCATGATTACCGATCGCAATGGTGAGCCACTGGCTATCTCAACACCTGTGCAGTCGATCTGGGCCAGTCCACGCGGGATGACTCTGTTGCCAGCAGGCCAGGAGCGCCCAACAGATTGGGAGCCGAAATCAGATAAAGACCCTGTGCCGGTTTCACGTAGTGAAATCAAAAAACTAGCAGGCGCATTACAGCTAAGCGAAGACGAGATTACCAAGAAGTTAAGTATCTCTCGCAAGAACACCAAAGGCGATATCATCCGCCCCGATTTTCTCTGGCTACGCCGGCATATGTCGCCAAACGATGCCAAGACCGTGATGGCGCTCAATGTACCGGGTGTTTACACGCAAACTGAATACCGCCGCTATTACCCGGCGGGCGATGTGATGGCGCATATCGTGGGCTTTACCGATATCGATGGCAAAGGGCAGGAAGGCTTTGAATTAACCCGTGAAGCGATGCTGGCGGGAAAACCCGGCAGCCGCACCGTGATTCGTGATCGACGCGGCTACATCGTTGAAGACGTTTCAACCATTGTTCCGGCTAAAGACGGCGAAACATTGCAATTATCGATCGACCGCAAGATTCAGTATCTGGTTTACAGGGAACTGAAAAAAGGCATCGAAGCCGCAGGTGCCATAGCTGGTGCTGCCGTTGTACTCGATGCAAAAACCGGTGAAGTACTGGCCTTGGCCAATTTGCCCTCATACAACCCAAACAGCCGTGAACGCGTCGATTTAGCCAGAAAACGCAATCGGGTACTGACTGATATTTACGAGCCGGGCTCGACCATGAAGCCCTTTATTGTGGCGGCAGGTTTAGAGCAGGGGCTGATTAAGCCAACAACCATTATCCAAACCTCGCCGGGGCGGATGACGATAGGGCCAGCCACTTTTAAAGATACAAGAGATTACGGCGCATTAAACCCCGAGGGCGTACTGAAGCATTCAAGCAATGTGGGGGCAGCCAAGATTGGCCTGATGATGGGGCGTGAAGAATTATGGGGATACTTTAATAACTACGGCTTTGGTGCATCAACACATAGTGGTTTTCCGGGAGAGGCATTTGGCCGGGTTCGGCCCTGGAAAACCTGGCGACCGATTGAGCAGGCCACCATGTCTTTTGGTCACGGTCTTTCAGTAAGCCTGATGCAAATGGCGCGGGGCTACACCGTATTTACCAATCATGGCGAAATGAAGCCGATCACCTTTACCAAGATGGTGGCTCCAAGCCCGGGTAAGCAAGTGGTCTCGGCCCAAACTGCAGATTTAGTAAAAAACATGCTGGAAAGCGTAACCCAGGCAGGTGGTACAGCGGCAAGAGCCCAAATTGTAGGCTTTCGGGTAGGCGGTAAAACAGGGACAGCACGCAAGATTGTGAACGGCCAGTATTCCAGAGAAAAGTACGAAGTATCGTTTATTGGTTTTGCCCCCGTATCCAACCCGCGTTTGATTGTGGCGGTCTTGATTGATGAGCCTTCCACAGTAGGGAATCGTTATTACGGCGGAACCGTTTCAGCCCCGGTGTTTCAGGAAATTATGTCGGGCAGTTTGCGTATGTTAGGCGTACCACCCGATGCACCGATTACCAATATTTTGTTGCCGGGGCTTGATGCGCCGGAGTTGAAAGAAGAAACGTAATTGATTGCGAGTGAAGGCTTTGCAGTGCGGGTAAGCCCTGCCAAAACAGACCGACCTTTGTAAACAACGACAAATTATCCACTCCACATTCCGTGACCCACATCCCGGAGCTGAAGGAAGAAATATGAAAGCTGTGAGCTGGAACCTCCCTACTCTCGACCTTCCTGCGATTGACGCCATCGCGGCGAACGCGCGCCTTGTGGTCGATAGCCGCAACATTCAGCCCGGCGATGTATTCCTCGCTTTTGAGGGCGAATATGCCGATGGCCGTAGCTATATCGCTGACGCCATCGCCGCTGGTGCTGCAGCTGTCTTGTGGGAAGCCGAAGAATTTGTATGGAATCCGGCATGGCAAACACCCAATCTGGCGATTCCGCAATTACGCGCTCAAGCGGGTATTGTGGCCGCACATTTATTAGCTAATCCATCCCGCTCGATGTTTGTGACCGGTATTACCGGCACCAATGGCAAAACATCGATTGCCAATTGGCTGGCACAGGCGTTTAACCTGCTTGGCCATAAAACCGGCGTACTGGGCACGCTGGGCAATGGCTTTATTGATAAATTAGAAAGCTCCACCCATACCACACTCGATCCTGTCACCCTGCAAGGCTGGTTGTCCCGTCTGCATAGTGAAGGGGCCAGCCATATCGCAATGGAAGTCTCCTCGCATGGTTTGGAGCAAGGGCGTGTGCACGGCACAGACTTTGATGTAGCCGTGTTTACCAATCTGACCCGTGATCATCTCGATTACCACGGTGATATGGCGAGCTACGGCGCTGCCAAAGCTAAATTATTTGCGTGGGAAGACTTAAAAGCTGCTGTCATCAATACCGATGATGCTTTTGGGCGCGAATTAGCATCGCAGTGTAAAGCCCCACGCGTACTGACTTATGGCTTGGAAAACGGCGGAATTCGCGCCACCAGCGTTGAGCTCACCCTTTCCGGCCTAGAAATGGAAGTCGCCACGCCCTATGGCCTGTGCAATATCAGCTCACCGATGCTGGGCCGCTTTAATGCCAGCAATCTGCTGGCCTGCTTGTCTGTATTGCTGGCTGCCGATGTGCCGCTCGCTAAAGCCGCCCATATTCTGGGGCAAATTCAGCCTGCGGCCGGCCGGATGCAAAAACTGGGGGGTGACGAGCGCCCTCTGGTCGTGGTGGATTACGCCCACACACCGGATGCCTTAGAAAAAGCGCTGGCTACCCTGCGCGAATCCATGCCAGAGAAAAGCCGCCTTTACTGCATCTTTGGCTGCGGTGGGGATAGAGACAAAGGCAAGCGTCCGCTTATGGGCGAAATCGCCTGCCGCCTGGCCGATGCGGTAATTATCACCAGCGACAACCCACGCAGCGAAACACCACAAGCCATTATCCAAGACATCGTGCGCGGTGTTTCCGGCGTACCCGGCACCGGCCATGCCAATTACAGCATTGATTCAGACCGCGCCTCAGCGATTGTAGATGCCATTGATGTGGCAAGCGCCAAAGACGTTGTGCTGATCGCAGGCAAAGGCCATGAAACCTATCAGGAAATCGCAGGCATTCGTCATCCTTTCGATGATGTCGCCATTGCCAACCGTGCATTAGCAAGGAAGAAAAAATAATGTTGTCGCTGCAAGAAACCGCACAGGCCTTAAAAAGCCCTCTCACCGGCAATGGCGAAGCGCGCTTTACGCGTGTCACCACCGATAGCCGTGATATCCGTGCGGGTGATTTATTTATTGCTTTGCGTGGGGAGAAATTCGATGCCCACCAGTTTGCCAATGCGGCAATTGCAGCGGGTGCAGTGGCTGCCATCGTCGATACGCCTATTGCTGGCCCACATATTTTAGTGCCGGACACACTGGCTGCACTAGGGCAGCTCGCTGCATTCTGGCGAGAGCTGCTGGCAAAAACAGGACAAATCGTCATTGGTGTAACCGGCAGCAATGGCAAAACCACGGTCAAAGAAATGATTTCAGCCGTGCTGGGCCATTACAGTGGCAGCGATACGGTGCACGCCACCTACGGCAATCTAAACAACCATATCGGCCTGCCGCTTACCCTTTTGGCCGCCCGTGCAAGCCATCGCTATGTGGTTGCCGAAATGGGTATGAATCATTTTGATGAAATCAGCTACCTCACCCATATTGCCAAGCCCAATATTGCCATCATTACCAATGCTGGCCGCTGCCATTTAGAAGCGCTCGGCAGCGTGGCTGGTGTAGCGCAAGCCAAGGGCGAGATTTTTGCGGGTTTAGTGGCTGGTGGCTACGCCATTATTAATGCCGACGATGACTACGCACCGCTCTGGCGCGAGCTGGCAAAAGATCACCCGCAAGTCAGCTTTAGCCTGAACAATGCCGATGTTTTTGCGCGCAATGTATGCGCCCATTTGCACGGCGCGCAATTTACCCTCTGCACTCCCGATGATTCGGCTCAGGTCGATTTGCAACTACCGGGTTTGCACAATGTACTCAATGCCTTAGGCGCAGCCGCCGTGGGCCACGCTTTAAGTATTGGTGCCGAAGATATCGCCAGCGGGCTAGCCAGCTACCAAGGCACCAAAGGCCGCCTGCAAAGCAAGACCGCATTTAACGGTGCAAAAGTACTTGATGATACCTACAACGCCAATCCCGATTCAATGAAGGTAGCCATTGATGTTCTGGCAGGCTTTGGCCCGGAAACACTGCTGATACTCGGTGATATGGGCGAAATTGGCCCTGACGCACCAGAGCGGCACCAAGAAATTGGCGCGTATGCCCGCAGCAAAGGCATACGCAGGCTTTACACTCTAGGCGAGCAAATGCAGCGAGCCAGCACAGCATTTAGCGATGCTGCACAACATTTTGCTGACATAAGCGATTTGATTGCAGCGGTGCGCGCTGATTTAACGCCAACGACCACAGTGTTGGTCAAAGGCTCGCGTTTTATGCACATGGAACGAGTCGTGGACGGCTTGAATACAAACGACTTGGAGACGAAGTAAATGTTGTTGCTGTTAACCCAATGGCTTGGCGAATCAGTTCGCGCCTTTAATGTTTTTAACTACCTCACCCTGAGAGCCGTGCTGGCAACGATGACCGCACTGGGCATCTCATGGACGATGGGCCCTTGGGTCATTAAAAAACTAACCGATTTAAAAGTTGGCCAGGTTGTTCGTACTGATGGCGTACAAACCCATCTGATTAAAGCAGGCACGCCAACGATGGGCGGCACGCTGATCCTGCTGGCAATTGGCTTAACCACCCTGCTGTGGGGCGATTTACGCAATAAATATGTCTGGCTGGCCCTCACAGTAACAATGGCAACGGGCGTGATTGGCTTTATCGATGATTACCGCAAAATTGCCCTGAAAGACCCTAAGGGCATGTCGGCCAAAGCCAAATTGTTCTGGCAATCCTTGATCGCCATTGGTGCAGGGGTATTTCTGGTGCATGCCGGCGGTAGCCTGCCTGCAAACACCGGCTTTGTCGTGCCGTTTTTCAAGCAGATTCTCTATCCATTTGGCGCAGTGGGCTTCTGCGTACTGACTTACTTTGTAATTGTAGGTACGAGTAATGCCGTCAACTTAACCGATGGTCTGGATGGCCTGGCGATTATGCCAACCGTGCTGATTTCCTTTGCTTTCTGCGTTTTTGCCTATGTAGCCGGCAATGTGGTGTTTTCCAAATACCTTGGTGTGCCCCATGTGCCCGGCGCAGGCGAGCTAGTGATTTTCTGCGCGGCAATGGCCGGTGCAGGGCTTGGGTTTTTATGGTTTAACGCCTACCCCGCTGAAGTCTTTATGGGCGATGTAGGCGCACTCGCCCTCGGCGCAGGCCTTGGCATTGTGGCGGTGATTGTTCGTCAGGAAATCGTTTTGCTGATTATGGGTGGTGTATTTGTGATGGAAGCGCTGTCGGTGATGATTCAAGTCGCCAGCTTTAAGCTGCGCGGTAAACGGGTATTTAGAATGGCCCCGATTCACCATCATTACGAATTAAAAGGCTGGAAAGAAACGCAAGTGGTTGTGCGCTTCTGGATTATCACCATGCTGTTGGTATTAGCCGGTTTAGCAACGTTGAAGCTGCGTTAATTATTGAAAGACAAACCTAGGTCTTGAACCACGGAGGAAAAGGAGAGCACAGAGGGGCACGGAGAAATGCAAAGAGAATCACACGCGCATTTACCCGTTCTGAAGGTTTTCTCTGTGTAACTCCGTGTTCTCTGTGCCCTCCGTGGTTCAAGATTTGGGTTTTAGCTTGTAGACATTGAAGAGAAAAAAATGAATTACCAAGGCAAACATTGCATCGTTGTGGGTTTAGGCGAATCGGGCTTTTCTGCTGCTAAGTGGCTGGCCGCTCAGGGTGCGCGCGTGACTGTGGCCGACAGCCGCAGCGCTCCGCCGAATGTAGAGCAACTCCATGCCGCTCATGCCGATATCGAATTGCGCTTAGGCGCGTTCAGCGATGCCACGTTTGTTGATGCCGATGCGCTGATTGTTAGCCCCGGCGTGCCGCTTGCCACGCCAGCCATTACTGCGGCTGTCGCCCGTGGTGTGCCTGCCTTAGGTGATGTGGAGTTATTCGCCCAGGCGATTTCCGGCTCTGCCGCTAAAGTGATTGCGATTACCGGCTCCAACGGCAAATCAACCGTTACCAGCATGGTTGGCCAGATGTGCGACGCCGCGGGCTTAAAAACAGTAATGGCTGGCAATATCGGCCTGCCAGTGCTTGATGCACTCACAGCCAGACCGGATGCCGATGTGTTTGTGCTGGAGCTTTCCAGCTTTCAGCTCGAGACCACCACCTCGCTCAATGCAGATGCGGCAACGGTACTCAATATCAGCGAAGACCATTTAGACCGTTATAAAAATCTGGCGCATTACGCTGCCACCAAGGCCGCCATCTTTGCAGGCACAGGCGTCGTGGTTCTAAACCGTGAAGACACGCATTGCCTTGCTATGGCAACTAAGCTGGAATCCCGCCACATCGTCTGGTTTGGTGCTGATGAGCCGCGCGCAGCAAATGAGTACGGCCTGAAAGGAAGTGAATTCACTTTAAGCTACGGTAGCGAAGCATTCTTTAATGCGGCCGATCTGCCTGTAGCTGGCTTACACAATGCAGTCAATGCACTTTCCGCCATCGCGCTTTGCCGTGCCATTGGCTTAGAAACCGCCCCGCTGCTCGCCGCACTGAAATCATTCACGGGCCTTGCGCACCGGGTTGAGTTTGTTGCCACGGTTCAAGGCGTTGATTACTTTGATGATTCCAAAGGCACCAATGTAGGCGCCACCGAAGCGGCACTCAAAGGCATGACTCGCCCTGTGGTGTTGATTGCCGGAGGGGACGGCAAGGGGCAGGATTTTCGCCCGCTTAAAGCTGCTTGCGAGCGCATTTGCCGTGCGGTGATTCTGATTGGCCGCGACGCGCCGATTCTGGCCGAGGCGCTCAACGAAGCTCAATCGCAGTTTGTAGATTTCGATAACGAACATCTGCTGCCTATTTTGCAACTGCCCACCATGGAAATGGCCGTGCAATTTGCCAGCAACTTTGCCGAAAGCGGTGATGTGGTTCTGCTTTCCCCAGCTTGCGCCAGCCTAGATATGTACCGCAACTATCACCACCGCGCCGAAGTATTTATCGCTGCGGTAAAAGGTCTGGGGGCCTGACGTGCGCCAGCTATTTTCTCAAGCTATCAAGCGGCTTCGCCCCAATATGGCGTCCTATGATCAGGCGCTGTTCTGGTGCATTACCCTGCTGCTGACGATTGGCTTGGTGATGGTGTATTCCTCATCGATTGCGATGGCCGAAGTGGATAAAGACACAGGCTTTCGCTCAAATTACTTCCTGATTCGCCATGTCATTTTCTTAGTAGTGGGGATTGCAGGCGCATTTACTGCTTTTTCAATTTCTACCAAAACATGGCAGCAGTATTCATCCACGCTGTTTTTGATCGGCATGATTTTGCTCGTGATGGTGTTGATTCCCGGCGTGGGACGCGAAGTAAACGGTAGCCGCCGCTGGCTATCACTGGTGGTGATTAACTTGCAGCCTTCCGAGCTAATGAAGCTGTTTGTTGTGCTTTATGCCGCCGATTACACGGTGCGCAAAGCCATCAGCATGACAGGTTCATTTATGGAAAGCGTCAGCAAAGTGCTGTTTCCGATGTTTATGGTAATGGCACTGGTGGGTGCGCTCTTGCTGCTGGAGCCAGACTTTGGCGCCTTTGCCGTGATTACCGCCATTGCGATGGGTACGCTGTTTTTAGGTGGCTTTAATTGGAAGCTCTTTGCCGGACTGTTTATCTTTCTGGGCGTGGCCTTCGTGGGCTTGGTGGTCAGCTCGCCTTACCGTATGCAACGCGTGCTGGGCTTTTTAGACCCCTGGAAAGACCCTTACGGTAAAGGCTATCAGCTCAGCCACTCGCTCATTGCATTTGGCCGTGGTGAATGGAGTGGCGTAGGCCTTGGTGCGAGCGTGGAAAAACTATCCTATCTGCCCGAAGCCCATACCGACTTTTTGATGGCCATCATTGCAGAAGAATTTGGTTTTGTCGGCGTTGCGACCGTGATTTTATTATTTGTATTTCTGATCTTTCGCGCCTTTATGATCGGCGTGCAAGCTGCAAAACTCGAGCGCCACTGGCAGGCACTGACTGCACAAGGCGTAGGGATCTGGATAGGTGTGCAATCGTTTATCAATATTGGCGTGAATATGGGCCTGATGCCCACTAAGGGTCTTACTCTGCCCCTGCTGTCTTTTGGCGGCTCGGGCATCGTGGCCAATTTGATTGCACTAGGTGTGTTAATGCGGATCGATTATGAAAATCGCCAAATGATCAGGGGGTATCGGGCATGAGTCAACGTACCCTGATGGTGATGGCAGGTGGCACAGGCGGGCATATTTTTCCTGCGCTAGCGGTAGCCAATGAATTAAAAGAGCGTGGCTGGAAAATCATCTGGCTGGGCGCTGCTGGGCGTATGGAAACACGCATCGTGCCAGAGCATGGAATTGATTTAATCACGCTGCAAATTGATGGTGTGCGCGGCAAGGGCCTCTTAAAAAAACTCAGCCAACCTTGGGTACAGCTAAAAGCACTCTGCGGCGCATTCAAAGTGATTTTTGAGCATCGCCCGGATATAGCGATTGGCTTTGGCGGCTTTACGGGGTTTCCAGGAGGCATCGCTATGCGCATGCTGTGGCTGCCGCTGGTGATTCATGAGCAAAACTCGGTAGCAGGGCTCACTAATAAAGTGCTGTCCAAAATCGCCAACCGTGTGCTGTTTGCTTTCCCAAGTGCTTTTCCGGCTAAAGACGGCTGCATCGGCAATCCGGTCAGGGCAGAAATTCAAGATTTACCGATACCAGCAACGCGTTTTGCTGGCCGCACTGGCCCGCTCAAGCTTTTAGTTGTTGGCGGCAGCTTGGGTGCTCAGGTCTTTAACGAAGAAGTACCTAAAGCACTGGCTCTGCTCGCAGCAGACCAACGCCCAGAGGTAATTCATCAGGCGGGTGAAAAACATATCGATGCTTTGCGCGCCAATTATGCCGCCGCGGGAGTCAGCGCAGAGTGCGTGGCCTTTATCGGTGATATGGCTCACGCCTACTCTGAGGCTGATCTGATACTGTGCCGCGCCGGAGCGCTTACGGTGGCCGAGCTAGCTTGTGTTGGCGTTGCCTCCGTGCTCGTACCCTTCCCACATGCCGTAGATGATCACCAAACCGGCAATGCCCGCTATTTAAGCGAAAACGGTGCAGGCCTCTTATTACCACAAAAAGAATTTAATGCCGCTACCTTTGCCCAATTACTAACCCAAACCAACCGTGAGCAATGTTTGGCAATCGCCACGCTAGCACGCGGCTTGGCAAAACCGGATGCCACGATGCAAGTGGTATCGGTGATTGAAGAATTAGCTTTGTAAGGTGTACAAGAACCTTGTTCACCGAACTTGTAAATGTAAATGCTCAAAATTTAAAGAAAGAACCAATCAGAGTCGATGATGAAACACAAAGTTAAACGTATCCATTTTGTAGGCATAGGCGGCGTCGGCATGAGCGGCATCGCTGAAGTCTTGCTCAACCTTGGTTTTGAGATCAGTGGCTCAGACCTTGGCAGCAGCGCAACAACCCAGCGCCTGAGCGCTGCGGGTGCAGATGTGCACCTTGGCCACGCGGCAGACTATGTAGCCAATGCAGATGTAGTGGTGATTTCCAGCGCAGTAAAAGATGATAACCCTGAGGTGATCGAAGCACGCAGCCGCAAGATTCCGGTGGTACCACGGGCACAAATGCTGGCCGAGCTGATGCGTTTAAAGCAAGGCATCGCCATTGCTGGCACGCACGGCAAGACCACCACCACCAGCCTTACTGCTTCAATTTTAGAAGCAGCAGGGCTTGACCCTACTTTTGTGATTGGGGGCAAATTACACGCCGCAGGCAGCAATGCCCGCTTAGGCCATGGCGACTTTTTAGTGGCTGAAGCCGATGAAAGCGATGCGTCTTTTTTGCTGCTCACACCGGTGATTTCGGTAGTGACCAATATCGATCAAGACCATATGGATACCTATGGTCACGATTTTAATAATTTAAAGAAGGCGTTTATCACCTTCTTGCAGCATCTGCCCTTCTATGGCCGTGCCGTGTTGTGCATTGATGATCCTTATGTGCGCGAGATTTTGCCACAGGTCACCAGCCCGATTACCAGCTATGGCGTCAGCCCGGATGCCATGCTGCGCGCTGAGAATATCGTAGCGCTCGATGGCCGTATGCAATTTGATGCGGTATGGGAAAACGGCGAATCACGCCGCCTGCCGATCACGCTGAATATGCCTGGCATGCACAATGTACTCAATGCCCTCGCCGCGATTGCAGTGGGGATTGAAGTAGGCGCAGATGAAGCCGCCATTCAAGCGGCGCTTGCCGGTTTCCAAGGGGTAGGCCGACGCTTTCAGCGCTATGGCGAAATCGCACTTGAAACAGGCGGCAGCTTTACGCTGGTGGACGATTACGGCCATCACCCTGTTGAAATGGCCGCCACTATTGCTGCTGCGCGTGGCGCATTTCCGGGGCGACGTCTAGTGCTGGCTTTTCAGCCGCACCGCTATACCCGCACCCGCGATTGCTTTGAAGATTTTGTACAGGTTCTATCCACGGTTGATGGCTTATTGCTCGGCGAAGTGTATGCCGCCGGCGAAGCTCCAATTGTGGCAGCAGACAGCCGCAGCCTGGCCCGCGCCGTGCGCGTGGTGGGCAAGGTAGAGCCGCAGTTTGTAGCCGACATCAATGAAATGCCAGCCACCATCATGGCTGCAGCCAAAGACGGCGATGTCATCATCACCATGGGCGCAGGCACGATAGGCGGCGTTCCGGGCAAGGTTGCTGCATTGTAAAAACAAAAGATCTGTAGACACAAAGGAAGAGCACAGAGCACACAAACCTTAAGAATTAAACGATCTTTAACTCGTTTTTCCTCTTCTTTTAATCTCTGTGTTCTCTGTGTCTACAGAATTTTTTAATAATGTTTAATTGCCTCTTGATTGAGGGCTGAGTAAGCAAAATGAATAAATACGGAAAAGTAGCGGTCGTGATGGGTGGCACTTCGGCAGAGCGTGAAGTGTCATTAATGAGCGGCAAAGGTGTTCTGGAGGCCCTGCAAGCACGTGGCGTGGATGCGTACGCTTTTGATCCTGCGAGCAAGCCACTTGAAGCATTAAAAACCGAAGGTTTTGATCGTGCTTTTCTGATTTTGCACGGCCCGTTTGGCGAAGATGGCACTTTGCAAGGCGCGCTCGAAGTGATGGGCATACCTTACACGGGTTGTGGTGTATTGGCCTCCGCGCTCGGTATGGATAAGCTGCGTAGCAAACTTATTTGGCAAGCCTTGGGCCTGCCGATTCCGGCATTTGAAATTCTGACTGAAAGCAGCGATTTTGCTGCAATTGAACAAAAACTTGGCCTGCCCTTATTTGTAAAACCAGCATGTGAAGGCTCGAGTATTGGCGTGAGCAAAGTAAAAAATACGGGCGAGCTAGCCGCCGCTTTTACAGAAGCTTACAAATACGACAAGATTGTGATTGCGGAGCAGTTCATTGGTGGGGGAGAATACACCGCTGCTGTACTTGGGGATCAAGTCCTCTCGTTTGTAAAGATTGAGCCTGCTACCGAATTCTACGATTACGAAGCCAAATATATCCGTGATGACACGGTTTACCGTTGTCCTGCGGGTTTGTCAGATGATCTCAATGAACAAATTGCTGGCTACGTCAAGCAAGCCTTCTGGGCGCTTGGCGGCCGTGGTTGGGCGCGTATTGATTTCTTAATGGATGAGGCAGGTAAGCCTTATTTATTAGAAGCCAATACCGCACCGGGTATGACCAGCCATAGCTTATTTCCTATGGCTGCACGAGAAGCGGGATTAAGTTACGAGGATTTAGTTTTGCAAGTATTAAACAGCACGCTGGAATAAGAAATAGTGACGTTATTTAGCCATTTCAGCCTATTGATGCCAGCCATTGCAACGAGGTTCGCCCATGTGGGATAAGCCTCAGCTGTTAATGTGGTTTGCCAATTTGCTGACCGCATTAGCATTGTTGCTTTTGTTTTATGCCGTACTTTTTTTGACCGTGCATTCGCCCTTATTTCCAATTAAGCGAATTAAAGTCGATGGCGATTTAGTCCATGTCACACGCGAGCAATTGCAGTACGTCATTAAGCATGAGTTAACCGGAACATTTTTTACTCTGGATTTAGATAAAACACGGCAAGCCTTTGAAAAGCTACCGTGGGTAAGGCAAGTCACGGTGCGCAGGCACTGGCCAGACCGGGTAGAAGTGCGAATAGAAGAGCACAAAGCGGTAGCGCGCTGGGGCTCGGTGGCTTTACTCAATAGCTATGGTGAGCGTTTTGATGCCGCATCCAATGATCAATTACCGATTCTGGAGGGCCCGGAAGGCACAGAAAAAGTAATGATTGATGGCTTTGCAGAGCTGCATAAAACGCTGCAGCCCTTAGGTAAAAAAGCCACCCATGTTTGGCTTTCTGAACGAAGGGCCTGGCGTTTTGAGCTGGATCATCAGCTGATTATTGAAGTAGGCAGAGATGAAGCCGTCGCTAGAACAGCGCGATTTGTAACGGCCTACCCCAACTCGCTGGCTTTGCTAAAGCAGCCTTTTGAATATGTAGATTTACGTTATCCCAATGGCTTTGCAGTCAGATTGCCAGAGTACAAGCCAGTAGAAAGTAAGCCCGTGGTGAAGCCAGCCGTACCGGCCAAACCTGCAGTAGCAAAACCGGCATAACCATGTCGTTTTTGAAAAATGGTAAGGCGGGTAAAACCTGCCACACACAGAAAATTCAGCGATACGATTTTCATATCAGATCGTTTTTAAAAAGTAAGACATTGAGTAAAGAGGTTGTCAGGTGACCAGAGATAGCAAAAACATCATTGTCGGGCTGGACATTGGCACATCCAAAGTGGTGGCTGTTGTCGCCGAAATCAAAGAAGACGGCGCACTCAATGTGATTGGTCTGGGCTCGGCTGCATCACGCGGTTTGAAACGCGGTGTGGTCGTTGATATTGAAAAAACCGTCGCAGCCATCCAGTCCGCACTGGGCGAAGCCGAGCTGATGGCCGATTGCAAAATCAGCCAGGTCTTTACCGGTATTGCAGGCAGCCACATCAAGAGCATTAACTCCGATGGCATGGTGGCCATTAAGGATAAGGAAGTCACCTCGGCCGATGTAGACCGGGTGATTGAAACAGCCAGCGCAGTCAATATCCCCACCGACCATCAGGTACTGCACATCTTGGCGCAGGAATACATGATAGACGGCCAGGAAGGCGTGAAAGAGCCGATGGGGATGTCGGGTGTGCGTTTACATGTAAACGTACATATCGTTAGCGGGGCCGTAAGTGCGGTGCAAAACATCACCAAATGCGTGCGTCGTTGCGGTTTAGAAATCGAAGAAGTGGTGTTGCAGCCACTGGCGTCCTCTTATTCGGTACTCACTGAAGACGAAAAAGATCTGGGCGTTTGCCTAGTTGATATTGGTGGCGGTACCACCGATCTGGCGATCTTTATTGGCGGTGCAATCCGCCATACCGCGGTGATTCCGATTGCTGGCGACCAAGTGACCAACGATATCGCGATGGCGCTGCGTACGCCGACATCAGAAGCAGAAACGATTAAGTTGCAGCATGGCGTAGCGCTGCGCCATATGAGCGATCCAGCGCAAATGATTGAAGTACCGGGTGTGGGTGAGCGCGGTGCCAGACAAATGAGCCGTCATACCTTGGCGGAAGTCATTGAGCCACGTGTTGAAGAGTTATATGGCTTGGTTCAACAAGAACTTCGCCGCTCTGGTTTTGAAGGCCGCCTATCCAGCGGCATCGTCATCACCGGTGGTGCCGCAATGATGCCTGGCATGGTTGAGCTTGGGGAGGAGATTTTCCATATGCCGCTCCGAATGGGCACACCAAAGTATGTAGGTGGCCTTGCTGAAGTGGTGAAAAATCCACGTTATTCCACCGCCGTGGGTTTGCTATTAATTGCACGTGAACAACTACTAAAGAACCCTGTAAACCGGGGCAAAGATGGCTCTATGGGGGATATTTTTGGTCGTATGAAATCTTGGTTTCAGAATACATTCTGACCTTTCGGGTAAGTGTTAAAAATCGGGTAATGCAAGGAGAGTAATCATGGCTTTAACTTTCGAAGTGCAAGAAGTTGCACATCACGTCAACATTAAAGTGATCGGTGTGGGTGGCGCAGGCTGCAACGCGATCAATAATATGATTGAGCACGCATTGAATGGGGTGCAGTTTATTGCTGCCAACACCGATGCACAGGTGCTGAAATTATCCAAAGCCACCGATGTGGTGCAATTGGGTAGCACGGGCTTTGGCGCGGGTTGCGATCCTGAAGTCGCTCGCGAAGCGGCCGAAGCCGATCGCGAACGCATCGGCGAGCTGATCAGTGGCGCAAATCTGTTGTTTATCACCGCCGGTATGGGTGGCGGTACCGGTACAGGCGCATCCCCTGTGATCGCACAAATTGCCCGTGAAAAAGGCATTTTCACCGTGGGCGTGGTCACCAAGCCCGGCCTTGACGAAGGCTCGCGCCAGAAAGTGGCTCAAGCTGGGATTGACGAGCTTTCACGCGCGGTTGATTCGCTGATTATCGTTTCCAACCAAAAACTGGAAGAAGTACTCGGCGAAGACGTAACCGTCGATGAAGCCTTCCGTGCTGCTGACGATGTACTGCGTAATGCCGTGGCATCGATTGTAGAAATCATCCAGTATCCGGGCTTGATTAACGTTGACTTTGCTGACGTTAAAACCGTGATGCAGGAAAAAGGCATGGCGATGATGGGCTCGGCTTTCGCTGCTGGCGAAAACCGCGCTATCCGCGCAACCGAAGAAGCCATCAGCTGCCCATTGCTGGATAACATCAACTTCAAGGGTGCGCGCGGTGTATTGCTCAATATCAGCGCCAGCCGTGCCAGCCTGAAGAAAAGCGAAATCACCCGCGCACGCGAAATCATCCAATCACACGTTAGCGACGACGCCATGGTTAAACACGGCGTGGTTTACGACGAAACCTTGGGTGAGCAAATCCGCATTACGATTATCGCTACCGGTATGGGCAGTAATGCCAACAAACCACAGCTTTCTGTAGTGCAAACTCCGCAGCTTAAAACCGGCACAGACAACCACTCTGGCGAGCCAGATTGGGGCGCTTACGATTTACCTCCGGGCTTTCGCCCAAGCAATCGCAGCGCACGCACAGGCGGTGATGTAGCAACGGCAACGCGCGGGGCCACATCCAATGTTGATATGGATATTCCGGCATTCTTACGTCGTCAGGCAGATTAAGCATGAAAAACATCCTGTAGGGTGGGCACAACACATCGAGCCCGCTCTACAAGCTGTAAACGATTGTAAGTAGATGGAGATAAAGGCATTGCCTATTGGCAAGATTGCAAAGATCAATCCAGCACACTACCCGGTGCTGGTAAGATTGAGGTCTGTTGATTAACGAGACCAGCATGTTCCAACAACGCACTCTAAAAACGACTATCCGCGCCGTTGGCGTGGGCCTGCATTCTGGCGAGCGGGTTACCCTCGTCTTAAAACCGGCCCCGGTTAATAGTGGGATCGTGTTTCAACGTGTCGATTTGCCCGAGTCGACACCATTTAGAGTGACGCCATCGCTTGTCAACGACACGCGGCTCTCCTCCACGCTCGTCAAAGACGGCGTACGTGTCGGTACGATTGAGCACATCATGTCGGCATTTGCAGGGCTAGGCATCGACAATGTCATTGTTGAAGTTGACGCCCCGGAAATGCCGATCATGGATGGATCGGCAGCGCCTTTTATCTATCTGCTGCAATCAGCAGGTATTGTGGATCAGCAGGCGGCCAAGCAATTTGTCCGCGTGCTGAAACCCATCGAAGTCATCGACGGCGATAAATGGGTTAGATTACTGCCGCATGATGGTTATAAAGTGGCACTCACCATCGACTTTGCCCACCCTGCTTTCAAAAAATCAGCCCAAACGATCAAGCTCGATTTTGCTAACACCAATTATGTAAGCGAAATCGCCCGTGCCCGCACCTTTGGCTTTATCCATGAAGTGGAATACCTGCGCATGAACGGCTTAGCCCGCGGTGGCAGTATGGATAATGCCATTGTGATTGACGAATACCGCGTACTTAACGACGGTGGTTTGCGCTTTGAAGACGAATTTGTACGCCACAAAGTGCTCGATCTGATTGGCGATTTATATATCCTTGGCCGCCCACTCATTGCCGCTTTCGAAGGCTATAAATCGGGTCATGCCATGAATAACAAGCTGCTGCGCGCCCTGCTCGACGACGAATCGTCCTACGAGATTGTCAGCTTTGAAAACCGGGATGACGTGCCCAGCTCATTCCACGATCTGCCTGCCTTAGGAATCTGATGTTTATTGTCTTGCGCCTGCTATTTGTCATCGCCGTCCTGGGCATCGCCTACTGCGCATTCAAATACCAGCGCAGCAAAGACCCCAGCTGGCTACGCATCATTAAATGGATTCTGTATTCCACGCTGGGTTTGCTGGTGATCTTTTTTGTAGGGCTAGTGGTGGAGCGGCTGTGGGTAGGTTAGTGCCGTAGGCTAGGCTTCACCCCCAACCCTATAAAAACTTAAAGGTAAATCGTCGCTTGAATTAGCAGTCTGCATGTGAGGTTTGCCTCACTCAGCGATATATTACGTAACCCAACCTACAAATACCTTCTTTCCCGAGTTTCTCCATGAAGCTCCGTATTCTCTGGCCCCGTGGCTCAAAAATGGGTTTCACACAGCTTAACATCACTCCTCCAAAGCCCTCAGCAGCTCTGCCATTCTGGCGTCTAATTCTTTAAGTTGTACTGCATCAATCGCAGCCAATATCCTGTGCTCATTGGCGACGTGTGCCTCTACCGCTTTATCAATCAACTGAAGCCCTGTGCTACTTAGCTGAACCAACATGCTGCGGGCATCGCTAGTGCTGGGCAGCCGCTCTATCCAGCCACTCGCCTCTAATCCCTTTAGCCTGTGTGTCATCGTGCCAGAAGTAATCATCAGCGATGAAAACAGCGCGGTTGGCGCGAGGCAATAAGGTGCGCCAGATCGCCTGAGTGTCGCCAGCACATCAAACTCCCAGCTTGTCATTCCAAACTCTGCAAAAGTAACGTCCATCTTGCGTTGCAGCAACACTGCACATCGCCTGATACGCCCAATCGGCCCCATCGGGCTTACATCCAGATCGGGGCGCTCTTTATGCCATTGCCCAAGAATGATATCTACCGCATCGGCCTGTTGCGTGCTCATGTACAACTCCATCTATCTTCAATTAAAGATTAATTGCCTTGAAATCAAGACATATGTTATCTTCAATTCAAGGCATTTTGCTAAGCCTGCAGTTTGCCAGATTTCGGCAAGGTAGGTTGGGCTAAAGGTTTATCAGCCCAACAATCACCTGCAGCAATGTATTGGGCCGATAGCCCTATGCCCTTATTTCTATTGAAGGAATCGCAATGAACGCCTCAAAAACCTGGATTGATAGCCTAATCACCGCCTTGGCCCCCGCCATTTGGGGCTCTACCTATATTGTCACCACCCAGCTACTTCCGCCTGATCGGCCCTTTACTGCCGCATTACTGCGCACCTTACCTGCAGGCTTGCTCTTGATTCTATTCAGCCGTGTGCTTCCCCCCAAAGCCATGTGGGGCCGCTTACTCATCCTATCTGCGCTCAATATTGGTGCATTTCAAGCCCTGCTTTTTATTGCCGCATACCGGCTGCCGGGAGGGCTGGCCGCTGTGGTGGGTGCAACGCAGCCCTTAATAATCATGGGGCTGGTATGGATGCTAGAGCGCCGCCAACCTGCACGCCTTGCTCTTTGGGCCAGCCTATTTGGCATTCTGGGCATGGCCGCCCTGCTCTTAGCGCCGGGTGCAAAATGGGATTCAATCGGCATGGCTGCGGCCTTAGCAGGAGCGATCTGCATGGCGCTGGGCACTTATCTGGCAAGGCAATGGAAATCACAAATCCCTTTGCTGGCCTTTACCGGTTGGCAGCTCTTACTCGGCGGCCTGCTCTTGCTACCTGTGGCCTTGATGCTTGATGCGCCTTTGCCTGTGCTCAATACCACGCAAATCCTTGGCTATGCCTATCTGTCTATTGTTGGGGCGTTGATCGCTTATGTACTTTGGTTTCGCGGCATTGCGCGGCTATCCCCTGTTGCCGCTTCGTCTTTAGGCTTACTCAGCCCCATTACAGCGGTGGCACTAGGCTGGATTTTGCTCGGCCAAAACATGACACCATTATCCCTGGCAGGTTTTGTCACCGTACTGGCCAGCGTGCTGGCCGTGCAATGGAGCGTGCTTCGCCAGCCAATGACGCTTTCCTCATTTTTCTCCAAGAAGAGTCCAGCATGAATCTCAACACCTTAATTGAACAACGCAGCTCAACCAGCCACTACGATGCCAGCAAGCGATTAACAGACAGCCAAATTACCGAGCTGATGCGTTTAGCCACCCTTGCCCCATCGGCCTATCATTTTCAAAACTGGAAGCTGATCGCCGTGCGCTCAAGTACAGCCAAGGCACGCTTAAAAGACATTGCTATGGGACAAACTCAGGTTGAGGATGCAGCGGTTACCTTTATTATTTGCGGCACCTTAATGCCACATCAGCAATTAACCACAGCACTTCGCCCATCACTCGATGCAGGGGCTTTAGCCCAGGAAATTGCAGATAGCTGGGTGACCTCTGCCAATGCATCCTACGCAGACAACCCACAGCTGCAACGTGACGAAGCCATACGCTCAGCATCCTTAGCCGCCATGACGCTCATTCTTGCGGCCGAAGGTATGGGCTTATCCACGGGGACAATAGGTGGCTTTGATACACCAGCCATGATTGAAGCATTTGCACTTAATGCCGAGGAAATACCGGTGATTTTGGTGACCGCAGGCTATGCAGCAGCAGAGAAAAGGCCTCAAAAACCACGACGACCACTTAGCGAGGTAGTTGAGCTGGTATAAGTTAGCAGCAACAACTCAGCTGGCCAGCACAATTAGCTAAAATAAGCCCTCGGAGTTTTGCCGGTCCGGCTTTTGAAAAATGCAATAAACGCACTATCACTGGCAAAACCCAAGGCGCTGGCGGTCTCTGATAATTTTCCCTTTTCTGCCAGCATTTCTACGGCACGTAATAAGCGCCATTGCTGCCGCCAATCTTGATAACTCATCCCCGTTTCACGTTGAAATATACGGCTCACGGTTTTTTCACTGGCTCCGATCTGCTGCGCAAACAGATTGAGCGGTAAAGGCAATTGCTCTAAGTTTTCCCACAAACAAGACACACGCCGGTCCAGCGGAAAAACCAGCAATAAAGGCTCTTGCCTGGCCTGATTCATCTCTTCAATACATACAGAGAGCAAATTGGCATAACGCACCTGCTGCCAATCGGTATCAAAATCCGCCATAGCCAGCCGCTCCAGCACGGCTCTTAATAGGGCATTAACCTCGATCACCTTCACTTCACTCGGCAATGCGGGGAACTGGCCTAGATCAAAATAGAGAGAGCGGTAATCCACCACCTGCCGCATTTCTGCCCGATGCTTTATCCCCGGCGGAATCCACGCCGCCCTTGATGAGGGCAATAAACAAAGTAAGCCATCCAAAGAGATGCGAATACACCCCTTCTTCGCAAACAATAATTGCCCCATTTGATGTTGATGCAGGCCCGAATCATGATTGCCCAGCAAAGAAGCAATCCCCACCATGGCAGCCCCAAGCTCGTCAGGGTTAAAAGTATCGTTCGGGGCTAAATAAGCCATATTTGTCCGATTTTAGATATTTATTGTTCTTATCATTGTAATGCGTCATTTGAATTTTTTATAACATCGCAGCAAGTTTAAGAACAAGGAAGAAAAAAATGTCTCGCCCATTTAGTTTAATACTCACCACCCTGCTGATGATGTTTCCGCAAATTGCAGAAACTATCTACAGCCCAGCATTATCAGATATTAGCCACCATTTTGCAGTGAGCCCCGAGCTTGCTGCGCAGACACTCTCTCTCTATTTTTTAGCATTTGCTGTAGGTGTGGTTGTTTGGGGAAGGATGTGTGACATCTATGGCAGACGCCCGACCATGATGGCTGGCCTGCTCATTTATGCCATCGCCTCTTTGATCGCGCTTTGCGTAAGCAACTTTAGTTATGTTTTATTAGCGAGGATGCTCTCTGCCTTTGGCGCGGCAGTTGGTTCTGTGGTCACACAGACCATGCTCAGGGATCTATTTAAAGGTAAGCAACTTGCCCATGTGTTTTCATTAATGGGTATTGCACTAGCAATCAGCCCTGCCATTGGGATGTATAGCGGCTCTCTACTCAGCAGCCATTTTGGATATAAAGGCGTATTTACAGGCTTATTTGCTTTAGCACTCGTATTGCTTATCTGGGCTTTTCTAGCTTTACCAGAGACAAAGCAAGCAAAAGAAATTGCAGCGGCTCCGCTGCTAGCAACAGCAAAGATCATGCTTAAAGATCTGCAAATTTGGCAAGTTGCATTCTTGGTGGCCTCATTCAATATCTGCCTGTTTGTTTATTACAGCTTAGCGCCATTTATATTTGAGCAACTTGGCCTCAGTACCCGTTTATTCGGTTATACAGGGCTGATTTTGGCCTTGGGTGCAGGTGCAGGTTCGCTCTTAAATAAGCAACTGCTCCAGAGTGGAGCCCACTCACCTAAGCTGGTACTGCTGGCATCTGTGCTGACTATCTTAGGCGGCATCGGGGTATTGCTATTACAACACAGCGCCCTCTTTGTCTTGCCTATGCTCTTGGTCGTTACCGGTTTTGGAATCGCTATTCCAAACATTCTTAGCTCAGCGCTACATACCTATAAAGACCGAACCGGCACCGCAGGGGCACTCCTGGGGCTGCTGTATTACATACTGATTGGGTGTGGCTTAATGCTGGCAGGGTGGAGCCAGAACCTGGGCGGAGTAATTTTGATCTGCGGATCACTTGCTACGTTGATATCTATGCAAAGGAGTTCAACTTAGATTTTATTCACGAGCAGCAAAGGCAACCTTGCTGCCCTCTTACTGCATCACCACCCGCCGCATTTTCTGCGCGGTGTAGCTCAGGCTTGCCAGCAGAATCACCACACAAACCAATACGGGAGTGAGCACTTCTGCAGCGCTCAAGGTTTCCCCATTCAGGATCTTGATAATCAGCTGGTTTTGCGCCAGGAGTGGCGTCCAGGAAAACCATACTGGATCTGCCCCCTGTTTTAGCATGCCAATCACCAAAGCCAATGGTGCAAGCAGCATCAGCATAGAGTTTCTGGCCTGCGCTTCCTTATGACTTTTACCATTAATCGCCACGGCGATTTGCAGGGCGGCAATGGCTAGCGCCAACGGGCATAGCACGGCCAAAAACACAAAGGCGTCTTTAATTGAAAATTGAAAAGCAATTTTTAATACTTCGTTTTTAATTAAAAATAGCGATGGGAAAATACTCATTACATTAAAAAACAATACACAAACGGTGAGCGTACCCACCGCCGCCCATTTGCCCAAAGCAAAATGCCAGCTCGATACAGGATTCATCATTAAGGGCTCTAAAGAGCCGCGTTCGCGTTCGCCTGCCGAAGTATCAATCGCCGCATACATGCCCACGCCTAATAGCGTCATGATAAACATAAAGGGCAGCATTTCTTTAAGCCCTGCGCCTTGCTGATTTTGCGCCCGGCTTAAATGGCGCTCTTCTACTTTTAACACGCTGAGTATTTCGGCAGAAACACCACGCAAGCTTAGATTTAAACCTGCCTGCTCCTGCATAAAGCCTTGCAATAAAGCCCTAATTGGCCGCACGCCCATTTGCGTATCTTTATTCGCTAGGTCACTGACAATCTCTACCCTAGGCGCAATCCCTGCTGCATATTGGCTGGCAAAATTTTGCGGCAATAGCAGCACCGGTTCGGTATATTCTTTGCTATGTAATTTATTTGCATAATCTGCCCCTGCAGTTTTAATCTCAAAACCTTGCCGGGCAATATAATTGATTAACTCTGGCGCGTATTGAGCCCCAACGACGCGAATAAAACGCTTCTCATTTTGCTCATCCATTCTGGAATAAGCTTCAGAGCTGATAAATAAAAAAAAGGGCATGCCCATTAAAGAAGACAAAATCACCACCAGCATCGTGCGCTTGTCTCTTAAAGAATCGACCCATTCTTTTTTAAATATTTCCCAAATCATCATGCGCTCATTTCCAGTTTATTTTGCATTTAAAACCCAAGTCTTAAACCACGGAGTTTGGGAGAACACGGAGGGTCACGGAGAAAAACAAAACATAGAATAATTTTCTTCATAAAAATCAGCATGTTAAGACTTTGGTTTCGTGTCTGCGATGAGCACAAAAACGTGCCCACCCTGCATATTTGCTAACTACACAGGAACACAAAAAACAAAGCAGGTACCTATGAAAAACACGAAAGACATAAAAAAACTAATCATTCCTCTTTGTTTTCTCCGTGTAACTCTGTGTCCTCCGTGTTCTCTGTGGTTCAAGATTTGGGTTTTGCTCGCGCACCTAAGTAGTCACCATTTTTGAATGTTTCAAGCAAAGGCCAGTTTCACAAAAGCGTCTTCAAAGTTGCTTTCTGCTGCCTGATCCAATAGCCCAGCTACCGTTCCCTGTGCGACGGTTTCGCCACCCGCCACGATCACCACATGGTCGCAAAGCCGCTCTACTTCTTGCATGATATGGGTCGAGAACAGAATGCATTTGTTGCCGCCGGCAGGCGATTTTAGCCATGCCAAAAACTCGCGTAGCGCTCGGGTAGCCAGCACATCGAGGCCGTTGGTGGGCTCGTCCAGAATGATATTTTGCGGATCGTGCACCAGCGCCCTTGCCAGTGCCGTTTTCATTTTTTCGCCCTGACTAAAGCCCTCGCAGCGCCGCTCCATTAAGGCACGCATATCTAGCGCATCGGCCAGCGCCGTCGCTCGCTCATTAGCCTCATCCCTACTCATGCCGTGCAGCACGCCGTAGTAAGCAATGTTTTCACGGGCGCTCAGCCTTGGATACAAACCCCGCGCATCGGACAACACGCCCATCCGCGCTTGCGTGACCTGCTTGCCTGCTTCAACCTGCACACCATCAACCAACACCCGCCCCGAATCCGCAGGCAGCAACGCGGCAATCATGCGCAACGTGGTGGTCTTACCCGCGCCATTCGCACCCAATAAGCCCGTCACCACACCATCTGCCGCGCTAAAGTGAATATTCTTCACCGCCTGCACCACGCTTTTAGAACGACGCGGCCAGGCGGCCTCACGAACAAATTGCTTAGATAATTGCTCGACAATAATCATGGCGCTATCACAAACATTGAATCATTCCTTTAAGAACCCAAATCTTGAACCACGGAGTTAAAAAGAACATGGAGGATCACGGAGAAAACCTTGAATTGCTTTTCTCCGTGTAACTCTGTGTTCTCTGTGCCCTCCGTGGTTCAAGATTTGGGTTTGGCTTAACCCTTAGGCAAGACCCACACCATAGGCCTTGGGATGGGTTTTACGCAGCTTAGGTCTGTTTTTTGTGCGTCTTCTGCATTTATAAAGCGGTACACCAGATCATCCACGCAGCTCTGCATCAGCATGCCGTGGCCGGATTTGCCCAGCACCACGTGCCTCGCCTTAGCTCCCAACGCTTTGGCGACGTGTGTCGCGTGCTGAGGCGGCGTAACCGGATCAAGCCCGCCACTCAGTAGCAATACAGGCGCAGCGCTTTTAGTCAGGGAATAGAAAGCCTCAGGCACGGTGCCACGTGGCCAATGGGCGCAGACTTTGCGGTAGGTTTCGCTGCGAAAGCGGCCAAAATCATCATCCACAACCGGCAAGCGGCCTGCTTCCTCGGCGCACCATACCGAGTAATGCATGCCTGCAAAAATCTTGCC
The DNA here is from genome assembly GCF_000969645.2 of Janthinobacterium sp. B9-8. Lineage (NCBI taxonomy): Bacteria > Pseudomonadati > Pseudomonadota > Betaproteobacteria > Burkholderiales > Oxalobacteraceae > Janthinobacterium > Janthinobacterium sp. B9-8. Next base: position 3,605,160 of record NZ_CP014222.1, read on the forward strand.
CGCATTGGGCAAGACGGTCTGCCCGCTAAGCGCCAACAGCGGATTAAACCGCCCTGCCTTGGCCTCTGTAATGGCAAACGGTAGGCCTGCGCTATTCACTGGCGAATACAGCACGGCCGACACCATGCCCAGCACACTGTCGCGGCTAATGGTCACATTGGCTTCGGTATTTAAACGCGGGTGTTTTAAAACGGTGGTTTTAGGTGTGCTCGCCAGCAAATCGCGCCAGCTCTGAGCCAGATTGGGATAAGCGCTTTGGCAACGCGCATCGCTTTTGCAATCGGCAAACAGGCTATCGAGCGCCTTTTGTATATCGCTGCCCGATATAGCGTAATCAGGTGGCAATACACCATCAAGCACCACACGCCGCACCGCTTGCGGATATTGGCGCAAATACTCCAGCCCCACACGTGTGCCATAAGAAACGCCCAACAGATTAATCGCCGGATAGCCCTCGCTTTTGCGTACCGCTTCTAAATCTTGCACAGCAATAGGCGAGCTAAAAAAGCGCAGATCGCCATAGGGGAGTTTTTGCAGCTGAGCCTTGCAGTTTTTAAGCTCAGCAATACCCCAATCAGCATCGGCAATCTTGTTTAAGTCCTGCGTTTCTGGGCACTCCAGCGGTGCAGAGCGCCCCGTGCCACGCTGATCTACAAACACTAAATCACGGCGGCGCTGCAATTTATTTAATGGCCCTTGCGCCCAGCTAGCGATATTAATTGCGCTTTGGCCTGGGCCACCCGCCAGCATAAACACGGGATCGGCGAGTTTATTGCGGTCTTGAGCCCGCAAAACCATATAGTGAATCTGAATTTTTTTGCCGGAAGGCTGATTGGGATTAAGCGGGCGTTCAATCTGCCCGCACTGTACTTCGCTAACAAAGCCATCAATACGGCAAGGCTTAGTTGCCGCATGGGCAGAAAAGCTGAATAAGAGGAGGGCGAAGATTAATACCTGCATCGCTATCTTTCTATTAATAAGATTGGTGCAAGTATAACCTAAGGCTTGCCAAACACGTGACGAGCCGAAACTGAAAAGCCCCTGCGCACATAGTGATCAGGGGCTTAGTATTTTTGCTTGCGGGGACAGGGCTCGAGCCTGTGTAGCCACCAGCGCCAGCCTTAAATCATAAACCTTTCAAGCAGCGGGCAATTTGTCCCACACACGAAATTAAATCCGCAATCGTATCGAGCCGTTTAATACCCAATATGGCATTGCCCCAATTTAGCCTGCTAAATGAGAGCCTCGCTTGCCCCCAAAGCACACCATTAGATTTTATATTTGCCACCCTACTCCCAGACTAGATTCAGCCAATAGCAGTGAGGCTAGGATCTGTTGGCGTTTCATTCACAATTGCGCTGAGCCGCAAAACGGCCATGCACAAGGCATGCGACGCAGGTAATAAAGAGTTATGAACGAGGACCATAACGCAACAAATGGCATGGCAGTGTTCGCTAACGCACAGACCTTACTGAGAGAGTCATACATCCTAAGTCCCATCATCGTGATAAATACTCGCCAAGTAGCCGATGAGGTTGCTGAATTGACAATATCGTCAATGGTGGCCGAAGACACAAGGAATATTGCTATGAACTGGGATATCGCCGCCGGCAACTGGAAGCAATTTAAGGGCAAAGTCAAAGAGCAATGGGAAAACCTAGCCGCTGATCCCCAAGATGTCCTCGCTGGCAAACGAGACACGCTGTCAGGCCAATTACAAGAGCCCTATGGCGTGGGAAAAAACAATGCGGAAGAGCAAATCAAGCGTTTTGAAGCATCGCATCGAGTTTAAAAAGGGTACTTTCCACGATTAAGGGGGGCGCCGTAATGACCTCATCTCAGTGACGCTGCTGATCAACCTTAGGAGCAATTACTGTGAATAAAATTTGCATCACTTTATCAACTTTTTTTATTCCTTTTTCATTATTGTCATTAGCCACTTACGCATCTGACGCCAAGCAAGAAGGTTCCAGCCAATACATGAGCGATAGCTGAATGACGATAAAAGTGAAAGCAGCTCTTTTGGATGAGAAAAACTTAAAAACAGCAGAAATTAAATTTGAAACGCTTAAATGCATTATGCAATTAAGTGGCTTTATCACATCAAATACCAGTAGTGCAAAAGCAGTGCAAGCTGCCCGCACATGGTGAAAGGTGTTAAATCAATCAAAAATGATATGAACATAAAGTGAATTAATAAAATCGAAACCACGAATTCTTAATTCAGACATGGTTTTGATCTTGCTAAATCAAATTGCTAGCAATATTTATTCGATAAATTCTAAGCATTCTCTAATTGCCATTGGCTCGATCGTTTCTATTTTACGTTCGTAGGCTGCAAACCTCGGACTTGTGCAGCTGAACACGCTAGTCGCCTGCCAGCATTAGGCCGCCGACTAGCAAAAAGCATCATAAACGAAAGCAGATTTCGCCGGATTTACAGACCAAAAATGCGTTACTGGTCAAAAAAGCGAGTCAAATGTGTGCCGTTTAGGTGCTTTTACAGCGGCCCGAGGCTTAGCCGAACGAGCTAGCAGCCATGATGGCTTTTTGAAATGCTTGTGTAAAAGGCACCTTTCAAATGGCAAATGGCAACTTATTGGGCAAATTATGGCAAATGGCTTTTAGCTCTTGGCAGCCTTGGCATCAGAGCAATGCCTCTTCTTCAGACCTAGAATTGCCATTGCGCGACGATTTATACAACGCAGACCAAATGGCACAGCATGGCAAATCTTTGGCCCTCATGCATCAATTAGGCGGAACAAATGCCTCTGAAATTTTATTATCCCGCTTGGATGAAAATAAAAAAACACTCATCAATGTATGCAATCTATTAACAGCAGAGCTTGCTAATCAAAGAGAGATTACGCCAGCGGGCGCATGGCTACTCGACAATTTTTATTTAATTGAAGAGCAAATTCATACCGCCAAACACCATTTACCCAAAAACTATTACCGCCAATTGCCTTATCTCAAAGAGGGCCCATCTGCTGGCTGCCCTCGTGTTTATGATTTGGCTTTGGCGACGATTGCGCACAGTGATGGGCGCATTGATATGGAAACATTAGCGCGCTTTATCAGCGCGTATCAAAGCATCAGCCCGCTCAAGCTGGGCGAACTGTGGGCCATCCCGATCATGCTGCGGCTGGCGATTATTGAGAATTTACGCCGCATTAGTGCACGCGTTGCCATTCGAACGAATGAACGTCACCTCGCATGTGCATGGGCAATGGAGATGACCCAAGTTGCAGAAAAAGATCCAAAAAATCTTATTTTGGCAATTGCCGATATGGCACGCTCCAGCCCACCTATGGTTAGCGCCTTTGTGGCCGAGTTGGCTCGTCGCTTACAAGGGCGCGGCACCGCGCTGGCCTTACCACTAACATGGATAGAGCAACATCTAACCGAGTCTGGCCTCTCCATCGAGCATTTAGTTCAGCTAGAAAACCAACAACAAGCCGCCGACCAAGTATCCGTCAGCAATAGTATTGGCAGCTTGCGTATTTTGGGCGCCGTGGATTGGCGAGACTTTGTTGAACAGATGAGCGTGGCAGAACAAATTTTTCGCCAAGACCCTAGCCAGATTTACTCCAAAATGGATTTTGCTACTCGCGATTGTTATCGCCATGTACTGGAAACTTTGGCTAAACAGAGCCATCGCCAAGAAATCGAAGTAGCACAAGCCGCGCTTCATTTAGCGCAAGCTGCAACAGGGCAAAAAGAGGGGGCTAATCATATTGGCTATTTTTTGATTGGCCAAGGCGTGGATGAATTAGAGCAGGCCATCAATATCCCTTCCTTTTACCTCAAAAAATGGAAAAAACGCATCACCCGCTCACCATTAAGCACCTACTTGCTGGGTGCTGCTCTGATCACGGCCTTATTTTCACTACTGATTTTGCAATCCATTGTGAGTGCTTATACATCGCTAGGTTTAGTGTTATTGATGGGTGTTTTAGTGGCTTTGGCTGCAAGCCAAAGTGCTATTTCCCTTGTGAATTGGTTGGTAACGCTGTGGGTAGCCCCCCATGCTTTGCCCAGAATGAACTTTTCACAGGGTGTACCGCAAAGCGCTTGCACCCTCGTTATCGTGCCAACGATGCTGGTGCACGTCGATGATATAGAAGATTTAATTGAATCAATCGAAGTGGCTTTCCTAGCCAATCGGGATAAGCATATTTACTTTGGGCTACTCACCGATTTTAGCGATTCAGCACAGCAAAATCAGCCTGAAGATGCCGCTTTACAGCAATTGGCACAACAAAGAATTAATCAGCTAAATCAGAAATATGCCGCAGATACGGCGAGTGCTGAAGGAGCACATTTTTATTTATTCCATCGTGCACGCAGCTGGAATAAAAGTGAAAAAACTTGGATGGGCTATGAGCGTAAACGCGGCAAATTAGCCTGCTTGAACGCCTTATTACGCGCTAACTCCCCAAAAATTGATGTGGCCGCTTATGGTTTTTCGCAAGTTGAAGGCGAATTACGCCATTTAGGGCAAGTGAAGTATGTCATTACCCTAGATACGGATACACAGCTGCCACGGGATGCCGCAAAAAAACTGATCGCCACGATGGAGCATCCGCTTAATCGCGCAGTTTATGATGCAAAAAAACAGCGGGTGGTCAGTGGGTATGGCATTTTACAGCCGCGCATTGCGCTCAATTTAAACGCGAGTAATCGTTCACGCTATGCACGCTTGTTAGGCGGGATGGTGGGCATTGATCCCTATACCCGAGCCGTTTCGGATGTTTATCAAGATGCTTTTGGCGAAGGCTCTTATATTGGCAAAGGCATTTATGATCTTGATGCTTTTGAATTGGCGCTGACAAAACGGCTCCCCGACAATTGCATTCTAAGCCATGACCTACTGGAAGGATGTTATGCCCGTTCTGGCCTAGTGAGTGATGTTGATTTCTATGAAGATTACCCAGTCACTTATCGTGCTGATATTTCTAGGCGCTATCGCTGGCTGCGAGGCGATTGGCAACTTGTAGGCTGGCTGCTATCAACAACACCCCATTTAAGCGCTTTAGCGGGTGTTACGCGCGCGCCTAATCCATTGTCCATGCTGTCGCAGTGGAAGCTCATCGATAATCTGCGCCGCAGTCTGGTTCCTATTGCGCTGACCTTAGCCTTTATCTTTGCTTGGCTTTTGTCACCATCGCTATGGCTCTCAAGCGTGGTGCTACTCGGCGTTATCTGCAGCGCAACCATCATCACTACGCTGCACTCCTTGCTGAAAAAGCCCGCGGAAATGAGCTTGAGCTTGCATATTCGGGAGCTTGCAAAAGCCTTATGGCAAAGACTGGGTTTATTAGTTTTTGAACTGGCCTTATTGCCTTTTGAAGCCAAGCAAAGCCTAAGTGCCATTGGTATAACCATCTGGCGCATGAAAGTGAGCCATACTCATTTATTAGAATGGCGCTCTTCACAAGAAACCCAAAGGGACAGCAAAGAGGGCCAAGCGCATCAGTTGGGTATTTACTGCTCACTGATGTGGGCCGGTCCTGCGCTGGCATTGATACTCGGTATGACTCTTGCCAAGTTTAAAGCCGAATCTTTATTAGTGGCTTGGCCCATCCTGCTGCTTTGGCTTATTTCACCCGCAATTGCCTGGTGGATCAGCTTGCCGCAATCCCCCCAGAAAAGTGCTCTATCTGATGATCAGTTGCAGTTTCTAGGTGCACTATCGCGGCGAACTTGGGCCTTTTTTGAGCGTTTTGTTAGCGCTGATGATCATTACTTGCCGCCAGATAATTACCAGCCATACCGTCAGGACACGATTGCTCATCGTACATCACCAACCAATATGGGGCTTGCGCTCTTAGCCAATTTATCGGCCTACGACTTTGCGTATTTGCCGCTCGAAGGATTATTAGTCCGCACCGAAAACACCCTCAAAACGATGAGCCGCTTAGCCCAGTATCAAGGGCATTTTTATAACTGGTACGATACTCAGACTCTGGAAATACTGACGCCTGCTTATATATCAACGGTTGATAGTGGAAATCTAGCCGGGCATTTATTAACACTGAAAGCCGGCTTGCTATTACTGAAAGATGATTGCCTCATCTCGCCGCGTGTCTTTACTGGGCTCAGTGATGTGCTAAGCGTTATCGAGCAAGATTTCGCGCCACAAATTGCGCCTGCTGAAGTCAAAGCATTACGCCAAACACTGCAATTAGTTCTAGCTCAATCCCCCCCAATGCTCAGTCAGCTAAGACAATCATTGCTTGAATTGCAGCGTGGAGGTATTGCCCTAGTGGCAGCACTTGAATCCAAAGAAGCTGAGACAGAGGAAATCGGCGCATGGTGGGCACAAAAATTTGTACAGCAAGCAGACGCTGCGCTTGAAGCTTTAAACTTTATTGCGCCGTGGCTCAGTTTAAGGGCTAGCCCTGAGTCCCTTACACGCTTGAATTCGGCCACTGAAAATCTGACTTTACATGAACTCGCTCAGCTGACTAATGTAGAAGCAAGTGGCCTAACAGGCGGCACCCATACTCAATCTGAATGGATGCCATTACAACGAGCAATTCATGTCGGCGCTAGCCGTGCAAAAGCAATGCTAGATAAGGCGATACGATTGGCATTGCAGGCCGAGCAATTGACGCAAATGGAATACGACTTTTTATTCGATCCCACTCGAAATTTACTTAGCATTGGTTATAACGTCACCGAGCAAAAAGTTGACTCTGGTTGCTATGATTTACTCGCATCCGAAGCGCGCCTTTGTTGTTTTGTGGCTATTGCGCAAGGCCAAATACCGCAAGAAAGCTGGTTTGCATTGGGACGTTTGCTCACCAACTCTGGTGGTGAAAGCGTTTTGATGTCGTGGACAGGCTCAATGTTTGAGTATTTGATGCCCCTGCTGGTGATGCCTAGCTATGAAAACACACTATTAGAGCAAACCTGCCGTGTTGCCGTTGAGCGTCAAATTACATATGGCGCTCAAATGCGGGTCGCTTGGGGTATTTCAGAATCGGGATACAACGCCGTTGATGTCCATCAAAACTATCAATACCGTGCTTTTGGAGTGCCTGGTTTAGGCTTAAAACGAGGGCTTGCAGAAGATTTAGTGATTGCACCCTATGCCTCAGTCATGGCCTTGATGGTCATACCTGAAAAAGCATGTTTGAATTTGATGCGTCTTGCGGATGAGAAACTACTAGGGCAATTCGGTTTATTTGAAGCGGTTGACTACACGCCTGTCCGCCAGCGCCGCTTACAAACATCGGCCATTGTCTACGCCTATATGGCTCATCACCAAGGGATGAGTTTGTTGGCGCTTACTTATCTATTACTTGATCGCCCCATGCAGCGGCGATTTGAATCTGATCGTTTATTTCAGTCTGTGCTGCTTTTACTCCAGGAGCGCATTCCTGTTTCATCCTCTGTTTACTCGCACACGGAGGAGCGCCCGGATATCAGCGATTTATCTTTACGGGCCACAACCCCAATTCGAACGTTTGATAGCCCCGACACCCAAAGCCCAGAAGTGCAGTTGCTATCGAATGGTCGCTACCACGTCATGGTTAACAATGCCGGTAGCGGTTATAGCCGCTGGAAAGACATGGCGATGACCCGTTGGCATGAAGATAGTAGCAGCGATCGCTGGGGTACTTTTTGCTATGTCAGAGACCAAACAAGTGGCGAGTTTTGGTCAAATAGCTCGCAACCCTGCAACAAATCTGCAGAAAGTTTCGAAGCGACGTTCACAGAAGGGCGTGCCGAATTTCGGCGCACAGATGCCCTCAATTCAAGCGAGGCTAGGTTTGAAACGCAGACAGAAATTGTTGTTTCGCCTGAAGACGATATCGAGCTGCGGCGCATCCGTATCACCAATCGCTCCAAACAAGCTCGCCTCATTGACGTAACCAGTTATGCCGAAGTGGTTATTGCACCTGCGGCAGCAGATGCATTGCATCCCGCATTTAGTAATTTATTTGTTCAAACCGAAATATTGCCCGAGCAGCGCGCCATTTTATGCACCAGGCGTCCGCGCTCGCCAACAGAAGCTGCGCCATGTTTATTACATCTGATGATTGTGCACGGTGGCGAGGTCAGTGCAGCGTCTTACGAAACAGATCGATTACGTTTCATTGGCCGCACGAACACCAGCGCTAATCCGCAAGCGATGCAGCAATGGTCTGAATTATCTGGAACACAAGGTTCGGTGCTAGATCCCATTGTGGCGATTCGCTATCGCATTAAGCTGGCACCAGGACAATCGAGTATGCTCAGTATGATTACGGGTGACGCCGATCATCGTGAAGCGGCATTAGGCTTAATTAATAAATATCAGGATTACTATTCAGCGGATCGCGTGTTTGACATGGCTTGGACACATAGCCATGTGGTACTCAGGCAGCTCAATGCCAACGAGGCCGACTCACAACTGTATGCGCAACTTGCAGGAGCAGTCATTTACGCACAGAGCGCTTTACGCGCGGATAAAGCAGAATTAATCAAAAATCGCCGGGGACAATCTGGTTTGTGGGGATATGCTATTTCAGGCGATTTGCCCATCGTGCTATTACAAATAAGCGCTGCTGAAAACATCGAGCTGGTACAGCAATTAATACAAGCGCATGCCTATTGGCGCTTGAAAGGGCTGACTGTCGACTTGGTCATTTGGAATGAAGACCATGCAGGGTATAGACAGCGCTTGCAGGAACAAATCCTCGGTTTAATCGCCTCAGGCATTGAGGCCAGTGTGCTTGATCGGCCAGGCGGTATTTTTGTTCGATCTGCAGAGCATATTTCAAGTGAAGACAGGCTGCTGTTTCAATCGGTCGCTCGTGTTGTGCTCATAGACAGCAAAGGTACTTTGGAGGAGCAACTCACAGAGCTAGGACCGCTGGCATTAAAAATGCCCAAGTTAATTGCAGACAAAATCAATGCGCCACCCGCTGCACGCCTTAATCTGCCTGCCAATCCGAAACAAAATCGATTATTTGACAATGGCGTTGGTGGCTTTTCACAAGATGGCCGCGAATATGTCATCGAATTAAAACCAGAGCAAGTCACGCCAGCCCCTTGGGTGAATATTTTAGCCAATCCTCACTTTGGGAGTGTTATTTCAGAGAGCGGCTCAGCTTATACCTGGAGCGAAAACGCACACGAATATCGGCTTACCCCCTGGAGTAATGACCCCGTTAGCGATAGCAGCGGTGAAGCGATTTATTTGCGCGATGAAGAAACGGGCCATGTTTGGTCGCCCACGCCACTACCTTGCAAGCGCGAAAGCGATTACACGATTCGGCACGGCTTTGGGTATAGCGTGTTTGAGACGCAAGTAGCTGGGGTTCGTTCGCAAATGTGGGTTTACGTTGCGCTCGATGCACCCATTAAATTTATCGTGCTTAAAGTTAGCAATGACACACTCAAACCCAAACAGCTATCTGCAACGGCATATATGGAGTGGGTATTGGGTGACTTACGCAGCAAATCTGCGATGCATATTCACAGCTCGATTGATCCGCATTGCGGCGCCTTATGCGCTCGAAACCCTTACAGCACTGAGTTTTCAGATCGAATCGCTTTTTTAGATTGCGATAATGTTAATCGTTTTGTGACAGGCGATAGAACTGAATTTCTTGGCCGAAATGGCTCCTTAAAAAACCCGGCGGCACTGCAACGGACTCGATTATCTGGCAAAACAGGGGCGGGTTTTGATCCTTGTGGCGCGATGCAAACGCATTTTGAGCTGGCAGCGGGGCAAGAAAAAGAAATCGTCTTTAGGCTAGGGCTTGGGAAATCAGAAGAAGAAGTCAATCAATTGCTCGCGCGGTTTCGCGGGGTTTTAGCGGCCAAAGAGGCTTTGCTGGCCGTGCAAGACTATTGGCAAAAAACATTAACGACGGTTCAGGTGCATACACCCGATCAAGCGCTTAATCTTTTAGCCAATGGTTGGTTAATGTATCAAACCCTAGCATGCCGAATTTGGGCGCGCAGCGGTGCTTATCAATCAGGCGGTGCATTTGGGTTTCGTGACCAATTGCAAGATGTCATGGCATTAGTTCATGCCGAGCCAGCCACCGTTCGAGCGCATTTATTGCTTTGCGCTAGCCGACAATTCAAAGAAGGAGATGTACAGCATTGGTGGCACCCGCCATTAGGCCGTGGGGTAAGAACGCGTTGCTCTGATGATTATTTGTGGCTGGCACTGGCCGTATGCCGTTATGTTGAAAGTAGCGCAGATTTGGCCGTTTTAGCGACCGAAATTCATTTCTTGGATGGACGCTTATTGCATCCAGATGAAGAATCGTATTTCGATTTATCAAGCCCTTCAGAACAACAAGCAACGCTGTATCAGCATTGTGTATTGGCGATCGAGCACGGTTTGCGGTTTGGTGAACACGGCTTGCCTTTGATGGGTTCCGGTGACTGGAACGACGGCATGAATCTGGTCGGCATTGAAGGCAAAGGGGAAAGCATCTGGCTAGGATTCTTCCTGTGCGAAGTGTTGCGGCAATTTAGTAAAATCGCCACAGCCTATGGAGATGCCCCTTTTGCTTTGCGATGCGATGAGCAATATACCAAGCTCCATCAAAACCTAGAGGCTCATGGCTGGGATGGTGAATGGTATCGCCGCGCCTACTTTGACGATGGCACGCCATTGGGCAGCCATACGGCAGACGAATGCAAAATTGATTCAATTGCACAAAGTTGGTCTGTGCTCAGTGGCGCTTACGATGCAAATCGCTCACGAATCGCGATGGCGGCGCTAGATACTCACCTTGTATGTAGTGACATCGGCGTGATTAAGCTGCTCGATCCCCCCTTCAATAGTGGCGAACACAATCCGGGGTATATCCGTGGCTATGTACCGGGTGTGCGGGAAAATGGCGGCCAATACACACATGGTGCAATCTGGGCGGCGATGGCGTTTGCCGAGTTAGGAGAGCGAGATCAAGCCTGGAAGCTACTCAATATTATTAATCCGATTCTTCATGCCACTACACCCGCTGAGGCAAACCGATACAAAGTAGAGCCTTATGTGGTTGCGGCTGATGTATATGCACTGCCAAACGATCAAGGCCGAGGCGGTTGGAGCTGGTACACAGGCTCGGCAGGTTGGCTATATCGTTTGATCACTGAATCACTGCTAGGAATAAAGCTTGAAGGCAATCGGCTTACGCTACAGCCTTGCTTACCGGCTGACTGGCCAAAGATCACCATTGATTACCGCTACATTAATACGGTGTATCACCTACACATCACCCAAACACCCGTTTCGTCTTTGCATGATTCTGAAGTGATCACTTTAAGCATTGATGGGGTTTTACAGGAGGAGGCGGTGATAAGCTTAGTTGATGATCAGCAGCCACATTTATGTGAATTCTCAATCACGATTGATCAAGGTATTACCAAGATTCAACCGCCCCACAATTAAACAAGGCAGGCGATTATTGGGGGATAGAGGGCAGCAAATACGGCTTGATAACTCAGTGCTGCTTAGCGGCGGGTGGGCTTGGCCCATCTGCCGCCCAACCCCAGCGATTTCGCACTTTTAAGGTCTGCAGTCGACTCATTCACAATGACGCTGAGCGAGGAAAAGCCCCGGGCAGCGAGCTGAGCTCAATGTGCGTATCAAGGGGTTAGGTAATGATGAAGAAGCGATCATTACTGGGCGTAGAGGGAGGTGATGCGGGGTTTAACGCGAAGGGGATTTTAGCAGCTTGCGCTAAAGCAGCTTGTAAGTCAGTTGCTAAGAAGTGCTGCGTTTACAAACGACTGGTCGGCACAAATTGTGCCTAAATTAGGCCTACTCAAGCAAAGACGCACACAAGCGCCAAGCGGGAGGAAGAGATCAGAACTTGCGCGATAAGCACAAGTAAATGCAATTTAGCGGCCTTTGACGCGTTGCAGCACGTCAATGTCATCTCGGTTTTCGATGACCTAACCTTTTTACACAAACTACACATCTGATCTCATCACTATTGAAATTAGCCTCCCTAAAAAAGGGAGGCCGTTTCAATTTACGCTCAGGGCTGCCCGTTGATTTTCTTAGCTTCCTTGAGACAATTGGCCTTGGTGTCGCCAGCCAGCGCATCACATTTTTCCTTCGCTGTGGCATAGGCGGCATCTTGTTTGTCGGTTACCGCATCCTTACGGACTTCAGTGCTTTTTTCTCGTGCCGTGGTATTAGCGTCCGAAGTTTTCTCAGCTACTTTTGCGTCTGCTTTAGCGGTAACGTAGGCGCCCTTTGCTTCCTTGCGGCACACGTCTTTGGCATTACCGGAGGCGTCATCGCACTTTTCCTTAGCAACGTCGTATGCAGCATCCGCTTTCGCCATCCGCAAATCGTATCGATGCTTGACGCTAGGGCTGTTTTTCACTTCAAGCTCTGCCTTAGCTACCTTTTCGCGCCCCTTGGCTTCTTCGCTGCACACATCCTTAGCGTTGTCAGTCATTGTCTTGCACGTAGATTGGTCCGACTTATACATCGCCGAAATACCCTCTTTGGCGGCTTTGTAGTCTGGTTTCGACATCTCATCACCGATAGCGCTAGTATTTACGCCAAGAAATAATGCGACCGAAAGTGCGGTCAGATTCAACTTGTTCATGGTTATTCCTTTTTAATATTGCAAAAATAAATTTCAGCTGACTTAGAAAAATTGTGGCGGAAAAGAATCATTCGATCACATCAACCGTAAGCAGCCATACGCGGTCCCCGCAAGAGGGCAAGCCACTTGGGTTGTTCTTAGCCCGCTGATAACCATACAGAGTGCACCGACCCAAACAGGCCACACGATGATTAACAATATGATTCATCGTGATATATCCACACCCTTACACTGCTTTAAAGCGCAGAATTCAAGTGTTGCTCGTAAGCACTTGCAATGTCTGTACGATTCCGCACATACGATAAATTCGCCACGAACGTCCAATACCTATCACAGCCTCGAGCGATCATAGGGAAGCTCGTGCATGAGCGCAGGGTGAGCAGTAGAGAAATCCACTATTTATTTTTGAATCTGAGTAAGTTGCGTTGTAAGAAGATCCAAATCAAAGACTTGTGTACGGCAGCGCACAGATGCCTGGCACGTTTGCTACTACTTTCCCTCTAGTAGAGCTAAGTTTCTACTCAGCTTCCCCTTCCAAAAAATAATGCGAGCCATGAATATAAAAACATGAGGGTGTTGATCACGATTATTTAATTGATGAAAAGGCGTTCCAGAATGAAAGACTTCCCCATCGTTTGCATCGGCGGCTCGGCAGGCGGGCTCGATGCCTATATACGCCTATTGAAGAACCTCCCTGCTAATACGGGCGCGGCCTTTACCATTGTGAATCACATTACAAGGATGCCAACGCGGCTACATGAAGTTCTTCCTTACTACACCGCAATGCCGGTTGAGCTCATCACGGAGCGCTTGTTAATTGAACCCAACCGCCTATATATCATTCCTGAAAATCGAGACTTGCATGTTTGCAATGGCGTGTTTCACCTAAAACCGATCTCAAAGCCACGGGGCTGGCCTGATGTCATCACGGTATTCCTGCGTTCACTCACCTGCTACTGGGATGGCCAGCTCATCGCAGTCATCGTCTCCGGCTATGACGGAGATGGGGCCGAGGCGCTTTGCGGGATTAAAGAAGTAGGCGGCATCACCATTGCACAGAAACTAAGTACGGCAATTCAGCCTGATATGCCGGAAAGTGCGATCGATAGCGGCTGCATTGACTTTGTCCTAGCGCCAGAAGATATCGCTACAGAAATTGCGCGCATTGCGGGCGCATTGAAGTCCAAGTGACGCCTGTGCCAAGCGTCTCGCTGGCGGCCCCCATACTAGGAAGCACAGATGGCTTTTATCCTTAAAAACCAGGATGCAAACTTTAAATTAGAAATGGACAGCACGATGCTTGAGCCGTGGGCTCAATAGCAAGTAGGACAGAATGAGAAACCACCTGAACCGGCGAAGAACAAAAAGGAAAATACGGGGGGCATGACACAACCGGACAATTTAGCGGAAGGTCAAAATAGATCATCCGTAGGTCGGGTTAGCCGTTATATCGCGTAACCCAACCTACAAAAGCACACACCTGCTGGTTTTACTTAAGTGAATAGTATGAAGCCCTACAATCAGCTCACCGTTTCCCTCGGATAAATCCTCACCAGCACAATCCTTGGTCCGTTCATTTTTTTGACTACAGCGTCGAAGTGGTCGAACTGAATCCGCTGGCCTTCCGTAGGCAAATCACCCAGCTGCTGCATAATCAGGCCGCCTACCGAATCCACGTCGGTGTCTTCGATATCAATACCCAAGGCGCGCTCCAGGGTAAAGATGGTTAGGCTACCTTTGCCAATCATAGAGCCGTCATCAAGCTTGGACCATTCATTCTGTGCCTGACGAAATTCGTCACGAATTTCGCCCACCAAAGCACCCAGCAAATTATCCAGAGTGATAAAGCCTAAGGGCTGGCCATCCTGATAAGCCACCACGGCAAAATGCGGCGCACCAAGCTGGAAGCGTTTAAATAGCTCTGATGCAGATAAACGCGGTGATACGGTTTGCACCGGGCGCGCCAATTTATCCAAACGCGCCGGCATCTCACCCTTACGCATAGCAAAGAAAATATCTTTTAGATGGACCACCGATTGCACATGACCGTTTTCATCCAGCAAGGGATAGCGGCTATAACGGTGCTGAACAATTTTATCCAGACTGCTTTCAATATCGGCACTGGCAGATAAAGCCACCGCCTCGCTAAATGGGTGCATTAAATCGGCAACATCCAGATCGCGGAAATCCAGCGCCTGTGCCAATACACGCCAATCGTCTTCAGAATATTGATCATCGGACTGAGAAGTACGCAAGATCAGCTTGAGCTCTTCAGAGGAGTAATGGCTATCGTGGCCAGGAGCTACATCCAAGCCCACTTTACGCAGCACCCAGTTGGCGCTGTGATTAAGCGCCCAGATCGCGGGATACATCAGCCAGTAAAAGCAATACAGCGGCACGGCAGTCCACACACTGACTTTACCCGGCATGCGGATCGCCATGGATTTGGGGGCCAGCTCGCCCACCACAATATGCAAATAGGAAATAATAAAGAAGGCAACGGCAAAGGAAATCGAGTGAACTAACGCTGCATTCACAATACCGATTGCGCCCAGCACGGGCTGCAATAGCTGCACAAAAGCAGGCTCACCAATCCAGCCAAGGCCAAGAGATGAGAGGGTAATACCGAGCTGGCAAGCAGAGAGATAAGCATCTAAATCGCCATGCACTTTAACCAAAATATGCCCGCGCCAGCCCATTGTTTTAGCAATGGCTTTTACTCGAGTGGAGCGTAATTTAACTAAACCAAACTCTGCGGCCACAAAAAAGCCGTTAAGAAGCACAAGCAGAAAAGCGAGAACAATCAATAAGATACTACTACCCATATCCGGAGTTTCAAGAAACTCCTATCCTTTTTTGTTGTTGAGTTAATCCATATTATGCAGCAACAAGACCACTTTCGCCTCATTGCCTTGGTAAATGGCAAAATTATGCGTGCCCTCAGCAGCCATCGTTCAGGCAAACACCTCAGCCAAATCCACGCTGGACGACTTGCCCAACTTTAGATAATTATTTGCCAGCCATTTCTGCCCTGCTTCTCGTCCCATATTTTTGAGTGTGGCAAAGAATTTTAGGTTCACGGTTAATTTAGATTCGGCATCAAATTGTGCTAACTCCGCCTCAATCAAATGAAAATGAGTGCGGGCAATATGCCGCTCCAATTTAGACCAGACAAACAATGGCCGACGTGCTTTTAGCCGGGTAAACATTTGCATTTCACGCAAAAAACCCGATTGAAAAGTGATATCTAAAATTCTGCTCTGAATTTCTCTGGCAGAATCAGGCGTGTCATTTAAATATAATGGCTGTAACAAAATCAGCAAAATATCACAGGCATTGCAGAGATCAAACAATGGAAACACAGCTGGATTAGCCGAATAAGCACCATCCCAATAAGGCTCGTTATCAATTAATACACTGCGGTACATTGTGGGCAGGCAGGCCGAAGCCAGAATCACATCACTACTCATTTCATTATTTTGGAAAATTCTTAACTTGCCCGAATTGGCATGAGTAGTCGCAATAAATAGCTTAACCGGGCTGCTCTTTTGCAAAGCCGCAAAATCAATTTGATGAGTAAGCAAATCACGCAGCGGGTTTAAATCAAAAGGGTTCATCTGGCTGGGGGATAAATAACGCGACCACTGCTGCATCGCTTTTGTCACAGAGCTAACCCCACCCCCGTCACTCTGCCCTAAATCCCCCGGCATACTATTGGCCAGTGCAACCAGAACTGATCCAGAGCCAGCCTTGCCCCATTAGCACCGCCATCCATCAAGCCTTGCGCCAGCACCACGGCATTCATTGCCCCCGCACTGGTGCCACTAACGCCATCAAACTGAATACGTCCGTCTTCAAGCAAAGCATCCAGCACGCCCCAAGTAAACGCGCCATGCGCGCCGCCACCTTGCAAAGCAAGATTAATCACTTTCTTAGTCATAGCCAGCCCTCTGCGGCTTAAACCTTGCTGTGCAGGTTTCAAACCGTGGTATCTAGCAGCCTGTCAGACTTAAGAGTGTCCTACTGAGGAAACGCCGGATTTGGCCATATTTCGAGCTTTTTCTCGTTAAATAGCCAGCTATCCGCCTCAAAAAACCTCAAAATCCATCTCAAACCGGACGTTTTCTCGCTACGGACGCTCAGGTCCGACAGGCTGCTAGCGTGTGATGTAGCAAAGCCACTCAGCTTAAAGTACGGAGATTAAACTTATGCTGCAATGCAGCATAGCAGGAAATATGCTGACAACAATGGCATAAAGTCACTTACAATCAAGGCCATCCAATAAGAGTTCCTCCCTATGTCATCCATCATCCTGATCGAAGACGAAGCGGCCATTACCGATACGCTGCGCTTTGCGCTGGAGCGGGAAGGTTTTGCCGTGAGCTGCTACACACTCGCCCGAGAAGGCGAGGCGGCAATTCAGGCGCAAAAACCCGATCTGCTGATTCTAGATATTGGCCTGCCCGACGATAGCGGGCTGGAAGTGCTCAAACGCCTGCGCCGCCATAGCGAGCTACCCGTGCTGCTACTCACCGCCAGAAGCGAGGAGTTCGATCGGATTTTAGGATTGGAATTAGGCGCGGACGATTATGTACTCAAGCCCTTTAGCCCGCGCGAAGTTGCTGCCCGAGTAAAAGCGATTTTAAAGCGCAGCAGCCTAAGCGCTGCCATTAGCCATTCCGCCATCAATAATGGGCTGTTTGTTCACGATACCCACGCCAAACGAGTGCAATACGCAGGCAATAATCTGACGCTTACGCCATCAGAATACCGCCTGCTGATCACCCTGCTCGCCCATCCCGGCCAAGTATTTAGCCGCTCCCAATTACTGGATGCCCTCGGTGAAGCCGCCGAAGATAGCTTTGAGCGCACCATTGATAGCCATATCAAAAGCCTGCGCGCCAAATTGCGTGTGGTGAGGCCCGATCTTGACCCCATCGCCACCCACCGTGGCTTTGGCTATGCGCTGGAGCAGGTTTAATGCGCTTTTCACTGCGAATTTTCTTTGGCTACTTTTTGCTGGTCAGCCTGCTGGCAACCTATGTACTCAGCCTCGTAAGAGATGAAATCAAACCCGCAGTGCGCCAATCCAGCGAGGAAGTCTTGGTCGATACCGCCAATCTGCTAGCCGAGCTGATTCAGCCAGATTTTATAGCTGGGCGCCTCGATGCGGGCCGCTTTGCCAAAGCGATCAAGCTGTTTGCCGAAAGAAACCCTCAAGCCCAGGTTTGGGGTGTGCAGCGCGATAAAACCTTTCTGCGTGTGTATGTGACCGACGCCCAAGGCAAGGTCATTATGGATTCCACCGGCCAGGCGCTAGGTCAGGATTACAGCCAGTGGCGCGATGTTTACCTTACGCTACGCGGCCAATACGGTGCGCGCAGCTCGCTGGCCGACCCAAAAAATGAGCTATCTACCGTGATGCACGTTGCCGCCCCGATTACCAAGGGCAAAGAGATTGTGGGCGTGCTCACCGTCGCCCGCCCCAATTGGGCCATGCAACCGTTTATTGACCGTAGTGAAAATAAACTCTGGCGGGCAGGCCTCTTGCTGCTAGCCATTGGTTTAGTGATTGGCGCAATGTTTTCATGGTGGCTAAGCCGAGGTATTAACAAACTCACCGGTTTTGCACTCGCCGTGAGCGAGGGCCAGACCGTGCCCGTGCCGGTCTTTACCGCCAATCGCGAGCTCACCACTTTGGCTACGGCACTCGGCACGATGCGTGAACGCTTGGAAGGCAAAGCCTATATAGAAAACTATGTGCACGATCTGACCCATGAGCTGAAATCGCCCTTGGCAGGCATCCGAGGCGCGGCAGAAATTTTATTTGAAGAAGGCCTAGCGCTCAAAGAAGGTGATCACAGCCGTTTTACCGGCCATATCCGCCAGGAAACCGCCCGTATGCAGCAAATTGTCGACCGCCTGCTGCAACTAGCCACACTGGAAGCGAGGCATGCCCTTAAAGATGCCGAGCCGGTAGATATCGCCAGGCTGCTCGACGAAGTGATCACCGCACTCAGCCCACAAGCTGGTACACGGCAAATCCTGCACGCGCCGTGGCCATCCGCCATCATCCACGGCGAAGCCTTTTTACTCACCCAAGCCATCAGAAATCTGCTGCAAAACGCACTGGACTTCACCCCTGAGCACGGCCAAATCCATATCGGGATGACGATAGCAGCGCAAAGCTTGCAAATTGCCATCCACAACCAAGGCGAGCCCATCCCCGATTACGCCCTCACCCGCCTATTCGAGCGCTTCTACTCCCTACCCCGCCCCGCCACCGGCAAAAAAAGCACCGGTCTGGGGCTAGCTCTCACCCGCACCATGCTGGAATTGCATGGTGGAAGTGTGAGCCTGGCGAATCATGCGGAGGGAGGTGTGGTGGCGAGGGTTTGCTTGCCCTTGGGTTAACTAAATAGCAAAAACCCAAATCTTGAGGAGGAAAGCATTTTCTTGAATTAAGCTATTTGCTCTTTGCGCTTTGAGCATTTCCAAATTCAATGATCTGGATTTATATCGTGACTCGTAGCACGGGGCTTTAAATCCCCCTGAAGCACGCCGAAGCGAGGAACAAGCGGGGCGGGGTTTCTTTGATCCTGTTTGAGCGAGCGAAGCGAGTGAGTCCCGCAGCCGCCGACTCGATTGTCCGCAGTGAGGGGCCTTCGTGCTTTGGGGGTTGCGGCTTGGCTTCGTTTCTTGGCCGTTCAAGAAAGGAAGGCCCCCGCGGCTACCGCTCCTAAATCAACGTGCCGAAGGCACTACTTAAAAACACACGGCTAGATTTGAAGCATTTCACCTCGAGAACAAAACACCCATCTCCACACAATCTCCACATTCCCCGCATTTTCCCTCCACATCAGCCCCTCAAAATGCCCCCATCACACAAGCGCACTGGGGAATATCATGAAGTTAAAGTGGAAAATCATCACCATCGGCCTGCTGATGCTGGGGATGCTGTTTGTTTTAAATCTGGTGCGACATTTGGTTTTTGAGCGGCAACAACGCGCTCAGGAAGTCCGCCAAGAGATTTCGCAATTTAGCGCGGGTGAGCAAACGGTGAAAGGGCCTTTCTTGGTGCTGCCATTAACAGAAACCACCAGCAAACTGATTGAGCAAACCACCCCACAAGGTAAAACCAGCAGTTGGGAAGAAAGCACCAGCAGCCGCAATATCATTATCAGCCCCGAGCAGTTCTCAGCTAAGGGACAATTAGCCGTAGAAAGCCTGAAACGCGGCATTTTTGAAGCGCCCATTTACCGCAGTGATTTAATTCTATCCGGGCGCTTTGCCTTAGCACCACTCCTCAGCTTTGAGCAGCAGCCCAGCTCTAGCCGTGAAAAAATCAGCAGCCGCTGGGGCCAGCCTTATCTGGTGCTCAGCTTATCGGATGTACGCGGTATCCAAAATATGGGCGGAACGCTGGCGGCCGATACGCTGAATTTTGAGCCGGGCACCTCCCAATCAGCAATCGGGACTCATACTACGGCCAACACAGCAGAAGACAGTGCTGCAGCCGTTGCAGTAGCAGCACCTGCTCCAGTTGCCAAAACAAATCTCGGCAATGGCGTGCATGCCATGATTAAGCTGCCGGACTCCGGGCAATCACTGGATTTCAAACTCCACCTTAAACTCAGTGGCACTACGCAATTGCTGATCGAGCCGGTGGGTAAAGAAAGCCATGTGGCACTCGCAGGCAACTGGCCGCACCCTAGCTTTAGCGGCAACTTTGCACCGGTAGAGCGCAGCGTAACGGCTCAAGGGTTCAGCGCACGCTGGCAAACCAGCCAGCTGGCTACAGGCGGCGCTCAAACCAGCAAATGCAGCGAATCAGAATGCTCATCCGCCTCACTAGGCCTGCGCCTTGTTGATCCTGTAGACAGATACGTCTTAAACGAGCGCACCATTAAATATGCAGAATTATTTGTACTGGTGATTTTTGGCGCGGTGTTTTTAATGTCGCTGATGAGACGAATCGAGATCCACCCCGTGCAATACGCCTTAGTCGGCGCAGCCTTAGCCCTGTTTTTCCTGCTAACGCTATCGCTATCCGAGCATTTGGGCTTTGCCAAAGCCTATTGGACTGCCGCAGCGGCATCGGTGTTATTGCTCGGCTATTACGTGAGTTTTGTCTTAGCCGCATGGCAACGCGGGGTGGGGTTTGCTGTGGTATTAGCTGCACTATACGGCTTGCTATATGGCATCTTGCAATCAGAAGACATGGCGCTACTGATGGGCAGTATCACGCTATTTGGCTTACTCAGCTGCGTAATGATCCTTACCCGTAAAATGGATTGGCAAGCATTACGGCCAGCGAGTGCAGAGACTGTGGTTTAAAGATATGTAGGGTGGGTTAGGCCACTCCTGATGGTGATTAGGGAGCTAATTTATCTTGGCCGTAACCCACCGTGACACTGTGGTGGGTTACGGCCAAGCTACGGTTGCGCCCATATTGAATGCATTTTCTGGCCTAACCCACCCTAAAAATTAGCCACCCACCGCAGTCGCCACCATGCCCGGCTTGATGCCATCCATTTTTCTGGCCAGCACTTTGGCTCCGGCATTCAGGCCTGCGGTGATTTCTATTAAGCCGCTGCGCTCGTCACTGCTTCCCAACTTCACCTTGCTTTGAGCGATTTTTCCGTTTTCCAGGCTGTAAACATAAGGATCGGTTGCACCGCCTTGCACAGCGCTATTAGGGATCGTGAGCTTAGGCTGCGATTGCCCCAAAGCCAGCTGGCCTTTGGCAAACATGCCGCCGCGTAAAGCGCCGTTGGGGTTTTTCACCGCAATAAAAACAGTAATGGCGCGGGAGTTTTTTTCAACTTCCGGGTTAATGCGCTGCACCGTGCCATTAAATACTTTGCCGTTAAATCCATCCACTTGAAACTCCGCGGGCTGGCCTGCCGATACATTGGCAATCTGGCTGGCTGGCACCGCTACTTGCAGCTCCATGGCGGATAAATCGACGATATTAAACAGCTCGGAATTCTGATCAACTTTTTCACCGGGCTGAATAAAACGCTTACTAATCTGGCCATTAATAGGCGCACGCAGCACCATATCGTCCATCGCATTTTTAGCCACCGCCACTTGTGCTTGCATGGCTTTTAATTTGGCTTGGCTGACGGTCAGGCTGCTGGAGCTGCTATCAAAGGCATTGCCAGAAATAAAACCCTGCTTTTGCAAAGTTAAATTCTTGCCGTGGGTTTTTTCTGCAAGGGTAAGCTCGGCCCTGGCCATTTCCAGATTGCTTTGCCGCTCGTTTAATTGCGCCGCAATATTGCTGGCATCAAAGCGCGCCAAGATCTGCCCTGCTTTAACTTCCTCGCCTTCACGCACCAAAACGCTATCAACCTGAGCCGATACTTTAGAGCGCAGCGCAGCATAGTTCACCGCCTGCAAAGCGCCATTAATCAAAATGGACTGATCCAGCGGGCGCAACGACGCCACAGCTAAATCTGCGGCGGCAAATTCAAGTTTGCGCGGGGATTTATGGTCTTCTGACTTATCCGCTTTGCCCTTGCCCTGAGTAAATGCCACTCCACCAATAGCAAGCACAAGGAACAGCACACCCAAGCCAATACTTCTTTTTTTAAACACAGTCATCGCATTCATCCTGATTAAAGAGTTTTGTAGCATGGGCGACATTCGATACCCATCGCAACAGCCTTGCCTATGGCTAAACGATGGCTAGCTTCAAAGCCTTACGCGCTTTCCGCTTGACAGCCCAGCCATCCAGATAGGCGTATAAAATCGGCACCACAATCAAGGTGAGTACCGTGGATGAAATCACCCCGCCGATAATTGCCCGGCCCATAGCCGCCTGAGTTTCACCACCCTCGCCAAAGCCAATTGACATCGGCAACATGCCAAAAATCATGGCTGCTGTGGTCATCAGAATAGGGCGTAAACGCACTTGCCCTGCTGCCAGCAAGGCCTCTCTGACGGCTTGCCCGCTACGTTTGGCCGTGTTAGCAAAATCCACCAGCAGAATCGCATTTTTAACAGCCAGCCCCAGCAACATCATAAAGCCGATCATTGAGAATAAATTGATGGTGGTGCCGGTTAAGAATAAAGCCAGTAAAGCGCCTGTGAGTGAGAATGGCAAAGAAGCCATAATCGCCAAGGGCTGTAAAAAACTGCCAAATTGCGAAGCCAAAACAAAGTAAATAAAGATCACCGCCAAGCCAATTGCAGCTAAGAATGCAGCAAATGCTTCTTGCATCTCGGCCTGCTGACCGCCCGCGCCAAAGTGATAACCCGGCGGCAATTCGGTTTTATCCAGCAGCGCCTGCACTTCTCCGCTAACCGTGCCGCTAGGACGGCCTTGCACATTGGCGTAAAGCGAAATACGGCGTTGCATATCCAGCCGCTTTAATTGCTGGGCACTGCTGCTTGGCTCTAAAGACGCCACCTGACGCAAAAGCACAAGCTTGGGCGATCCATCAGCATTGCTTTTACTGCTGCTTAAATATAAATCGCCTAAGTCAGCCGCAGTGCGCCGGTCGGCTTCTGCCAATTGCACTACCACATCATAATTTTGCCCATCACTGGCCAGATAATGGCTAATAGTTTCGCCTGAAATCAATGAGCGCAATGCACTGCCGATTTGAGCGTTATTCAGGCCCAAATCATTAGCAGCTTCATTATCAATTTTGATCGCCACCGTAGGGGTAAAGGCTTTTTCGCTGCTTTCCAGATCAACCACGCCCGGAATCTTGGCGATCTTCTTCATTAAATCGCCCGTGATCTGGGTGAGCTTGCTTGGATCCGGGCCAAATACGGTAATAAAGATCGGCTTCCAGCCGCCCACCGATAGCTGAACGCCCGCCACCCGGCCAACAGTCTCACGAATTTCTTTTTCAATATCCTCTTGCGATCTACGCTTTTTACGCTCCACCAGCTTGAGCGTCACTTCCGACATATTTTTACTATTTTGCACACCTACCGCGCTTTGAATTGAAGCAATTTCCTTAAATGCTTTTAAAGAATCTTCAATCTGCTTTGTCTTCGCATCGGTGTAGTCAAGGCTAGAGCCGGTAGGGGTCTCCAGTTGCAAGTTAATCAAGCCTTTATCTTGCTTAGGCTCAAACTCGGTGCCAATCAGGGGCAGTAAAAACAGGCTGGCAATAAAAGCGGCCATTGCCCCTGCCAACACCGTTTTTCTTTTATGCAAAGACCAAGCCAGAAAGCGCCCATAGATATCGTGCAGCTTGTCAATCTGGCGCTCAAAAGCAGCCATAAACCGTCCCATCAGCGGCCAGCTTTTAAAGCGATCACCTTCCGGATCGTGCCAAATAGACGACAACATCGGATCAAGCGTAAAGCTGACAAATAAAGAAACTAAAACCGCCACCGTAACGGTAATACCAAACTGAAAGAAAAAGCGCCCGATAATGCCATGCATAAATGCGACGGGTACAAACACGGCCACAATGGCAAAGGTCGTTGCCATGACAGCCAAGCCAATTTCTTCGGTGCCTTCATTCGCGGCGCGAAAATGATCTTTGCCCATACCCAGATGGCGGACGATGTTTTCCCGCACCACAATCGCGTCATCAATCAATAAGCCAATCGATAAGCTCAGTGCCATCAGCGTCAGCATATTCAAAGAAAAACCGCAGGCGTGCACCACAATAAACGTGGCAATCACTGAGATCGGCAAGGTTAAAGCGGTAATCACCGTGCTGCGCCAGGAATGCAAAAACATAAACACGATCAGCGTGGTCAAAATCCCGCCTTCCAGAATCGTGGTTTTTGTTTGATTCAGCGCACTTCTGATTTCATCAGAATTAGCTTGCACAATGGTCAGCTCGGCGCCTGCTGGCAAGGAAGATTGCATCTTCTCTACTACCGCTTTTACCCCATCGCCCAGCTCTACAATATTGGAGCCCTGAATAGGGAAAATATCCAGACTGATGACCGATTGCCCATCAAGGCGCGAGATCGAAGTGCGCTCTTGCTCGCCATCAATCACATCGGCCACTTGCTCCAGATAAACCGGTGTATTGGCTTGGCGCGCCACAATGATTTTTCCAAATTGCTTAGGATCTTTAATCTTGCCCTCAAGGCGCACCAATTGCTCGTGGTTACCATTCACAATGCGTCCGGCAGGCACATCCTGATTGGCTTCACGTACGGCATTAATCACCTGATCCACGCCCAGCCCGTAGCTGCTTAACGCATCACGGCGCAGGCGCAGCTGAATCTGGCGATTCACCAGACCATGGCTATTAATACTCCCCACCCCCGGCGCGGTGCGCAAACGCTTCACGACAATCTGCTCGGACAGCATACTCAGCTCACGCAGGCTAAGCGTGCCAGATCGCAGCGCTAGCTGAACTACAGGCTCATCTTCGCCACTAATATCGGCCTTTAACACCAGCGGATCTTTCGCTTCCTTTGGAAAAGTGGGCTTAATCAAAGCCACTTTATCGCGGATCTCCTGCAAGCCATTGGCCGAGTTCGCATCCATACGAAACTCTACCGACATAAAGGCCGAGCCTTCACGCGCGGTGGCCCAGATATGCTTTACGCCATTTACGGTATTAATCTGATCTTCTAAGGGCTTGATCAGATCATTTTCAATTGCCTCTGGCGATGCACCCGGATAACTCAGCTGTACAAACACCTGCGGACTGGCCACGGGCGGCATCCGCTCCACCGGCAGCAAGCCATACGACGCCATACCCAATACCAGCAGCGCCAACATCACCATCGTCGCAAAGACGGGATGCTTGATACTTACCTTGGTTATCCACATGCAGAAGCTTCTTTCAAAAGAGGTTAAACATTGAGCACCAGAATAATGCCACACAGCCCACCAGCATATTCTGCTTCAATTTGATGTCATGAGGCTTATAAAGATTGTATTAAATTTGTACTTAATCAATACACCAACCCCATACACAGGGCATGCTTGAGGCGCAGCGTGATTTCTAGCCCCCTAAACCTCAGGCAAAATCCCGCCAGTACTTGAATCCACCCTCGCCTTGCGGTATACCAACTCCTCAAATGCACGAGGTGGATATGCCCAGATTTTTCCTTGATATGCCGCTGGCCGCTGGCCTTGGCTTTAACCTGCCAGAAAGTGTTGCCCGCCATGTGCAAGTGCTGCGCTTGCAGTCCGATGACGATATCATTTTATTTAATGGGCAAGGCGGTGAATACGCCGCGCGCGTCACCGAAATGGGCAAGCGCCATGTTAGCGTCGAAGTACTCACATGGGATGAGCAAGATCGGGAGTCTCCGCTTGATCTCACACTCATCCAAGCCATCTCGTCTAGCGATCGTATGGATTACACCATCCAGAAAGCCAGCGAGCTTGGGGTAAGCCGTATTCAGCCGGTGATCTCGGAATACTGCCAGCAGCGCCTTAGTGGCGAGCGCGCCGAAAAACGCCTCGCCCATTGGCAGGCCATTGCGGTGTCGGCCTGTGAGCAATGCGGGCGTACCCGTGTGCCCACCATTTTGCCCGCCATCAAGTTTGAACAAGCGCTGGCGCAGACAGCCGAACTCAAGCTACTGCTATCGCCAATTGGCGCAATCCGGCAAAGTGAACTACCAGCCAGCGCCCGCAGTGCCGCCGTTTTAATCGGCCCGGAAGGTGGGTTTTCGGCGACAGAAGAAGCGCTGGCCGTAACCGCGGGTTACACCCCACTCATCCTTGGCCCCAGAATATTTCGCACCGAAACAGTAGCGCCGGTGATTTCGGCGATATTGCAAAGCAGATACGGGGATTTGTGAGCGGCCAAATAAGCTGGGTGGGTAAAGCTAGCCATAATGGGCATTAAATACGCCCCAAACGCCTTCCGCCCATGAACAGCAAGCTACAGCGTATAATCCGCCCCTGTCTGTAAAACCCGAACCAAGGCACGCCGATGTCAGCGATGAATAATCGAGCTCTTTATATGCGCATTCTGGGCGAAATTCGCCCTTACTGGAAAATGGTCGCCATTTCCATTGTTTGCCTAGCTGTAGCTGCAGCAGTGGATGTTGCCTTGGGTGGCTTATTACAGCCTCTAGTCGATAAAAACCTAAAATCCACTGCCGCCGCAGAGGCACTTGCTAGAAGCCAAGCCTGGATATTGCCCGCCCAGATTCTTGGCCTAGCCATGATGCGATTGATTTCCAACTTTGGAAATGACTACACCAGCGTCTGGATTTCATCGCGGGTCATGCACAATTTGCGTAGCAGAATGTTCAGCCGCCTGCTTACTCTGCCGGTTAAGTTTTATGACCAAAATTCGGTTGGCGTCTTGCTATCGCGCGTCACTTACGACGTGAACCAAATTATGGACGCAGGCACAAAAGTGCTTACGGTGTTGGTTAAAGACTCGCTTTTCCTCGTGTTTCTTATCGTCTATATGCTGTATTTGGATTGGCAGCTCACCCTGCTCTGCCTGATTTTATTGCCTGGCGTAGCGGTGAGTATCAGCGTAGTGGGCAAACGCCAACGTAGGCTTTCGCGTGAAACTCAGGCAGCCATGGGACAGATGACACAAATCTTAGATGAGAGCTTATCTGGCCAACGCATGATTAAAATATTCGGTGGCTTTTCTTACGAAACCAATCGTTTTGGCACGACCAATAGCAATGTGCGCCATCTCTCTGTCAAGCAGGCCATCACATCCAGCACCAACTCTGGGCTGATTATGTTTTTGATCGGCGTTACTTTGGCTGTCATTGTGTATTACGCCAGCTTGCGAGCACAAAGTGGTGCGCTGACTGCTGGATCATTTGTGGCTTTTATGGTGCTGATGATGATGTTGCAACAGCCCATCAAAAACCTAACCAAAATTAATGAAAGCCTTCATAAAGGCCTTGCTGCCGCTGAATCGGTTTTTGCCATTCTGGATGAAATCCCGGAAGCCAACCAAGGCCAATATCAGCTTCCCCGTGTGCAGGGGGCGATTTCTCTGCAAAATATTCGTTTTGCTTATAGCGACGATGGCAAGCCAGCCTTAGACAGTATTTCACTGGAAATTCTACCGGGTGAAACCGTCGCTTTGGTTGGCAGCTCAGGTAGTGGCAAAACCACACTGGCTAATCTGTTACCACGCTTTTATGAGCTAAATGCCGGGCAAATTTTAATCGATCAAGTACCGCTCGCAGATTACCAGCTGGCTAATTTACGCCAGCAAATTGCACTAGTTTCACAAGATGTGATTCTATTTAACGATAGTGTGATTGCTAATATTGCTTACGGCAGTGAAGTGGATATCGACCGTGTGCGTCAGGCGGCAAGTGCTGCACACGCACTGGAATTTATCGACACCATGCCTGAAGGAATGAACACCCTGCTGGGCGAAAACGGCATGCGCTTATCCGGCGGCCAGCGCCAGCGTTTAGCCATTGCCCGTGCTATTTATAAAGACGCACCGATTTTGATTCTGGACGAAGCCACCAGCGCACTCGATACCGAATCCGAACGCAAGGTTCAGGACGCATTAGAAAACCTGATGCAAGGCCGCAGCACCATCGTGATTGCCCACCGCCTTTCTACCATTGAAAACGCCAACCGTATCGTGGTGATGCAGCAAGGAAAAATCGTAGAAAGCGGCACGCATCAAGCACTGATGGCGGCCAATGGCATCTATAGCAAGATGCACGCGGCACAGTTTGCCAGCGTGTAATAGACGAAAAAAAACGCTAGGTGGCAAGCCGCCCAGCGTATCAATTATTTGTGAATTACACGGTATATAACCGCGAAAACAGGATGCCTCAGAGCCTTATATTAGTCAATTTATTTATTAGCAAACACTAATCTGTATAAATTTCATCTGGCAATCGCACTAAAGTACGGCTTTTGCACGTTTTTTTCATACCAAACATGCACCGCTACGTTATAAGGTAAGCGCAATTGAAACTGTGCCCACTGGCATTTTTTCGGTAACATCCATTCTTTACTCGGGGGAAACCCATGATTCAAGTCGGCGTTGTAATGGGTAGCAATAGTGACTGGGAAGTCATGCAGCATGCCGCTAAGCAACTAAAAGCCTTTGGTGTGGCATTTGAATGTCGCGTTGTCTCGGCACATCGCACCCCTGATCTCTTGTTTGAGTACGCCGAAACGGCCGCTAGCCGCGGCTTGCAGTGCATTATTGCAGGTGCAGGTGGCGCAGCACATCTGCCAGGAATGATTGCCGCCAAAACCACCATTCCGGTGCTGGGTGTGCCTGTTCCGTCTAAATACCTGCGCGGCGAAGATTCACTGCTTTCCATCGTGCAAATGCCTAAAGGCATTCCGGTTGCTACATTTGCGATTGGCGAAGCAGGCGCTGCTAATGCTGCGCTATTTGCTGTTTCTCTACTCGCGAATGCCATCCCTGAGCTGGCTGCCAAGCTAGCCATATTTCGGACCGAGCAAAAAGAAACCGTGTTGGCGATGGAATTACCCGAAGTAGAATGAAACCCACCAAAGAGCTGCTGGCAGAGCTAGAAGAAAAAGGCTTTTTATTCAGCGTTTTTTACCGGGGCGCCCTCTGCTGGGGGCTGCCTTTTGGTTTGCTTTCTTCTTTGGCTATCAGCTTTTTTGCACACACATCATATATCGCCGCCATGATCCAAATCCTGCCTATAGCGCTTATTTTTGGCGCTATCTTTGGCTGGGGCTTATGGGGTGTTGCCCTTTTGCAGGGCGTAAAACAAAGACAAGATAAGGATTGATAAGATGGCCATTAAGCCAATTCTGCCGCCTGCGATGCTTGGCATTCTGGGTGGCGGCCAACTGGGCCGCATGTTTGCCATGGCAGCGAAAACCATGGGCTATGGTGTAACCGTGCTCGACCCTGATCCAAGCTCCCCCGCTGCCGAGATCGCCGATGTCCATCTTTGCAAACCCTATACCGATCCAGAAGCACTCGCCGCACTCGCCCAGCAATGTGCAGCGGTCACCACCGAGTTTGAAAACGTCAACGCAGACAGCATGCGCTGGCTAGCAAGCCAAGGTGTAAAAGTCAGCCCATCAGGTGATTCAGTCGCGATTGCGCAAGACCGGATGAAAGAGAAAAACTTTATCCGTGATGCAGGCCTCGCCACCGCCCCTTTTCTTGTTATCGAAAATTCAGGCGATCTGGAGCAAGACCTCAGCCCCTACCTGCCAGGAATTTTAAAAACCGCCCGTAATGGCTACGACGGCAAGGGCCAGGTACGGATCAAAAGCCTAGAAGAAGCCCGCTACGCCCTATCCGAGCTAAAGCATCAGCCCTGTGTGCTAGAAAAAATGCTGC
Source organism: Janthinobacterium sp. B9-8 (assembly GCF_000969645.2). Classification (NCBI taxonomy): domain Bacteria; kingdom Pseudomonadati; phylum Pseudomonadota; class Betaproteobacteria; order Burkholderiales; family Oxalobacteraceae; genus Janthinobacterium; species Janthinobacterium sp. B9-8. The sequence goes on from NZ_CP014222.1 coordinate 3,634,972, forward strand.
CGCTTAAAGCCGAGGTTTCGGTGATTGTGGCCCGTAGCGCCGCCAATGAAATCGCCTGTTTTCCGCCAGCAGAAAATATCCATACCGATGGTGTGTTAGATATCTCCATCGTGCCTGCTCGCATCAGCGCAGAAATCACTGAACGTGCGCGCGCAATGGCGATCCAGCTTGTTGAAAAGCTCGATTACATCGGCGTGATTGCGGTTGAATTCTTTGTGTTGGAAGACGATACGCTGGTTATCAACGAAATGGCACCGCGCCCGCACAATAGCGGCCATTACACGCTGGATGCCACATTTAGCAGCCAGTTCGAGCAGCAAGTACGCACCATGTGCGGCCTCTACCCGGGCAAACCTGATTTACACACGCCAGTGGTGATGGTGAATCTGCTCGGTGATGTTTGGCACGATGATGGCAGCGATCCACACTGGGAAATCATGCTCACCGCCCCCAACACCAAGCTGCACCTCTACGGCAAAAAAGAAGCCCGTGCTGGCCGAAAAATGGGTCATTACAATGTGCTGGCCAGCAATGTGGATAGCGCTTTAGAGCAGGCTTTGGCACTAAAAGAAACGCTTTAATTATACAACCCAGGTCTTGAACCACGGAGGGCACAGAGAACACGGAGTTCCACGGAGAAAACCATTGGAATGACAATCACCAAGGAAATAGCAATGTGTGGCTGAGTTTGCTTATTCTTTATAAATTGATTGTTTGCCTTAAGGTTTTCTCCGTGATCCTCCGTGTTCTCCTTTACTCCGTGGTTCAAGATTTGGGTTTAAAAATCTATATCAGATTCAAATAAAACAAACCGGAGCAAGAGTGAAATGAATTTAATCAGCGATTTACAAGCACGTGGCCTGATTGCCCAACTGACTGATGGCGATGCGCTAGAAAAACGGCTGGCTGAGAAATCTATTACTCTTTATTGCGGCTTTGATCCCACTGCAGACAGCCTGCACATCGGCAGCTTAGTTCCGATTCTGGTGCTCAAACGCTTCCAGGAAGCAGGCCACAAGCCGATTGCTCTGGTAGGTGGCGCCACCGGTATGATTGGCGACCCTAGCTTTAAAGCCACCGAACGCAAACTCAATACCCTCGATATTATCGATAGCTGGGTGGGCAAAATCCGTAAGCAAGCTGAGCCTTTCCTCAACTTTGAAGGCAGTAACGGCGCCATTATGGCCAATAACCACGATTGGTTTGGCAAGATGGACGTGCTGACTTTCTTGCGCGATATTGGCAAGCACTTCTCTGTGAACGCCATGATCAAAAAAGAAGCCGTGCAACAGCGAATTAACCGCGACGATTCCGGCATTTCTTTCACCGAATTCACCTACAGCCTGCTGCAAGGTTACGACTTTGTTGAGCTAAATAAGCAACACGGCTGCGAGCTGCAAATTGGTGGCTCTGACCAGTGGGGCAATATCACTGCCGGTACAGACCTCACCCGCCGCATGAATCAGCAACAGGTGTTTGGCCTAACCATGCCGCTGGTTACTAAATCGGACGGTACTAAATTTGGTAAGACTGAAAGCGGCACGATTTGGCTGGATGCTAAAAAAACCTCGCCATACAAGTTTTACCAATTCTGGCTGACCACAGCCGATGCCGATGTTTATAAATTCCTACGCTACTTCACCTTCCTAAGCACGCAAGAAATTGACGCCATTGAAGCGGCAGATAAAGAAGCTGCGGGCAAACCGGAAGGCCAGCGCATTCTGGCCGAACAAGTGACCACCTTGGTACACGGCAGCGAAGCCGTAGTTGCAGCACAGCGCATCAGCCAGAGCCTGTTTTCAGAAGATCAAAATTCACTGACAGAAGACGATTTTGAGCAGCTGGCACTCGATGGCTTGCCACATATTGAAATCAATAAAGACCAAACCGGCCTGCTCGATGCACTCGTTGCTGGCGAGCTAGCCACCTCCAAAAGCCAAGCCCGTGGCTTTATCGAAAGCGGCGCGGTGATTATCAACGGCGCTAAAATCACTGACGTGGCTTACAACCTGAGCGACGCAGACCGCCGTTACGGTAACTACACCCTGCTGCGCCGTGGTAAGAAAAATCATTGCCTGGTGATCTGGAAGTAAGTACACAGTAGCCACGGTGCAATGCGCCGTGGCCTGAATATTGAAAAAACCAACCTGCCCTACTTTCCAAGCCTCAAACTCAGAAATCCGTAGCCATAGCGTGCCAAGACGCCTTCGTGCAAGCGGCGCAGCTCTTCCACCATCAAAGCCTGCACACCAGAGCGGCTATCCTCAGCTACTTTTTCCAGCGCAATTTGCTGAATCACTAAAAAAGCATCTACATCTGGCTGCCTGACCACACCCCTAATCGCCGCTCTAATCACATCCCGCCATGCCAGCCGAATAGGATCTGGCTCGACAAGATTTTGCTTAATCGCCAAATATTCCTGCGTTGATCGCTCGTAAGCCCAAACGTATAAATGACGCAGCAACTCCACCTGCGTCATTTCATAAAGCCCCAAGGGTGGCGCGGCTATAAACTTGGAAAAGTATCCACTTCCCGCACATACACCGTAGCGGCTGCGACTGGGCTCTGATAATGTCGAGCAAAATACCGCCGAGCACGCCCCTCTCCCAACGCCATCATTTGCTGATCGGCAAGAAGCTGGCTAATCCAACGCTGCGCAGTTCGACTGCGGCACATCCTGATGCTGAGCCATAAGCTGTGCCAGAGTTAAGCCTGTTGGGGATGCTTGAATGCTGTAAGCAGCTTGATTGCAGTGGACATACTGACGTTTGGAGCAGTTTATTTATACAGCGCCATATTGGCTGAGCCAGATATAAAAAAAAACCACAACGAATCGCTGTGGTTTTCTGCATACTTTTAGTAAGGAAATGACTAGAGTAGCCTAGAAATCAAACGATCCGCCCTAAAGCGTGACAAGCGAGTCAGTAGCTTTTTAACAGGTGGCGGGTAATCCAGCACGGTTTCCAGCTCGCGGTAATAAGCAATACGCGTGGTATTCTTAGCAATTTCAGCTTTTTCCTGCTGTAATTGCTCTTTTAATTCATGTTTTGGATCATGAATAAGCAACGCGTTTTCCAAATCCAGACTAAACGCACGCGGGTTCAGATTATTACCGGTAAGCAGAATATAATCATCATCTACCCAAATGCCTTTCAAATGATAACTATGGCCGGGATCATTCCAAAGCATTAAATTAAGCTGGCCACGGTGAATATCTAATTGATGCAATTTAGCAAAACGACGTAAATGCGTTTCGTATAAATAGGGCAAAGCACCAATCGTTTTAAATGGCTCACTTTCAGGAATATAAAAGTCATTGGCTTTTTTCTCACCAACAATAATATCAACCTTCACGCCCTTTTGTAGCAAGCGATTGATTTCTTTGATCACAGTACGGGGCAAATTAAAATACGGGGTACAAATTTGCACATGCTGTTTGGCTGCCCCCAATAATTTAATAATCAGCCGGTTTAATGAATTACGTTTACCCACCCCTACAACCGGAGTAATGCCCAAGCCGGACACTTCATCCTGAGCATGATGAGTTGCATATTGAGCCACTTTAAGCCGCTGACGTAATTGTCGAATATCCGGGCTAATTTGCTTTGTGCTAGGAATAGGGTCTAAATCTAAGCGATAAACAGCGCTACTATTTAAGAACTCTGTTTGTAAGAAATTAACCATGCTATCGGCTAAAGCAGAATTTTTAATCACCTGGTATCGATCATAGCGATAGCGATCGCCTACATTTAAATACACATTATTTAAACTGGCACCGCTATACACCACGGTATCGTCAAAAATAAAGCCTTTCAGATGCAATACGCCAAATAGCTCGCGCGTTTGCACCGGCACGCCATAAATAGGCACATTCAGCTCGTGATCAAATCTAATGCGCTGATACCAAGCAGCATTTCCCGCCTGTGCACCTGCGCCAATCAGCCCGCGCTGCGCACGATGCCAATCGACAAAAACACGGATATCTAAATCCGGGCAACGTGCACGAGCGGCATATAAAGCATCTAAGATTTGCGCACCCGCTTCATCTTCCTGCAAATACAGCGCCGTAATATAGATCCGTGTTTGTGCCTTACTAATCAGATCGAGTAATTTCTGGCGAAATGACTCAGTCGTCAGCAAAGTCTGAAAATGAGCTGGATCTTGTGCAAAACGCGGCAAAGATGCCAAATATGAGCGGTTAGTTTCAAAAAGCATAAATGATCTGCAAAAGCAGTGTGACCTATCAAGCGGATTGAAGCCTAGTATCTTAGCACTATGCTTTCTAAGAAAGGAGATGTATTAATTGCAAGTAAAGGCATTGCGCAATTTTAAACACACGCGATTACTGACGGGTAATTTGAAAAACATCGCAGAGATAATTAAGGAAATTTTCATCCTCACACATTCCCTTACCCGCAGTATCACTCACTTTTGCCACCGGCTGCCCATTACAAGACACCAGTTTCATCACAATCTGCAGTGGCACTTGGCCGCAATCATTGGATAAGTGAGTGCCAATGCCAAAACCGGTACGAGTGCGTGGGGCAAAGTGGCGGTATAAAGCAATCGACTTATCCAACGTTAAACCATCACTGAAAACTAATTGCTTTGTACCATAATCAATATTCATTTTTTTATAATGGGCAATGACCTTTTCGCCCCATTCAAACGGATCGCCCGAATCATGGCGTAAGCCATCAAATAGTTTACAAAAATACAAATCAAAATCGCGTAAAAAAGCATCGGTTCCCACCACATCGGTAAGCGCAATACCTAAATCACCACGATACTCCCGCACCCAATGCTCCAGCGCATTGGTCTGAAAATCACGCAAACGCGAGCCAAAGCATTGAAACGCCTGCATATATTCATGCGCCATCGTGCCAATCGGCGTTACGCCATATTGCATCGCCAATAAAACATTGCTCGTACCACGAAAATAGGGTGCAGCCTCTTTGGTCAATAAACCGACCATTTCTGCATGCCAGACTCTGGAAAAACGCCGCCGTGTACCGAAATCAAAAAATACAAAGGGGTTAGCGGGCATAGCCCCGGCAGATAAATGCTTAAGGGTTGCTAATTTAGCCTGCAAATGCTCGCGGCCAATAATAAATGCGGCTTGTGCAGGAAACTGCCTAAAGTAAATTTCATTCACAATAGATAAAACATAAATCTCAAACAACATGCAATGCAACATCGGCCCGGCAACACGGATATCTAAATCATCAGGGTGAGCGTCTTGCACTGTAATGTGAATAAAGCGCCGCTGTAGCTGGAATAAACGCAAGAAATCAACAAAATCTGATTTGATAAAACGTAACTTAGCTAAATAGGCTAATTCTGGCTCGCTAAAGCGCAAAGAGCATAAATGATCCAGCTGGGCCTCAATTTCACTTTTAAGCAAGGCCAAAGGTAAAGCGGGCGTATTGCGGCATTTAAAAGCGTAAGCAGCTTGAGTCTCAGGCTGATGATGCAATATTTCTTGCATCATCGTAAATTTATAAAGATCGGTATCCAGCAAGGATTCGATCACTGGCGTGCAGCCAAGCATGAAAAGCTCCATTAAATAAACATGCTCTAAGAACTTCCGGTACTTGCAACACTCAATCTCAAAGCAAACACAGTAAACGACTTTGCCCGACTCGCGTCAAGCGGGCCATATGCTTGCCAGCCCGCAATAAATCCACCTTGTGATATGCACACATTCACGATAAGCCAACAAAACTTATACATACTACTGTCATGTTTCCCATTTAGCTTGTCAGCTTCTTTATCCTTATTTACTATCTGCTGCAGATTTCTTTATCTTATTAATCAAAAGCTTACAAACACGACAATCTCTCTACAACTTCTTACAGCGAGTGGCGCAATGACCCAAACAACCTTTCCTTCTCCCCTGGCTCTTTTGGAACAGGCCTGGGAATATTGCTTAGACACCACTCAGCGCTCAACACTTTTTCTTGATGTCATGCGGGAGCGAGGCAATATTTCGATTGCACATGCCCAAAATGGCAAACCGCCACTACTGGCCTTTGACTATGAATTGCTAATTGATGCTCGCAGCTTAGCTACGCCTTGCAACTATATGCTGCTGCGCGTACTCGCGCCGGCTGGCACGCCTATTGATGACACAAAACGCCCTTATATCATTATCGATCCAAGAGCGGGCCATGGTGCAGGAATAGGTGGCTTTAAAGCCGATTCACAAGTCGGCGTGGCCTTGCGGGCCGGGCACCCCGTTTATTTTGTGGGCTTTTATCCAGATCCGGTTCCCGGCCAGCGTTTACAAGACGTGATGCAGGCCGAGGCCTTATTTGTAGAAGAAGTGATCAAGCGCCACCCCAAAGCCCGCGGCAAGCCCTGCATTATTGGCAACTGCCAAGCAGGCTGGGCGGTTGCGGGTCTTGCCGCAATGCGTCCAGAGATTATGGGGCCGATCGTGCTCAATGGCGCGCCACTATCTTACTGGGCAGGCTCTGACGAACAAAACCCGATGCGCTATGCAGGCGGCGTCAATGGTGGCTCGTGGATGGCCGCACTGAGCGCAGATTTAGGCGGCGGTGTATTTGATGGCGCGCATCTAGTTAAAAACTTTGAAAACTTAAATCCTGCCAATACGATATGGGGGAAGCCTTACCATCTGTATGCCAATATCGATACCGAAGCGGAGCGTTACTTAGAGTTTGAACGTTGGTGGGGTGGGCACTTCCGCATGACGGGCCAAGAAATTGAAGTCATCGTCAATCAACTCTTTATTGGCAATAAGCTAGCAAGCGGACAAATCCAGACGCCAGACGGCAGCACCCTTGATTTACGCAAAATCACCGCACCTATTATTGTTTTTGCCTCTTGGGGCGACGATATCACGCCTCCGGCACAGGCTTTAAATTGGATTATCGACCTCTACGGCCACGAAAGCGCCATTGTGGAAGAAGGCCAGATCATTGTTTATTTACTGCATAAAGATGTCGGCCACCTAGGCATTTTTGTAGGCGGCAAAGTGGCGCGCAAAGAACATGCCGAACTAGTGAATGTAATGGAGATAGTGGAGTCTCTACCACCCGGCCTTTACGAAATGGTCATTGATGCCAAGACCGCTGATCTAGCCTATTCAGAACTAGAACAAGGTGACTACACCGTTAGCTTCGAGACCAGAAGCATTGAACAATTACGCCAAGTAGACCCCGGCACTCGTAGCGATGAAGCCATTTTTAGCACAGTGGCACAAGTTTCTGAAATTAACGATGCTATTTATAAAAATACAATACGCCCTGTTTTGCAGGCGGTGGTGACATCTGAAATAGGCGAATGGTCACGCAAGCTCAATCCGGAGGCCTTACAACGTTACGCTTATTCCGACTTCAACCCTCTCATGGCAGGCGTAGCCATTCAGGCAGAGCAAATTCGTCAATATCGCCACTCTGTATCAGCAGATAATTTTTTCCTGGGCCTAGAAAAACAAGCCTCCGAACTGATTATCGAATCGCTCAATAATTATCGTGATCTACGCAATGCCACCACCGCCAACTATGTAAAAGCAGTGTATGGCCCACTAGGGCTGGGTGCATTTTTTCCACCAGCAGCTCCGATAGAAGAAAAAGTGCGCACTGAAGCTGAGCAGCGCCTGAATACGCTTCGTAGCGAGGCTGAGCCACAATTTGAACAAGGCAGCTTTACCGAAGGCCTCGCTCGATTATTTGTGCTCGCCATGCATCACACTGGCAATATCGAACGACGCTCTTTCTTAATTGGCGACAGCATTAAAGCGAATTTGCCAGAAATTGACCCGATGGCGTGGCGACAAGCACTTGAAGAGCAAACCTTGCTCATTACCTTAGATGCGGAGCGCTCGGTAGCAACCTTACCTAAGCTCTTAAAAAATCTGACTGAGCGTAAGCGTGCCGTAGAAATCGTCGCTAAAGTAACGATGCTGGCCCCCGAGCTAGAAGATCCCTCATCGCCCCTTGCCATCAAGGCAAAAGAACTATTAGGCATTAAAGCCAGCCGAGCTAAACCTACTGCCAAAAACACCTAAAAGGCTGAATGAATGAGCTCAATCACCTTACAAAATCGCTGTTTTGATGAAATACAAATCGGCGATTGCGCGAGTGCGCAGCACACCTTGTCTATGCGTGATATTCAGCTTTTTGCCACCATAGCAGGAGACTTCAACCCAACGCATCTAGAGACCGCCTTTGCCAATCATGCCGGGTTTAGCGGGGCAACCGCCCCTAGCATGTGGCTGGGAGCGCAGATATCGGGGCTGCTAGGCAGCCAGCTACCAGGGCCTGGCACGGTTTATGTAGGGCAAAATCTACAATTTCATGCGGCGGCTATCTTAGGAGACACGCTGGAAATCAGCATTACCGTGCGAGAAAAATACCCAGAAAGCCATATCATCAGTTTTGATTGCCAATGCAGTAATCAGCATGCCCAAACTATTATGACAGGCATTGCCAAGGTTGTTGCCCCCTCAGAAAAAATCACCTTAACTCGCCCTGATGCAGGCCTTGTCAGCGTGCAAACCCATCATGCATTTGAGGCCCTGCTCGAGCGCTGCAACGAGCTGCCTGCCTTTAGCGTAGCCATTGCTCACCCTTGCGACGTTTCCTCACTAAAAGCAGCAATTGCAGTGGCAGAACAGAACTTAATGCAGCCGATTCTAGTTGGCCCAAGAGCCAAGATCCAAGCCATCGCCACACAATATGCTCTGGATATCAGCACCTTCAGAATCGAAGACGTAGCACATAGCCACGCAGCGGCCAACCGGGCAGTAGAGCTAGTCACCAGCGGGGAAGCACACATACTGATGAAGGGCAGCCTGCATACGGATGAGCTAATGAGCGCGGTAGTTAAAAGCACACTACGCACCGAGCGCCGGATCAGCCATGTATTTATTATGGATGTGCCGACTTATCATAAAGCGCTTTTGGTGACTGATGCAGCGATCAATATCTACCCCGACCTGCTGGATAAACTCGACATTTGCCAAAATGCCATCGATTTAGCGCACATCTTAGGAATTGCTAAGCCTAAAGTGGCTATTTTATCTGCGGTAGAAACCATCAATCCTAAAATCCTCTCTACCTTAGAAGCCGCCAGCCTGTGCAAAATGGCCGATAGAGGCCAGATCACCGGCGCAATTCTCGATGGCCCCTTAGCATTGGATAACGCCATTAGCTATGAATCGGCTCGCATTAAAAAAATCGACTCATCGGTCGCCGGGGATGCTGACATCTTACTGGTGCCCGATTTAGAAGCAGGCAATATTCTCGCCAAGCAACTCACCTTTATGAGTAATGCCGACGCAGCAGGGATTGTTTTAGGCGCCAGAGTGCCGATCGTGCTCACTAGCCGTGCGGATAGCGACCGCACCAAGCTTGCTTCTTGCGCGATTGCCTGCTTAATCGCCGAGGCCAGCAAGGCTAGCATTTAAAGATACTAATCACCCGTGCTCACATAGGATTAAAGCGATGACCAAGGCCATTCTGGTTCTGAACGCAGGCTCATCCAGCCTTAAGTTTTCTTTGTTTGAATATGAAGCAGCGAGTGATTTGCATCTTATGACCAAAGGGCAAGTTGAAGGCATAGGCACCGCGCCGCACTTTGTAGCCAAAGATCATCATAATCAGATTTTGGCCGATCAGCCTTTACCTGAAAGCAATCAAAGCATCGGCCATAGCGAGGGCCTGCACGCCATCGCCACCCTGCTACGTGACCAATATCCTGATCTTAAATTACTCGGTGTTGGCCATCGTGTGGTGCACGGCGGTGCGCACTATGCCGCACCACTCCGGCTTACCCCTGGCACGATAGGCGCACTCGAAGGGCTAACGCCCTTGGCCCCGCTGCATCAACCGCATAATCTGGCCGCTATTCGTGCCGTAGCAGAAGCACGGCCAGACTTGCCTCAGGTCGCCTGCTTTGATACGGCGTTTCATCGCAGCCAAGAGCAGATCAACCAATTATTTGGCCTGCCCTATAACTGCTATGAGCGTGGCATCCGCCGCTATGGCTTTCATGGCCTGTCTTATGAATACGTGTCTTCCGTGCTCAAGCAGCAAGAGCCTGAAGTGGCTGCAGGCAAAGTCGTGATCGCCCACTTAGGCAACGGGGCCAGCATGTGCGCCGTGCAAAATAGTAAAAGCGTGGCAAGCAGCATGGGGTTTACAGCATTAGATGGCCTGATGATGGGCACGCGCACCGGCAATCTGGATGCAGGTGTCGTCTTATATTTACTACAGCAGGAGCAACTTAGCGTTCAGCAAGTAGAAGAGCTACTTTATAAACGCTCCGGCCTACTTGGGCTATCGGGCATTAGCAGCGATATGCGCGTTTTACTCGATAGCCATGAACCGCAAGCCGCACTGGCCGTTGATTATTTCGTACATCGCATCAGCAGGGAACTAGGCTCGCTCGCCGCCAGCATGAATGGCTTGGATGCACTGGTTTTTACCGCAGGCATAGGCGAAAACAGCGCCATTATCCGCCAGCGAGTGTGTGAGCAAGCACAGTGGTTAGGCATCGAGATTGATCCCCATGCCAATGCCGCAAATGAATTCTGTATCAGTGCCATAGATAGCCCCACCACCGTATGGTTGATTCCAAGCAATGAGGAACTCATGATTGCACGCCATACTCGTACCCAACTCGGCTTGTGATTGGGCAAGCTGGCCGCACAGTACGCCCCTCCCACACTCAACCATTTAAGGACGCAAGATGACCCAGCTCAGCATCTCCCCGCATGAAACACTGGCAGGTAAAAAAGGCATTATCATCGGCATCGCTAACCAGCATTCCATCGCCTACGGCTGCGCTAAAGCATTCCAACAAAGAGGAGCCGAGCTAGCCATCACCTATATCAACGAAAAAGGCCGCCCCTATGTAGAGCCACTGGCTACCGAGCTGGAAGCCTCGATTTTTCTGCCTATGGATGTGCTGCAAGCAGGGCAAATGGAAGCCGTATTTGAAGAAGTTCGCAAAAAATGGGGCCGCTTGGATTTTGCCATTCACTCGATTGCCTTTGCCCCTAAAGAAGCCCTGCATGGTCGTGTGGTTGATGTCACCGAAGAAGACTTCCATACGGCAATGAAAGTCTCCTGCTATTCCTTTATCGAAATGGCCCGCCTTGCCGAGCCGCTGATGGATAAAGGCGGCACGCTGTTTGCCATGAGCTATTACGGCGCAGAAAAAGTGATCAAAAATTACAATATCATGGGGCCGGTAAAAGCCGCGCTAGAGTCCGTCTGCCGCTATACCGCTGCCGAGCTAGGCCCTAAGGGAATTCGCGTGCATGCTATCTCGCCCGGCCCACTCAAAACCCGTGCTGCGTCAGGCATTGCAGAGTTTGATGAATTACTCGATAAAGCGGCCGCCGAAGCCCCCGCCCGCTCGCTCGTGAGCATCGAAGATGTAGGTGCCGCCTGCGCTGGCCTTGCATCAGACAGTGCGAGGCTAATTACCGGCGGCACTATTTATATTGATGGTGGTTTTCATATCATGGGCTGATGATCTGCGCCCTGTTCCACGTGAAACGGCTTTGCTGCAAAGACAGCAAAGCCGTTTTTGTTTAGCACAAGAGCACTATGGCGTGATTAGCGCCCCATTTCTTTCAAGTATTCATTGCGGGCCGCAACGGCAGTATCAGCAAAATCACTAAATACGCCATCAATCCCTAGGCGGAAAAACGCTTTGTATTCTGCTTTAGGATCATTTTTAAAATCAGCTGGAATACGGCGCTTTTCATTGCGGAAAGTATAAGCATGCACCATCAAACCTGCTTTATGCGCGTCGCTAATCAAGGTAGAAGGCGCAATGCTTGAGGCATCTGAGTAATCAACTTTGCCATCGCCGTTCACATCCATCACCTTGCCATCAGCAGCAAGCTGGCCTTTCACCGAAATAATATAAGGTTTCCAAGGGCCAATACCATCTGCATAGGTTTTGATTTCAGCAAGGCCTGCGGGTGTCAGCATATCGGTAAAAAACCGCTTATCACCCGAAGTATTCCAGTCAAATGGGCGATCATAAGGGTAGGCTAGTGTCACCTTGCCTGTTTTCAAATCAACATCATCACCATCCACCAGCTGAATTAGCTTGGTCTTTAAGCCCTTCTCTTTCATATATTTCAAGCTGCTTGGCTCAAAGCTTTGCACAAAAATCGGTGCAGTCTTGCTGTTCCAGCCTGCTTTATTAATCATTTCAATGACTTTATCTTCCAAAGCCAGCTTTATATTTCTATGATAAGTAGGATTTTTGGTTTCAGGATAAACCGCGATACTACGGCTGCTCGTCGATTTGAGCTTGGCTAAATCAATAATCTCTTGAAACGTTGGAATTGCATACAGCCCATTAAATTGCTGTGGACGTGCTGGATCCGTGGTGATTTTGGCGCGCAGCGTTTTGATCTCAGCCAAAGTAAAATCGCTGGCAAACCAACCATCAAACGCTTCGCCATCTACCTTATCTTTTCGCTTACGATTTGCAAATTCTGGGCGGCTATCCACGTCAGTGCTGCCGCTAAGCTCAGGATCATGACGTGAAATCAACACGCCATCTTTTGTCGAGATCAAATCAGGCTCAATCGCATCCGCGCCCATCTCAATGGCTTTCGCATAAGCCTCAAGCGTATGCTCAGGCAAAACACCTGAAGCCCCACGATGAGCCACAACTAAAGGCTGCTGGCCATCCAGTGTTAATAAAGCAGGCTTTACTGCCTCTGGTGTTGCATCATCACTACCACCACCACAAGCACTCAAAGCGAGAGCAATACTACAAGCGAGGATCGAAGGTTTTAACATGGCGTATTGATCTGCAAATAGATAAAACGCTCATTTTAGAAACAATTAATTGCATTATTAAGTCATAAAAATGACGTATAGATGAATTTTAAAAAGGATCTAATAAAGCAGCTATATTGCCTATGCCTGATGCTCAGAGCAGTAGCGGTCATCTGCAACAAAGCCAAGCTAGTATGGTCACTTTTCAACCCGTATTGTTTATAAAAGCAGGTGTTATGGCTGCAAATTTAGTCGGCAATTATGGCTCAGACCAAACAGGAATGATTTGTGGCTATTTATTTCTACCCGGCTTACCCGGCCAGCAAATTGAATCAGAACAAATCAAAGATTATCTAAAGACGGCAAATAGCGAAGCTTCAGAAGAATATTTATGGCTGCATTTTAACCTGACCAATATTGCGGCAGAAAAATGGCTTAAAGCCAATCTCTGCCTGTCCGAGCAATTCTTCGAAGCCTTACATGAAGGCACGCAATCAACCCGTATTGAATACGCCGATCACAGCCTGATTGGCGTAGTGAATGATGTTTTATTTGATTTTGCTTTCAACGCCTCAGATACCGCCACCCTCTGGATGAGTGCGGACCGGCATGTATTGATTACCGCACGCAGCAAGCCGTTACGCTCGATTGATAAGCTACGCGATCATGTGCGGGCAGGAGCACTCTTTCGCTCTCCCGTTGATTTGATGGTTAATCTCTTACGCGATCAGGCCGATGTCTTAATAAAGATCGTGCGGGAAGCGGCGGTAAAAGTAGATAAAGAAGAAGACCGGCTGCTCACCTATCGTCCCAATATCAAACTGGCAGATTTAGGCGTACTGCGACGCGTGCTAGTGCGTTTATGCCGCTTATTAGCCCCCGAGCCAGCCGCCCTGTTCAGGCTATTAAACAGGCCTCCCGAGTGGATCTCTCCATACGATGTACAAGATCTACGCCAATCTACTGAAGAGTTTTCAGCGGTTTTAAGTGATATCTCCGCTCTGGTAGAGCGCATCAAGCTATTACAAGAAGAAGTGGCTGCCAAAGTAAGCGAGCAAACCAACCGCAGCATTTATATTCTTACCGTAGTGACAGTGCTGGCACTGCCGGTCAATATTATTGCCGGTTTAATGGGTATGAACGTGGGAGGCATACCACTTGCCGAACACCCACATGGCTTCTGGATGATTGTTGCAGTCATCATGATTATTTTAATATTCGCCGCCACTTGGGCTTTTCGCAATAAAGACTAAAAATAATTACTCTAACCTAAAACCATAAACTCAGCCTTTTGCAGGCATCTTAGTTTATGCCAAGCTTTGTAAGCTTTTCTTATCAATGGCTTTTTTATCTTCTGTTTATGCATAAATTGGGCAATTAATTCAGCATCATGCAATTTACCAATCGCCGTTTGAGCTTGTTTAAGCGGTATTTGCAATTGATTTACCCTATTAGGCAACCACTTCGCGGCAAGCAGCGATAAATAACGCAGCCGCTTAATTGTCAGCCGCCGCTCATGCCATTGCTCTAACGATGGAGATTCATTCTTCGCGGCTTGATCCAGACAATTCTCATAGCCTTTCGCTTGTGATTTAATCCTCCGCTTCAAAAGCAAAGAGCCACAAACCTCAATTCTCAAACGGCATTGCTGCAGAGAAATATGAGCAAGTTGTGCAAAATCAGGCCCCGCTAAAGCGGCTGAAATCGCAGCCAGGCCTTCACGGTGTGTTACAGCTAATGCAGCTCTTTGCGATGCACTCATCTGCTCCCCCACCAAAGAGAGCAACACTTCGGCATCTCGGGTTGGCCCTGTAAATTGAGCCAAGGCCTTCCATGCGGCAAGAATTCTGCCATCCAGCCGCTTTGAGCGCTTCAGCACAATGGGCAGCAAAGAGCGCAAACTACGCAATGCCACACGAAAATCATGCAATGCCTCTGCATCCTGCCCATTCAGCAACCGCGTACGTGCAGCATCAAGCCGACTTAGCTGCACCGCAATAATCTGCAAAAACTCATTCTTTTTAGGCATAGCTATCCCAACACCCTATGAATATTGATCAGCAGTAGCATGAGCAAGAAAACCATCTTCAACCTTGCATTAGCCATAAAAAACCTGCCAATTAAACCCCTAGTTTACTTTCATAGCAAGAACTTGATCCTGAATACAATCCTCCTTAAGCGCAGCTTCGCAAGGAAACTAGGCAAACATCACTTCACATAGATCGGGTAGCAGTCTGCATGTGAGGTTTACCTCGTGTAGGTTGGGGTAGCAGCTTTATCGCTTAACCCAACACGCAAACCACGGGTGGTTCTTGCAACCACTTTTCTTCCGCGCAAAGCAAAACCCCCGCCTCTTTCGAGTACGGGGGTTCTGTTTACTGCATAAGGTGTCTGGCAATGACCTACTTTCACACAGGTAATCTGCACTATCATCGGCGCTAAGGTGTTTCACTGTCCTGTTCGGGATGGGAAGGAGTGGGACCACCTCGCTATGGTCGCCAGACTTTAACGGGTTAACACGTTGTGCTTATTGCTCCACAACGCATTCAGTTCAATAGAAGAAGTAATTCAATACTCAAACTTAACTCTTAATCTGGGTAGATTATACCGTCGCGCACACGCGTCTCAGGTTATAGGATCAAGCCTTACGGGCAATTAGTATCGGTTAGCTTAACACATTACTGCGCTTCCACACCCGACCTATCAACGTCCTGGTCTCGAACGACCCTTTAAAAGGCTTAAAGCCTTGGGGAAATCTCATCTTGAGGCGAGTTTCGCGCTTAGATGCTTTCAGCGCTTATCTCTTCCAGATTTAGCTACCCGGCGATGCCACTGGCGTGACAACCGGTACACCAGAGATCTGTCCACTCCGGTCCTCTCGTACTAGGAGCAGCCCCCCTCAAATTTCCAACGCCCACTGCAGATAGGGACCAAACTGTCTCACGACGTTTTGAACCCAGCTCACGTACCACTTTAAATGGCGAACAGCCATACCCTTGGGACCGGCTACAGCCCCAGGATGTGATGAGCCGACATCGAGGTGCCAAACTCCGCCGTCGATGTGAACTCTTGGGCGGAATCAGCCTGTTATCCCCGGAGTACCTTTTATCCGTTGAGCGATGGCCCTTCCATTCAGAACCACCGGATCACTATGTCCTGCTTTCGCACCTGCTCGACTTGTCTGTCTCGCAGTTAAGCCGCCTTATGCCATTACACTATCAGTACGATGTCCGACCGTACCTAGGCGACCTTCGAGCTCCTCCGTTACAATTTGGGAGGAGACCGCCCCAGTCAAACTGCCTACCATGCACGGTCCCCGATCCGGATAACGGACCAAGGTTAGAACCTCAAAGGGGTCAGGGTGGTATTTCAAGGACGACTCCACACAGACTAGCGTCCATGCTTCAATGTCTCCCACCTATCCTACACAAACCACTTCAAAGTCCAATGCAAAGCTACAGTAAAGGTTCACGGGGTCTTTCCGTCTAGCAGCGGGGAGATTGCATCTTCACAAACATTTCAACTTCGCTGAGTCTCAGGAGGAGACAGTAGGGCCATCGTTACGCCATTCGTGCGGGTCGGAACTTACCCGACAAGGAATTTCGCTACCTTAGGACCGTTATAGTTACGGCCGCCGTTTACTGGGACTTCAGTCAAGAGCTTGCACCCCATCATTTAATCTTCCAGCACCGGGCAGGCGTCACACCCTATACGTCGTCTTTCGACTTTGCAGAGTGCTGTGTTTTTGATAAACAGTCGCAGCCCCCATTTCTCTGCGACCCATTTCTGCTCCAGCCGCAAGGGCCTTCACATACTCTGGGCTCACCTTCTCCCGAAGTTACGGTGATAATTTGCCGAGTTCCTTCTCCTGAGTTCTCTCAAGCACCTTAGAATTCTCTTCCTACCCACCTGTGTCGGTTTGCGGTACGGTCAATATAAAGCTGAAGCTTAGAGGCTTTTCTTGGAAGCATAGGATCAATCACTTCAGTCCGAAGACTTCGTCGTCACGTCTCAGCGTTAAAGCAGCCCGGATTTGCCTAAGCCACACGCCTACTCGCTTAAACCACCTATTCCAACAGATGGCTGACCTACCTTTCTCCGTCCCCCATCGCACTTTACATCGGTACGGGAATATTAACCCGTTGTCCATCGACTACGCATTTCTGCCTCGCCTTAGGGGCCGACTCACCCTGCGCCGATGAACGTTGCGCAGGAAACCTTGGGTTTTCGGTGTGCGGGCTTTTCACCCGCATTATCGCTACTCATGTCAGCATTCGCACTTCCGATACCTCCAGCATCCTTCTCAAGACACCTTCGCAGGCCTACGGAACGCTCCTCTACCATATGCACATCGTGCATATTCGCGTCTTCGGTTATCAGTTTGAGCCCCGTTACATCTTCCGCGCAGGACGACTCGACCAGTGAGCTATTACGCTTTCTTTAAATGATGGCTGCTTCTAAGCCAACATCCTGGCTGTCTATGCCTTCCCACCTCGTTTTCCACTTAACTGATTATTTGGGACCTTAGACGGCGATCTGGGTTGTTTCCCTCTTGACCATGGACGTTAGCACCCACAGTCTGTCTCCCATGCTCGCACTTGACGGTATTCAGAGTTTGCCATGGTTTGGTAAGTCGCGATGACCCCCTAGCCATAACAGTGCTTTACCCCCGTCAGTGATACATGAGGCACTACCTAAATAGTTTTCGAGGAGAACCAGCTATTTCCAAGTTTGTTTAGCCTTTCACCCCTATCCACAGCTCATCCCCTAATTTTGCAACATTAGTGGGTTCGGACCTCCAGTGCGTGTTACCGCACCTTCATCCTGGCCATGGATAGATCACTTGGTTTCGGGTCTACGCCCAGCAACTATGCGCCCTATTCGGACTCGGTTTCCCTACGCCTCCCCTACTCGGTTAAGCTTGCTACTGAACGTAAGTCGCTGACCCATTATACAAAAGGTACGCAGTCACCCCATTTTTCAAGGGCTCCCACTGTTTGTATGCATCCGGTTTCAGGTTCTATTTCACTCCCCTCCCGGGGTTCTTTTCGCCTTTCCCTCACGGTACTGGTTCACTATCGGTCGATGATGAGTATTTAGCCTTGGAGGATGGTCCCCCCATCTTCAAACAGGATTTCTCGTGTCCCGCCCTACTTGTCGCATGCTTAGTACCAACCAATCTTTTTCGTGTACGGGGCTATCACCCACTGTCGCCAGACTTTCCAGACTGTTCCACTAAAGTTTGATTTATCACATGCAGGCTCTTCCCATTTCGCTCGCCACTACTTTGGGAATCTCGGTTGATTTCTTTTCCTTCGGCTACTTAGATGTTTCAGTTCGCCGAGTTCGCTCTACACTGCCTATGTATTCAGCAGTGAGTGACCCAAAAGGGCCGGGTTTCCCCATTCGGATATCTACGGATCAATGCTTATTTGCCAGCTCCCCGTAGCTTTTCGCAGGCTAACGCGTCCTTCTTCGCCTATCATCGCCAAGGCATCCACCAGATGCACTTAGTCGCTTGATCCTATAACCTCAAACACGTGTTGCACTCTATTCGTCAATGAAGACGAGCAAAGCGATTCACATCCTTAAAGTATCTGATTTCGCTTTGTTTGCGACATCGATCATTCAGTTCTGACTTCGAATAATCGATTTTGATACAATCTACCCTTATTTATTTCTAAATTTGAGTATTACTTCTTCTATTTTTTTAAAGATCAATTTACTGTCTTGCTGATTTTAGAAATCAGAATTAATGTGACTTTGATAAGCCCTATTAATTCCGAATCCTATTCAACAATCCTTAAACCTACAGTCGATGAGTGTGAGTACTCAATCCAAAAGACTTTTCTCTTGAAAGGAGGTGATCCAGCCGCAGGTTCCCCTACGGCTACCTTGTTACGACTTCACCCCAGTCATGAATCCCACCGTGGTAAGCGGCCTCCTTACGGTTAGCCTACCTACTTCTGGTGAAACCCATTCCCATGGTGTGACGGGCGGTGTGTACAAGGCCCGGGAACGTATTCACCGCGACATGCTGATCCGCGATTACTAGCGATTCCGACTTCATGGAGTCGAGTTGCAGACTCCAATCCGGACTACGATCGGTTTTATGAGATTAGCTCCACCTCGCGGCTTGGCAACCCTCTGTACCGACCATTGTATGACGTGTGAAGCCCTAGCCATAAGGGCCATGAGGACTTGACGTCATCCCCACCTTCCTCCGGTTTGTCACCGGCAGTCTCCTTAAAGTGCCCAACTAAATGGTAGCAACTAAGGACAAGGGTTGCGCTCGTTGCGGGACTTAACCCAACATCTCACGACACGAGCTGACGACAGCCATGCAGCACCTGTGTTCAAGTTCCTTGCGGCACTCCTCTATCTCTAAAGGATTCTTGACATGTCAAGGCTAGGTAAGGTTTTTCGCGTTGCATCGAATTAATCCACATCATCCACCGCTTGTGCGGGCCCCCGTCAATTCCTTTGAGTTTTAGCCTTGCGGCCGTACTCCCCAGGCGGTCTACTTCACGCGTTAGCTGCGTTACTAAGGAACGAATTCCCCAACAACTAGTAGACATCGTTTAGGGCGTGGACTACCAGGGTATCTAATCCTGTTTGCTCCCCACGCTTTCGTGCATGAGTGTCAGTATTAGCCCAGGGGGTTGCCTTCGCCATCGGTGTTCCTCCGCATCTCTACGCATTTCACTGCTACACGCGGAATTCCACCCCCCTCTGCCATACTCTAGTTGAACAGTTTGCAATGCAATTCCCAGGTTGAGCCCGGGGCTTTCACATCACACTTAATCAACCACCTGCGCACCCTTTACGCCCAGTAATTCCGATTAACGCTTGGACCCTACGTATTACCGCGGCTGCTGGCACGTAGTTAGCCGGTCCTTATTCTTCCGGTACTGTCATCCCCAATGGATATTAGCCACTAGGATTTCCTCCCGAACAAAAGCGCTTTACAACCCGAAGGCCTTCTTCACGCACGCGGCATTGCTGGATCAGGCTTGCGCCCATTGTCCAAGATTCCCCACTGCTGCCTCCCGTAGGAGTCTGGACCGTGTCTCAGTTCCAGTGTGGCGGATCGTCCTCTAAGACCCGCTACAGATCGTTGCCTTGGTGAGCCTTTACCTCACCAACTAGCTAATCTGATATCGGCCGCTCTAATAACGAGAGGTCTTGCGATCCCCCTCTTTCCCCCTCAGGGCGTATGCGGTATTAGCTATCCTTTCGGATAGTTATCCCCCATTACTAGGTACGTTCCGATATATTACTCACCCGTTCGCCACTCGTCAGCGGTGCAAGCACCCTGTTACCGTTCGACTTGCATGTGTAAAGCATGCCGCCAGCGTTCAATCTGAGCCAGGATCAAACTCTTTAGTTTAATCACTATGCTAGTACTTACTGGCTTACTTTATTCAGAGCAACCATCGCTGGTTACTCCTTACTAATGCAAGCACTTGTTTCGCTTCCAAATCAAGCACTCACACTCATCGACTGTATTTTTTTAAAGATCGTTTCGCCACTGCTCGAACACTGTGTTGCTGTGTGTGCTGCAGCGAGAGGCCGAAATATACGGGCTGGAGCCGCATCGGTCAACACCCTTGCTGAGATAAAACTAATTAAGTCGCTAAGTCATTGATCTAACTAACATCTGTTTTGTTTCTTTTTTACCTTCACACCGTAAAGCCACAGACCGGCGCCGTTTTAATATTGAAAACTTCTCAAAAAACCTGCGGGTTTTGATCATTTATTCAGTAATCAGGAAAAATCAAGCTCACGAATCTACATATACATTGTTATGGCGCTGCTTTGGGCTTTTCTAGCGATGCATTCATCTGATCCACACTGATTTCATTCTTGCCACCATTGGGCATGCCAAACATATCGGCCATTTGCTGTGCTTGATCTTGCGTGAGTACTAATAGCTCGATGCGGCGATTAGATGCGGCTTGTGGATTTTGTACGTCGTAAGGGGCTCGATCGGCCATGCCGACAACTTGCAAGATATTCTCTACAGGCATGCCGCCTTCCAAGAGACCGACTCTGGCGGCCATCGCTCGGTTGCTGGATAAGCTCCAATTAGAGAACGCGGCGTAATTGGCATTCTTATATTGCATTGAATCAGTATGCCCAATCACTAAGAGCTGGTGATCTATGCGGGAGAAAATCGCCCCCATTTTCAGCAGCAATCGCCGAAAGCGCTCGCTAGGCACTTGGCTGCCACGCTCAAACATGCCCTGCTTATCGGTATCGTGCAGCATGATGCGCAAGCCATAAGGGGTAATAATGGTTTGGATATTTTCAGAAAGCCCTGCTTCTTTAAATAGCTGTAGAAATGTTTGTGCTAATTCCTGCATATCGCGCGGAGTGTCGTACTGTTTTTTAGGCGAGGCATTATCTGAATATTGCAAAGAAGCCTGGGCGCCGCCGCCCTGCCCCTGAGCAGATTGAATCGCTCCCGATTGATTGGTACCAAGTACTGGCTCACGTGGGATTAAACTTCCTTTGGGATTGCCTTGATGATCAATCAGCTCTCGATTGCCATTGCTAGCTAAAGAGCGCCCCGCGCCATTACGCAATACGCGCTCGATATTTTCTTTATCGCGGGCTGAAAGCACCCATAGCACTAGAAACAAACACATCAAAGCCAATACGAAATCCGCAAAGGCCACTTTCCAAGCACCGCCGTGTGCTTCAGAACTTTGCTTGCGTGAAACCCGGCGGATAATTGTTTCTTCATGCTTATTATTCTTATTACTCAATTAAGCCGTTCCCTCTAGCGTGTTGATCCACGTTTCAAGCTGAGAAAAACTTGGCTTAATATTCAGCTGCACCAAACGACGCCCCGCATCAATTGCCAGCAAAGGCGGCTTGCCCGATACATGCGTCACCAGCACCACTTTTACGCATTCCAAATTAGATAGCTCTTCTTTCACCAGCTGATGCATCATATTGCACAGCGGATCAAGCACGCCGTAGCAGAGGAAAATACCGATAAATGTCCCTACCATCGCGGCCCCCACGCGCTCGCTGATTTCGGCGACTTCAGCGCCTTCACTAATGGTATGCATGGTCATCACAATCCCCAGCACCGCAGCCAAGATACCAAAGCCGGGCATACCTTCAGAGATCTTATGCAGCGATTTGGAAGGCTGATTTAGCTCTTCGTGAATCGCTTCTAATTCCTGCTCCAATACGCCTTCTAATTCATGCGCATTGATTTTTCCCATCGCCATCAGGCGGAAGTTATCCACAATAAATGCAAGCAATTTGGGTTGTTCCAGAACAAGTGGGTAACGCTGAAATAATGCGCTTTCTCTTGGCGATTCGACGTGCTGATCTAATGCTTTAAGCCCTTGGCCCGCAGTAATCAGCAGCTCATACATCAATAATAATAATTGGCGCTGAAAATCCGGCCCCTGCTTCTTGCCCATCACCACACGGCGGATTTGCCCCAGCATTTCTGCCAGCACATGCTTAGGATTACCCAGCACCAGCGCACCAAAGCCCGCGCCAATAATAATAAGCAGCTCAACCGGTTGCCAGATTAGGTGGAAAGTACCCCCAATCAAAAAAAAGCCACCAAACACACACATCATCACGATGCCGATACCTAAGAACAGCTGCATGCTTTATTCCAACTCTATATTAAGCCCCACCCAGGGCGATTTTCATTTTCTTAATTGCCGATTTATTAATCTGACAAACCCGTGCTTCTGTTAAATCCAGCACCAAAGCAATTTCTTTTAAATTCAGCTCAAACTCGTAATACATCTGGATAACACGCTGCTCTTTTTCATCCAAACCAGACAAAGCCCGCGCTAAGCTAAGACGATTAATTACCCCGTTTTCCGGCGATTCTGCTCCGCCTGATTCATGCACGCCCTCAGAGAGCAAATCATCAAAACTCGCCAGTACTTCGGCATTTTCGGCCATTTGATAATCACGGTATTCTTTGGCGGAGATGGCTAAGCCCGCGACTGTGTCAGCTTCGCTTGGCTCCCTGCCTAGTTTTTTCCTTAAGGCGCGGATCTCATCCCGAATACGATGCGCACTTTGCCTGACTGAACGTGGCCGCCAATCCAGACGCCTGAGCTCATCCAAAATAGCGCCGCGCATCCGCAGCATTGCAAAGCCAACAAACTGATCGTCAGGTGTGCCATAACGGCGCAATGAATCGAGCAGGGCCATCAGGCCAATTTGCTCCATATCTTCACGATCCAGCACACAGCCCACCTGCGATGAAAGCTGCCTAAGCACACGATTGAGCAGCGGCATATAGGCGGCCAGCTGAGCGGCTTCTTGCTTGCTATCTAAAGCGCTATGAACGTAAGCGTCGGCAAGATCCACGATTTACTCAACAATCAATTTGCTGACCATCACATCAGAAAAAGGCTTATCTGATGCAACGCCTTTATAGGCAACGGAGAACTCTTTATTTAAGAGCGCGTGATAATCCTCAATGGTCATTTTATTGGCCATATTCAGATTGAGATGAGACAAGACTTTAACGGCGGTGCTCTTTAAAAAAGGCAGATGATTTTTAATCTCGGCTTCTTTTTCCTTGCTGGTTCTAAACACCAAATCCACCGCAATATAATGGGTCGATAAAGAGCTGCCATCATCATTACGCAGCATGACTATGATCTTATCCACCGAGGCAAACTTATATTCAACTGGCTCGGCCTTGGCAACCTTAGGCGCGCTATCTTGCTTAAAGTAATAAGCCGCCCCGCCGCCCACTCCGGCAGCAACTAATAAACCTAAAACAATAAAAATAATATTCTTAGACATGGTGATTTCCAGATCGATTAAATGCGCGCCAGAATGGAGCCAAACTCACTCGCTTCTTCGTCTAATTCCGCCAAAGCCTGGCCGACCTCATCCGTTTCAGCCGCATGTTTTTTGGGAGATCCATCTTTATTCGCCGATGGATCTCTCACCTCAACCGCCACGCTGCTGTATTCCTTTTGGCTTAAATCAGTACGCATCTGCTCAGTAATTGCATGCAGCTGCTTGGTGACATCGCTATTGCTGGCGTGCAATTGCACCGATAAAGCGCCCGCTTCATGTTTAATGCTGATTTCTAATGAGCCGAGCATAGGCGGGGATAATTTAATCACCGCGCGCTCAATACCATGCCCAAGCTGCACATCGAGGCGATCTTTTAGTGCGGTTTCTAAATGACGAGACCAGCTGGCAGGCTGCGTAGGCTCTAGCTTGATGGGAGCCCATTCTGAAGACTTGGCTTCTGGCATGTGGCTTACTGCCATCGTATTTAATTCAAACGGACGAATGGCTACAGGCTGATCCGGCACATCATTAGCGATCACTGCTGCGGCATCATTTTTTAGCACGGGTGCATCTACATCACTATTAGATGTAGTTAAGAGCTGTGCGGGTACAGTAGCGAGCTGCTGAGGCGCTAACGATACCTGCTCCGCTAAAACTAATTCAGCGGCGGGTGCTGATGCTTGTCGCTCAGGCATTTTAGGAATAATGGGCGCGAAAAATGCGGGCATGCTCAAGAGAGAAGCATCCACACTGGCTACGACTGCAGGCTGCTCAGTAGCATCCGTCGTAGCCGCAGCCTTCACTTCCCCCTCAACTGCTGGAAGTGGCGCTGCACAGTCCAACATTTCACCGCTAAAAGACATGACCAGCAAAGGATCAAGCGGTAAGGTATTAATGAGCTGAGGCGTTAAATCCGCAGGGGCCGCCATCGTGCTTGCAAGCAGATTCATAGTGCCTCCGCTGCATAAGCAAGGCTGGCATCTCGCTGCTCGGCAAACTGGGCCAATTTATCTGCCAGCTCCTTGGTCGCTAGGCGGCAGGCTTCCTGCATAGTGGCATAAGCACTATGCACATTTTGCAAGGCTTGCTGCTCTTGCTCACTCCAAGCATGACCCGACAGCAAAGCGGCAAACTGTGCATCCAGAGTGAGAAGTTGTTCCCAATCTTGCTCTGCCAACGCGCCCTGCATTTCGGCCATTTTGGCGCTGATTGCTTTAAGCCTTGGCATCACGCACACCCAGCCAACCACCGCGCAAGGTGCCTAATAATTGCTCAACTTCTACCACGCCTTCAACATCTAACTGGCTGCTAGCGCTATAAAGCCGGTAGACACAAAAATCGTATAAACGTGCCAGATTGGTGACCACTTCACCACCCTGATCAAAATCAAGCGCGCTGGATAAACCATTTAAAATATCAATGCACTTATTAATACTCTCGCCCTTCTGCTCGAAGCGCTTGTGTTCCATATGCGCTTTGGCACGAGCGAGCTCTTCCAAAAGGCCATCAAATAAAACCAAAACCAATTGCACTGGCGAGGCATTGGAAGTCTGTGCTTCCAAATTCACCGAGTGATAACTGCTATACGCTTCGTAATCCATTACAACCTCGTTTTGCTTGCATGTATCTGGGCTAACCCGCGCGAGCACGCCCAGAGCCCACCCTAATTACTAAACAAACGACATACTGTCGAACATGCTAGATGTTTCACTCATTTGCGCCTGCAGCTGCTTAAGCTGGGTAAATTGCTTTAAAGCACGCTGATAAGCTTGATCGTATTGCTTAGAAATTTTATCGGCCTGAGCGCTTAAATCACCCGCTGCTTTAGAAACTGATTCCTTGCGTGTTTTTAATAAACCATTGCTGGCGTTCAACCATTTGCCAAGATAATCGTTATTTTCTTTAATCAGATCAGTACCGGTGCTGGCGTTAAAAATCTTTTCTAGCCCTGCCGGGTTTTCGATCAGCGCTTTATCGAGCTTGGTGCGATCAAGCGATAGATTGCCGTCGCGATCGGTTTTTACGCCAAAGTCCATCAGACGCGCACCATCAAAGCTTTGTCTGACCAAACCATTTAATTTATCCCGCAGCGCGCGAATACCCGAATCAGATGCGAATGCACCACCGGCATCCCGTTTACCGCCATCATTTTTATCATTTTTGGCATTGGCCAACATGGCGGTTAACGATTTCTTCGCCGCATTAAAACCATCAATAAAGGTCTGCAAATTAGCTGCGGTATCATTATTACTGGTGCTCACAGTGAGCTTTAATGCTGGGTCGCCGCTTTTCATTGCACGGCTTAAATTAACCGTTACGCCTTCAATGCCGGTAAACGTATTCGATGCCTGCTTGATCGGCACGCCGGTGTTTTCGTCCCCTAAATACACCAAGGCATCTTGCGCCTTAGATAAAACCTTAGGCGCTTCAAGTGCCAAAGCAGCCTCGACCCCTGCCCCACTCCCACTGACTTGCAAGCTATTGGCTTCGCCTGTCTGGCTGGAAGTCAGCACCAATTGCGACTGGCCATTAGCCGTCAGCACCATGGCGCTTACTTTGCCCGAGCTGTCTTTGGATTGATTAATACTGCGCGCCAATTCGGTAAGCGATAACTTACCGTCGGCGTCTTTATCTGCTGTGGCTAAATCAATGGCAATGGTTGCCGCGCCCACTTTGATATTGAGCTTATCGCCAGCGGCCACACTCATCCCATCGAGGCGGGCAAATGCCTGCTGCTCTGCCGTGGCGACTTGCTTTACAAACAGCGAGTAATGACCATCCTGCGCCTTAGCACTGGCCGTTACCGTAGCAACCCCTTCCTGACTCAAAGCTGCAACATGGGCCACGACCGATTTCTTGCCACTTAAACCACCCAGCGTGGTTTTAAAATCTTGCAGTGTTTTTTGCAGCTGAACCAAGGCATCAGAACGCGCTTTATTATCTTTGGTCCGCGTGTCATTACGGCTTTGCGCCTGCTGTACTGCATAGCTGGCAACTTGGCTGGCCAGTTGCTGGGGATTAATTTCTGCCATGGCGTTTTGTCCGTAAAAGCAAATTAGAGGATTCTAATTAAACAAGGCGACCAAAGCCTTGCCATTAAAAAATGTAAATAATTACACCAACCCTCTTCTACGCAAATAAGCTTGCGTAGCCGTTTCATCAGATAACTTTTGCAAAGCCCGCTCACGCAGCTTTTGCAGTGCTATACGCTCTTGCTCGCCTAATTTATCCATCACTTCACGGCGCGCTACAGCCGCTAATAAATCTTTGCGTGCCACCGCCAGATCGGCATCACCCAAGGCTAAGTCTTGCTTTTGCAAGGTGATTAGATTGAGCAGCGAATGTTTAAACGCGCTGGCATTGATCGCCAAAGCAGGGTGCGGCATAGCGCTTGCGCCTAGGTGCTGGCAAAGCGATTCCATGCGGCTGATATTTTTTTGATAGCGCTGCGTCAGCTGGTGCTTATCACGCACCACGGTTTCTTGCTTATCCACATCACTTTGGCGTAAACGCAGCATCAGTGCTAAACGCTGCACGGCTTGGGGCGTACTCATTGCAATAGCGCCTTTAAATCGGCCAGTGAATCGGCCAGCGGTGCGGCTTCATTCACGGCCTGCTGTAAATAGGCTTCGATACGCGGAAATAAACGCACCGCTCTATCGGTTTCTGCATCGATACCCGGCACATAAGCGCCCAAGGGGATCAGATCTCGCACTTCGCGGTAGCGCGATAACAGCGCCTTAATCTGCCGCGACACGGCGTTATGCTCACCACTGCTGATTTGGCTCATACAACGGCTAACTGATTGCGCAATATCGATGGCGGGGAAATGCCCGCGCTCGGCCAGCTGGCGTGATAAGACAATATGGCCATCTAAAATGGCTCTGGCGGTATCAACCACCGGGTCTTGCTGATCATCCCCTTCGGCCAGCACGGTATAAATCGCCGTCATACTGCCCTGCGGATTTTCGCCATTGCCTGCGCTTTCAGCCAGATTAGGCAATAGCCCGAACACCGATGGCGGATAACCACGGGTTGCGGGTGGCTCGCCCAGAGCCAAAGCCACTTCGCGCTGCGCCATGGCGTAGCGAGTGAGCGAATCCACCAGCAGCAAAACACGATGGCCCTGATCACGATAATGGGCAGCAATGCTGTGGCAAAGCTCGGTGGCGTTCAAACGCATCAGCGGCGATTCATCGGCAGGGGCCACCACCAGCACGGCTTTTGCCAAGCCCTCCGCGCCCAGCGAGTGATCGACAAACTCACGCACTTCACGGCCACGCTCACCGATCAGGCCAACGACTACGATATCGGCCGAGGTATTACGAGTAATCATTCCCAGCAGCACGCTTTTACCCACGCCACTACCGGCAAATAAACCGACGCGCTGGCCCTTG
Source organism: Janthinobacterium sp. B9-8 (assembly GCF_000969645.2). Lineage (NCBI taxonomy): Bacteria > Pseudomonadati > Pseudomonadota > Betaproteobacteria > Burkholderiales > Oxalobacteraceae > Janthinobacterium > Janthinobacterium sp. B9-8. The sequence continues at coordinate 3,662,951 of NZ_CP014222.1, forward strand.
CCTAAAGACAGCAAACCATTAATGGCGCGCACGCCAATATCTAGCGGCTCGACCACCGGCTGTTTACGCAGGGGATTAATTTTGGGAGGTGCGGCAGCCAACGGTTTGTCTCCTCCTAGCGGGCCAAGATCATCCATCGGCTCGCCCAAGCCATTCACAATCCGGCCCAGCCACGATTCACCAATCATCAGCGAGCTGGTCTGCGGTGCGGCCTGCACTCTCGCGCCCGCCAGCAAGCCAACCGGCTTTTTGAAAGGCATTAAAAATGAAACTTCACGGCGAAAGCCAACCATCTGCGCCTGAATCCACTCCCCTGATGAGGTTTCAATCAGGCAACGCTGGCCGGTTTCTAAGGGGCAACCAATACTTTCTAATAAGATACCCGTCACGCCAATCAGGCGTCCGGTCATCGTGGCAACAGGAACGTCATTTAAATCTAAGCGGCGCAGCGCGTCACCAATCACACTCATTCGGCAACCTGCACCAGCTGCTCTTTCAATTGATCCATGCACAGATCCAAACGCTGCATACAACCCGCATCGGCTTCCATTTCTGCACTGCGAATCCGGCACTCGCCCGGCGCCAGATCCGGATCGGCCACCAGCTGCCAGCGTGCGGCGCGCTCTGGGGCCAGCTCAATCACACGCTGGCATTCTTCGGCATTTAAATGCACGGCAACCGAGGTATTCGTTTGCGACGTTGCTGCTAGGGTTTCATCGACCAAGGCCAGCAATTGCACCGGCTGTAAAGTCAGCTCACAGCGAATCACCTGCTTGGCGACCTTGGCCACCAAATCAACCACTTCTTGGCGCAAGGCCAGTTGGTAATCATCGCTCGCTCGCTGCACCTGTTGTAAAAGCTGCTCCATCAGGGCGGCTTTCTCATCAAAGCGTGCTAAGGCAGCCAACCTTGCTTCGGCCTCGCCTTGAGCAAGACCCGCCGCGTGGCCTTCGGCAAAACCTGCCGCATCGCCGCTGATTAAACCCTCGGCATGACCATCGTTATGGCCGCTATCCCAACCCTGTTGATAAGCCTCGGCGGACAAGGGTGCAGCATCTTCGGTATGGCTAGACTGAGCTTGTAAGCGCTGTAAAGAAGGAAAACGATGAGGGCGAACCGATTTCACTCGACCACCGCCTCTGGAAAGAGTTGTAAATCAATTTCGCCCGTGCTGGCTAATTCGCGCACGATGGCCATAATTTCTTTACGAACTTCTTCCACGCGGCTCAGCGGCACGGGGCCGGAGCGGCGCATCATATCTTCGAAGCTTTGAGCCTGACGGCGTGGCATAGTTTGGGTAATCGCCTGACGCACTTCCGGCTCTGCGCCTTTCAATGCAATCGCCCACTGCTCTAGCTGAACGTCTTCCACAATCCGCATCAAGGCTGTTTCGGTCTGACGCGACAAGATAAAGAAGTCGTACATACGGCTTTCGATTTCTGCCACCAGATCTGCATCATGGGCGCGCAATAGCTCGATCATTTGCTGCTTATTGCCCGAGTAGCGATTAATAATGTCGGCGGTTTGCTGCATACCCGCCACTTCGGTACTTTGAGTATGCAAATTATCCAAGCAGCGATTCACCAGCTCTTCCAGCTCAAGCAGCAACTCGCGATCCACTTCTTTTAGGCGGGCAATACCAACCAGCACATGATCTTGCGTCGCCACCGGCAGCGCTTCAATCACTTGGCCTGCCAAGTTAGGTGGCAGAAAAGCTAAAAACACCGCCTGCATGCGCACATGCTCGTGGCTAATTCGGTCCGCCAGCCACTGCGGGGAAACCCATTGCAGCCGCGCCATTTTCGGGCGAATCTCGTCGCCATAAATACTATTGAGCACGCTATTGGCAATATCGCCGCCTAAGGCCAAATCCAAAGAGCGCTGTAAAAACGAGCGCGAAGCACCGTGTACGCCACTTTGCTCGCGGTATTCATCAAAAAATTTCTGAATCGATACCTTTACCGTATCGACCTTAATGCCACTCATGCGCGACATCACCTGCGTGACGGCCAGCAATTCTTCACGCCCTAGGCAGCGCAACACATTGGCAGCAGGCTCTTCGCCCATGCTCAATAAAACAATGGCTGCCTGCTCAACCGGCGTCATTGCGGTTTCGGGCTGATTATTGATTGCGTCCATCTTTTTGCACCCATTGTTTAACGACTTCGGCAACGCGTTCCGGCTCTTTAGCGGCCAGCTCTTTCAAGTGATCGACCAGCACATCAACGGATGAGCCCGCCGGAGGAAGATCATAATTTTCTAGTAAAGGCACCACCGGCATTGCCGAGCTGTGGGCTGTTGTAGATTTGGCATGGCCTTCTGCAGCAAGCGTAGCGGAGCTGGCTGGCGTGATATCAAGCTCGCTTGGCGGTGCGGCTAGGCTCAAGGGAGTAGCAGGCTTGGCGGTCCATTCTTTAAGCAGCTTAAATACCGGTCGCACCAAAAATAAGAACGCCAGCAAAAGACCAAGCACATAAGCCAAGGCACTAATGGCATCGTAAATGGTGCTGCGCTCTTGCCACCAAGGCATCGCCACCGGGCGGGCCGTAAACGGCAGGGCAGAAACCATGAGCTGATCGCCCCGCTCGCTATCGATCCCCAAACCATTACATAAAATCTTTTCAATATTGGCAATTTGCGCTGGCGTCCAACCGGTTTTTACCGAAGGAGCTGCTGCATTACTCAAGACCACCGCCACATTTAAGCGACGCAGTGCGCCACGGGCTTTTTTAGTGCTGGTAATACTCTTGTCGTAAGCATACTGACGAGTCATCGCATTTTTCTTAAAGCGGCTATCGTCAGTTTCAGGATTGGCAGGCGCAGCATTAACAGGGCGATTGCTTAATGAACCAGGAATACCAATCGCGCTTTTCTCACTGGTTTGCTCGTCACGCGTGGCCTCACTGGTGATTTTTGGCTGCTCACCATATTGCTCACGCGTCTCTTCTACCTGATCGTTATCAACATCGGCGGTGACGCTCACCTTGAAATGATCAGCGCCTAACACCGGATCAAGCAGATCACGAATGCTGCGTAATGTTTCTTCGCGGTAGCGGCTGGCGCTATCGTTTTCATTGCCTGAAAAACCAGCAGCACCAGCCTCAAGACGCGCAGATAAAAGACTACCCGCCTCATCCACCAAAGTGACTTTTTGCGGGCTAAGGCTAGACACGCTGCCTGCCACTAAATTAACAATGGCAGCAATTTGTTCCTGATTTAATTTTTGGCCGCGCTTTAAAGCAACAATCACCGAAGCAGAGCTTTTATCAATGCCCGAATCAACAAATGAAGAAGATCTGGCAATTGATAAATGCACCCGCGCATTAGCAATAGGCTCTAATGCCAGAATACTCTGCACTAATTCGCCTTCTAGGCCACGGCGAAATCGTACATCCTGTACAAACTGGCTGACGCCTAAGGGATCGTTTTTATCGAGTAATTCAAGGCCGGCGGGTAATTTGGCGACCACGCCTTTAGCAGCCAATAGCATACGAACACGGCCTAAATCGGCGTTTTCAACCAGAACCTGGCCACTTTGTGGATGCAGACGATATTTAATATGCTCCGCATCTAGCACGGCCATCATATCTGCAGCGGCAATTTTTTCTGTATTACCAAAAATAGGTTTGTAATTAGAATCGTCGTGCCATAAATACAGCATAAGCAATACGCTAATTGCAATGGCCAATACAATAATGGGTAAAACCAGCTTAATAAACGACGCAGGATTGCTACTACGCTCTATATTCTTTAAGCGTAAATTTTCAAATCCCGTTTTTAATTGTGCGAACATATTTTCCTGCTGCCTTTATAAAGGCATTTTCATCAGATCATCAACAGCACCCATGACCTTATTGCGCACTTGCATCATCATTGAGAACGACAAACTCGCCTCTTGGCTCATCAGCATTGCGCCCACTAAATCGTTGCTGGCACCGCTATCGACATCCGCCATTTTGGCTGCCGCCAACTGATCTTTGGCATCCACACCCCGAACAGCATCGACCATGATGGCCATAAATCCGCTGCTATTCTGACCATTACCAGCAGGTGAGTGAAAGCTGTTTTGAGAGATGGCGGCCATCTCACCCAGCATATTTGCCTGCTCTGTTTTTAGCGCCGAAGCGATTGCGTTTACCATCAAAGCACCTTGCTCCGCCTTAGAAAAGGCACGATTATTTTTACAAATCTCTTACAGGGCGCGGATTCTAACAGCAGTACAGAGGCATAGTGAGGTGTGAATTTTTACCATGCAAAACAGATGCATGAACATATCATAAAATTCTAATGTTGCAGTACAATACGCGCGAATTGTCAAATCACCCCCTCTTTAGTTCTTTTCCTGATCGGTATAAAGCAGCGTGTCTATTGCAAAAGCAAAACGTGCTCTGCACGAAAAAAACAGCACTACGCTGGATCACAGCACGCTGGGTAGGCCTCTGCATCTTTTAGCAGGGCTGAACGAGCGGCTAAAAATCGAAGTCGATGCATTTCTCAAAAGCGAATTCAATCGCCCCTATCGAGCTGCGCTGGGCATCAGCCAAATTAGCCAATCCGCAAGCAAAGCCAATCCTGTGCAATGGATAGATTTAGGTGTTGGGCAATTAGCGGTTGAGATGTCGCGCTCATTTTTGCTACGCACTTTGGATTACCGCTATGGCGCAAAAGCCAAACCGACAGAAATAAATGAAGCGCTTTTATCCAGCGAAGAAACCAGCACCGAACAGCGTTTAAAAAGCAGCCTCGCCAATAAAATGGCCCAGCTTTTTTTAGGCTTTTTAAATCAAAATACAGGGGCTCACAGCGGGCAACGCCCTGAAGCGGTATGGCAAATTGAAATTGAAATAATTGATCAAATTGATCAGCTAAAAAGCCAAATCTGCTTAGTGCTGGACCATGCCCTATTTGATTTGCTATTAAAAATGGTTGCCAAGCCGCGAGCGAATAGCAAAAGCCAAACTGCTTTCTTTGATCAGCTCAAAATAAAATGCCATGTGCATTTAGCAGAAAAATCACTGACTTTGGATGATGTACTCAAACTAAAAATTGGCGAGATTCTGCCAATTAGTTTACAAGCCAGAGCCAATGTTTATATCGGAAAAAGCAAATTGTTTACCGCCAGCGTCGCCGAAAATAACGGCGCTTTATGCCTCACATCATTTGAAGATGCAGATTAATCCCATGAATATGAATGACGATTTTGATTTGGAAAATGCTTTGCAAGATATGGAATCAAATACAGAAACCCCAATCCCGGTAACAACTAAGCGTGATCTAAATCCATTTTTAAGAAAAATCCCCGTCACACTAACTTTAGAAGTGGGCGCGAGCGATATTTCCTTAGCCGAGTTATTAGCAATTGAATACGGATCGGTATTAGAGCTCAATAAACTCGCGGGTGAGCCGCTGGATATCAAAGTAAATGGCACCACCATCGGAAAAGCCGAAGTGGTCATTACGGGCGAGAGCTATGGCCTGCGTGTCGTTGAATTAGATCACCTCGATTTACAAACTCTGGCCGCATGAAGTTCTTTTGGCGATTAAGTGCCCTACTACTGGCCTCTGCCCCCGCATGGGCCGAAGATTCACTCAAGATCTTATCTAATAGCGCAACGGTCGGCGATTTAACGGTAAAAACTCAGGTTTTAATCATTATGACTTTGCTGGGATTGATTCCCACGCTGGTTTTGATGATGACCTGCTTTACCCGTTTTGTGATTGTATTGTCGCTACTGCGGCAAGCTCTGGGCTTGCAGCAGGGCATGCCCAACCGGATTACCACCGGCATGGCGCTGATTTTAACGCTGCTGGTGATGCGCCCTGTAGGAGTGGAAGTCTGGCAAACCGCCATGTTGCCCTACGATCAGGACAAAATAACCCTGCTAGCCGCACTGCAAATCGCCGAAAAACCGATGTCTAAATTTATGCTGGCACAGACTAATAAATCGGCACTGGCACAAATATCACGCCTCGCTGGCGAAGGCCCGGTTGCCAAACCCAGCGATCACGCCTTTACCGTAAAGCTAGCCGCCTTTGTACTGAGCGAGCTGAAAACCGCGTTTCAAATCGGCTGTATGCTGTTTATCCCCTTTCTAGTGGTCGATCTGGTGGTCTCTAGCGTCTTAATGGCGATGGGGATGATGATGCTCTCGCCCTTGGTGATTTCATTGCCACTTAAATTACTGCTATTTGTACTGGTAGACGGTTGGTCGCTGACTGTAAACACCCTTGTCACCAGCATACAGGCCTACTAATGATCACCCCCGATACCGCGGTTGATCTGGTCAACCAAAGCCTTTATGTAGTGGTGAAGCTGGTGATTTTGCTGGTGCTGCCAGGGCTGATTGTGGGTGTGCTGGTCAGCCTGTTTCAGGCGGCTACGCAGATTAACGAGCAAACCCTCAGCTTCCTGCCCCGCCTACTCGTCACCCTCGCCGTCATCGCCCTCGCCGGGCATTGGATCGTTGGACAACTCATGACGTTTTGCATCGAGATTTTTAATAATGCAGCGATGTTGGTGGGGTAGTGGATAAGGCGATAGGCATCAAATGACCTGCTACTCAAGGTGCTTCAGTTCGCCTTGATAGAGAGCTAAACCTTGAACCACAGAGAAAAAGGAGGACACAGAGGGCACAGAGAAAGCCATCGATCTATCGCTTCCTCTGTGAAACTCTGTGCTCTCGGTGTTCTCTGTGGTTCGAGATTTTGCACCCTTAGTTTTAAGCTGAAGCATTTTTATAACGTTTGACGGGAACTTCCCCGCGAAAGCGCTGCATATCTCAACATTCGCAGCTAAAGCCGCTCCTACGTTACAGGTCCTTAAGTTGATAGGATCGGCGTTTACCCAAAATACCCCCATACAAGAAAACAATGGACTCCCTGATTAAGGAATTACTCGCAATCCTACCCCTGCTCTGGTGGCCTTTTTGCCGCTATATGGCGGGGTTTAGTTTTGCGCCCTTAATTGGCGAGGCCATGGTGCCGGTTCGTGCGCGGATTAGTTTATCACTGGTGCTTAGCGTAATCACCCTGCCCATCATGCAAAAAACCCAGATCAGTATTGATCCCTTCTCGATGCACTGGATTGTTGCCACTTTCGCTCAGGTGATTATCGGGCTGATTTGTGGCATGGCGTTTCAGCTAGTGATGACCATCCTATCCATCTTAGGATTTTTGATTTCATCGCAAATGGGCCTGAGCATGGCGGTGATGAATGATCCTATGAGCGGCAGCTCGTCGGATGTGATTTCCACCCTGCTGTATTTATTAGGTGCGCTGCTGTTTTTTGCGATGGATGGGCATCTGGTGATTGTGCAGGTTATCTACAGCAGTTTTAAGCTTTGGCCTGTGGCGGATGGGATTAATTTTGTATCTCTCAAGATGCTGGCGCAAAGCTTAAGTTGGGTCTTTGCTGCGGCTTTGCTGCTAGCGATCCCCAGTATTTTTTCTACTTTTATTGTGCAATTGGGCTTGGGCTTATTAAATAGAGTGGCTCCGGCTTTAAATTTATTCTCTCTAGGCTTTCCCTTAATCACCCTGTTTGGCCTGTTTACCCTTGGTCTGATTAGCCGTTTTATTCCCGGGCACTATAGCCAGCTCAGCGAAAAGATTTTGCAAATGATTGAGCAAATGCTGCATGGGGGCGTGCATGGCTGAAGCGTCTAATGGCGATAAAACAGAAAAAGCCAGCCCGCAGAAATTAAAAAACGCCAGAAAAGAAGGGCAAATTATCCGCTCGCGTGAAGTCGCTTCTGCCGTGGGTTTGCTCGCCAGCTTAAAAGTATTTGCCATTCTGGCTCCCAGCTATTTAGTCGATTTTAATGCGCTGTTTAATCTGGCTTTTAGCTCTTTGGATCAGCCCGGCAGTATGGACGAGGTATGGTCTAATTTATTCAGCGGCAGCTTTCTTTTGCTACTCAAAATGCTGCTGCCTTTGGCCATTATTCCGCTGATGATTATCATCGCCTCGCTCTATCCGGGCGGCTGGATATTCTCTGGCAAGCAGCTGATGCCTAAATTTGAGCGCATGAATCCGCTTTCTCATTTTGGGCGGATATTCTCTGCCCAGCATGCCAGCGAGCAAATCAAAGCCATTATTAAGGTGCTGATTTTAGGCATCGTCTTGTTTTATGTTAGCCGGGATAGCCTGCCTAAATTCTTTAGCCTGCAAGAGCTCACCCTCACCGAAGCACTCACAGGCGCGGCGCAATTATTATTTGATGCGCTATTTAGTTTTTGCTTTGTGTTTATCTTATTTGCCGCAATTGATTTGCCGCTGCAGATATTTTTGTTTATGCGTAAACAAAAAATGAGCAAGCAAGAACAAAAAGATGAATATAAAACCAGCGAAGGCCGGCCAGAGATTAAACAACGTATCCGGCAGATTCAGCAGCAATTAGCCCAGCGCAGTATTCGCAAAGCCATTCCCAATGCCGATGTGATTATCGTCAACCCGCGCCATTATGCGGTGGCTTTAAAGTACGACGAAAATCGTGCCCAAGCGCCTTTTATTGTGGCCAAGGGCATGGATGAAATGGCGATGTATATTCGCCAACTGGCCGAAATCCACAAAATAGATATTGTGCCGATTCCGCCCTTAGCCCGCGCTATTTATAAAACCACCCAAGTGAATCAGCAAATTCCTGCGCCTTTATTTAAAGCCGTGGCACAGGTGCTGACCTATGTATTGCAGCTCAAAGCTTTTCGCAGCGGCGGCCGCCGTATTGCGCCCCAATTACCCAATGATTTGGGCATTTCGCCAGAACTAGCAGAGATTAAAGAATCAGCATGAAATCAATCGCCCCTTATTTAAGCGCCCTAAAGCAATTCAAACTGGCAGCACCGCTATTCTTGCTGGCCATGCTGGCGATTAATGCTCCCCAATTACCTAGCGAATTGGGCATTTCACCAGAACTAACAGGGATTAAAGAACCAGCATGAAATCAATCACCCCTTATTTAAGCGCCCTAAAGCAATTCAAACTGGCAGCGCCGCTATTTTTGCTCGCCATGCTGGCGATGATTATTCTGCCTATTCCGCCGCTGGTATTGGATCTCTTATTCACCTTTAATATTGTGCTGGCGATTATTGTGATGCTGGTGGCAGTTTCGGTGAAAAGACCGCTGGATTTCTCTGCCTTCCCAAGTATTATTCTGGCCACCACCCTGCTGCGGCTTACGCTCAATGTGGCCTCTACCCGTGTGGTCTTACTGCATGGCCACCAAGGCACGGAAGCCGCGGGTAGGGTGATCGAGGCCTTTGGTAAGGTGGTGATCGGCGGTAATTTTGTGGTGGGGATGGTGGTGTTTGTCATCCTGATGATCATTAACTTTATTGTGGTCACCAAAGGGGCCGAGCGCATTGCCGAAGTATCGGCGCGCTTTACGCTGGATGCCATGCCCGGCAAGCAAATGGCAATCGATGCCGATCTAAACGCAGGTTTGCTTAATCAGGAACAAGCCCAGCAACGCCGCCGTGATATTGCCGCAGAAGCCGATTTTTATGGCTCGATGGATGGTGCATCCAAGTTTGTACGCGGGGATGCCATTGCCGGTATTTTGATTCTGCTGATCAATCTAATTGGTGGGGTCGCCATCGGCGCAGCGATGCACGATTTAAGCATGGGTGAAGCGTTCCGCCTCTATGCTTTGATGACCATTGGTGATGGTTTGGTTGCACAAATCCCAGCCCTGCTGCTGTCTGCCGCTGCCGCAATTGTAGTCACTCGCGTCAGCGACTCTGGCGATATGCAGGAGCAAATTGGAGAGCAGCTGCTGGCCTCGCCAACGGTGCTGATGAGCGCTGCGGGCATTATGTTTGTGCTGGCGATTATTCCCGGCATGCCGGTCGTACCCTTCCTTGCCTTTGCTGCATTGCTGGCCTACTCCGGCTGGAAAATGCATCTGAATGCAGAAAAAAACCCTAAGCCTGCCCAAGACTTAAAAGCCATCGAATCGGCGCTTCTCAGCAGCGATGAGGCCGAGCTGGATTGGCAAGCCCTGCCCTATGTGGATGTGCTAGCGATCTCGCTAGGCTATAAATTGGTCGGTCTGATGGATAAGGAACAGGGCGCGCCGCTAAGTAAACGCATCCGTGGCGTGCGCCAAACGTTGAGTGAAAATATGGGTATTTTGCTGCCGCATATCGCCATGCGGGACGATCTACGCATTAAGCCATCGCAATACACCATCCGCCTCAATGGCAGCGTGGTGGCGCAGGCAGAAGTATTTAGTGATCACTTGATGGCGATTCCATCGCCTGAAGTTTATGGCAATCTGGACGGTATTCCCGGCGTAGACCCTGCCTACGGCATGCCAGTCACCTGGATTGCCAGCAGGGACAAAGCCAATGCGCTGGGGCTGGGCTATCAGGTGATCGACTGCCCAAGCGTGATTGCCACTCATTTGAATAAAGTGATCCGTAGCCATCTGGCCGAGCTGTTTCGCCACGACGATGTCAGCGCTTTATCCGAAAGGCTCACCGTGCTGGCACCTAAGCTAGCCAGCGCATTGAATACCGCACTGAATGCCAACCAACTACTGCGCGTTTACCGCTATCTGCTGGAAGAAAATGTCTCGCTCAAAGACATCGTGCCGATCGCCACAACCTTGGTCGACGCCGCCGACAACGCCAAAGACCCCATCATGCTAGCCTCCGAAGTGCGCTGCACCTTAAAACGGCAAATCGCCCAAGCCATTCTGGGCAATAAGAGCGAAATCAAAGCCTTTAACCTCAGCGCCGAGCTAGAAAACATGCTGTTGGGCTCCCTCAGCCAAGCCCAGCAAAATGGCAAAGTAGCGCTGGATAGCTTCCCGATTGATCCAAATGTACTCAGCCAACTACAAAGCAATATGCCGCTCGTGCGTGAGCAGCTCAAACAACAAAGCGCCCCGCCGATTTTGCTAGTGATGCCACAAATCCGCCCCATCCTCGCCCGCTACGGCCGCTTGTTTTCACCTGGGCTGCATGTGCTTTCTTATAACGAGATACCAGAAAATTACGATGTGAGTTTGGTTGGGACGATGGGGTGATAGCGTTTATAAACCCAGATCTTGAAACACGGCGAGGGGATGCAATCCCGCTGAGCAAAGTCAATAAGACCTTTTTAGTGCCTTCAGCACATTGATTTTGTAGCAGTAGCCGCTGCGGAAATTCGATGTACTTGTTCCCCCTTTGAAAAAGGGGGCTAGGGGGGATTTGTCATTGCCATTGTATATTTTCACCCAAAGACGCCAAGCCACACAAAGGCAAATCCCCCTCAATCCCCCTTTTACAAAGGGGGAGGCTGAAGCGCTGAAGTGACGGCTAAAGTTGTATAGAGATTGTGCTTTGAAAACATTCCAAACCAAGCCAAATATTTTGCCTTTCTCAGTGAAACTCTGCGTTCTCTGTGTTTCAAGAGTGGGTTTTCTGCTCAATAATCCATCGCCTCCAACAAAACCAGCACTTCAGCTGCAAATTTAAACAGAGGGAGTGGAAGCTGGGCAGCGCGGAGGGTGGCCGCTTTGCTGGTGGGCATGCTGCGCGGGCGCGGTTGCCCGGCGATGCTAAAGCGGGTTAGCCGTAGACCAAGCCGGATCGCAGCAGCTTTAAAGTGATACTCCAAAGCGCTTAGCTCGTCGTACCAAAGCTCATCCACCCACAGGCTAAGCGCTAAAGTCTTGGCTTCTTGGCTAAGCACCAGCTTCATTCTCCCCCATTTAGGCAAGACAATTTCTAGCAATAGCTCCAGTGGCGCAGGCTTTGCAGGGCTGTTCTTCGGGGAGTCTTCTTCTACAAACCACAGCCGTAAGATGGGACCACCCCATAGCCAGAGCGGGATATTCGCTGATTCGGCAGGAGCTTGCTGGCTCATCAATTGCGCGCTGAATAAACTACCCGATACGTATTGCCCGCCATCTTGCGCCACACGCATCGCCAGATAGGAAATCGTGCCTAATAATTGCACCCGCCAGGCATTGGCCAGCTCAAAAACCTGCGGTTTATGTTTGGAAAACCTAGGGTTATCCCGTAAAACCAGCGCATCGAGCAAACCATCATTCATGCGCTCCGCCGGCTGAGGCATTGATTCCAGCACAAGTAATAGGCGGGGCTGGTTTGCCAATACACGCAATAAGAGTGGCCGTGTTAAAGGCCAATCTGTCGCTAAATTAGGTAGGCAAACATCAAGCTCCAAGCCCTCTGCACTGCGTAAACGCAGCTCGCCCGAAGGCTGGCGATGGATAATTTCCAGAGTCAGTAATTCATTTTTTTTAAAGGATTCTTGCATACGCAGCAACGGCGTGACACCAAACTCGCTCACTCTTACCTGCATTTTTTAAGTCCTAAGGATGTGGCCAATGTTAACTTCCCTAAACACAGATCGCTGGCGTAGCTTGGATTAGCAGGTTTATTAGCGGCTTTCTTGCTAATAAACCTGCTAATCCAACATACTCTGGCGAAAAAAAACCAGCCGCAAGAGCAGCTGGTTGGTTCATCCGGAATAAGCCGGATTATTGCATCAGAGACATCACCATTTGGCTCATCGAACCGCTTTGCTTCAGCATCGAAGTACCGGCTTGCATCAGCATCTGGTTAGAAGTCATTTTCGCTTGTTCGGTAGCGTAGTCTGTATCCATGATACGACCCTTAGCCATCTTGGTATTGCTGTCCATATTGCCCAAGTTGTTATAAACATGTTCAAGACGGTTGGCGTTTGCACCGAGGTCGGAACGAACGGTACCTACGGCTTTCAGGGCGGTATCTAATAATGTGATTTGCGCATTAGCGGTAGTCATTTCTGCACCCGCTGAACCATCGGTATAGCCCTTAGATGCCGCTTTCAATGCATCATCCAATGCCTTCATCGTGGTTTTCATATCTACAGACATTTTTTCTGCAGCGCTGGAACCAATCTGGAAATCGATTGCAGCTGCACCTAATTTGCCTGTAACGCCCAATAATTTATCGCCACCAAATGAAGTATTGGTCACGATATTGCTCATTTCTTTACCCAACGCATCAAACTCAGACTGCATCGCTGCTTTATCATCAGTTGAAGCGGTGGCATTGGCGCCTTCAGTAGCAAGGTCTTTCATACGCAATAAGATGCTGCTTACTTCGCCCAAAGCGCCTTCAGCTGTTTGCAACATGCTGATCCCGTTTTGAGTGTTCTTCATCGCAGCCTGCATACCGCGGCTTTGTGCGTCCATACGTGTGGCAATTTGCAAGCCAGCAGCGTCGTCCATTGCAGAATTAATGCGCAGACCTGTACCCAGACGAGTCATGGATGTGGTCAGGGCAGATTGGCTGGTGCCCAGATTACGTTGGGTAGAAAGGGCAGCGGCGTTTGTGTGCAGGCTCAACATGGGGAAGAACTCCAAATGACAAAGTAACGGCACCCGCCATTGGGCGCCTCTACCTTTCTAAGGCGACACCCAGCTGAAATTTCTTAAGTAGAATATTAGTAAATATTTACATACGGAAGATAAAGGGGGAGAAATTATTGTGCAGGGCTAGCAGAGCGGTATTTTTTCTCGATCTGACGATAAACGCCATTATGACGAATGGTGGCAAGCCCTTGATTAAAGCGGTCGCGTAAATCACGGTTACGAAACAGGACTTTATAATGGGTGGCTGGAAAGATAGCGCTAAATTGCAGCGTTTGCTGCGCATCAACACGACTAGGTAAGAGCCGATTTAGATACTCAAAAATAAGTCGATCACCAATAACCACATCAACTCTGCCTGTATACAGCAATTTATTTTGCGTCAGCTGATTGGGTATTTCCTGATAGCTGGCCTGCATAATCGCTGCAGCATATTCGGAACCAAGTGCTAGCTTGGCATTTTGAAAGGCGGCGATGCTGTGCCCGGCTAAATCAGACATTTTCTTGATCGTAATCGCCCTGCTCGCCAAAGTAATGGCATAGTTTTGGTAAAAGATATGAGAATCAGACCAATAACCCACTAAATGAGAGCCTTCATTTACCGTGGTAATGGCGTCAAGCTGGCTGTTTTTAAACATATGCAGCATGCGCGCTGGCGGCAAAAATACGACTTTCATTTGTAACTTTTCAGCCGACAACGCCGCCTGCACAATATCAAGCTCTAAGCCACTTTGAGTTTCAGGAATAACATAGGGTGGCTTAGAATAACCTGTGCCAACCTGAATCGTCGCTTCTGCAGAGCAAAATAGTGGCAAAAGCAGGCAGCAAATAGCAAGTAGCCTAGGCATAATCAACCTCTCCTCTACCATTAAAGTAGCCAAGAGACTAAATTACAAGGCTGTAAACTAGGTAATTAGGCTTAAAGCACACGCCGACGAAGGCGACGCTCTATCTCAGCGCTAGCAAAGACAGCACCCGATAACGGGTCATCCCCATCAGGGCGGGGGCAATATCACTGAAGAAGCGGTAATCGCTACTTTGATTAAAGCGCCCATTAAAATCACCCACAAAGCTTTGCGCCCATTGCGATTCGTCCATCGTGGAGAGCTGCTCAATTGCCAGCTTCGCCTCTCCCATGGCGCTGCTGATTGCTGCACGGGTTTGCTCTAGCTGCTCGAGCGCCATCACTACTTTTTGCAAACTCTGCCGCACGCTGGCGTGATCATCGACGCCCCAGCTAGCTGGCGAGATGGCGACGGCTTCGCTTTCTATTTTTAAGCGATTAGCCTGCCCGGCAGGAAAACGAATTCCTCCACCCCGAATCGCCAGCTTACTCTGCAATGAAACTAAGGCCTCTTCGGCCACCGAAAAAGTGAGTGCGCCACCTTGATCGGCTTCGGTACGAATGCCCGATGGCGCGAGTGCGCGATTAAACTGGCGCAGCAGATTTTCACTGCTTATTCCCCCCCCCACAGCCACCGAAGCGGGGCCAGTGCCACGTGCTCCGGTATAAAAAGTCAGCGTTTCAGCTTGGCCGCTACTTAAGGATTCCAGCTCTAAGCCGCGAATGCGGAAGACTTCTTTAGCATCCTGCGACAGGTGAAACTTTAAACGACCATCCACACTACCGCCGGTACGCTGACTGCGCGCCGTCCATAGCGCAGAAAAATCAGCCACTTTGGCACTCAGATCATCCCGATCGACTCGGCGTTGCCCCAGCTCCTGGCTTAATTTCAGCTTTAAGTCGATCAATTGGCCGCTAAGTTGATCCACATAATCCAGCGCCCGCTGCCCAGCAGTCAGCTGCTCATTTAGCTGAGTGCTGTAGCGCCATACACCAAGCCGCTCGCCTTTTTGCTCACGCACAGCGGCCAGCTCGCCCGATGCGGCTGGCGCAGCGGCAGTCACTGGCCTGCTATTAATCCCTAGGCTGCTGCCTAATTTATGACTGCTATCCAATCTGGGCAACGGTGCTGCCATACCCAATATCCTTTTAAATCACTGCAAAATGCTCGAATCGAAACCAATGTTAAAGCACGTCAAACAAAGATAAGCTGCTGATCTTGCCATAAGCCTTTTGCGAAGCTTGTAAAGCCAGCTTATAGCTATCCATCGTAATCATCGCTTCACCATAATCGAGGCTGCCTAATAACCTTGCCGATTGCTGATTCGATAAGCTGACATTGGCGTGGTTGTCTTCCATCATCTGCATATTATTTTGCGCGCCACCCAGATTGGCGATCTTGCTACCCACACTTCTGAGCGCCACATCAATTCCATTAATGCCCTGCTCTACTGCTGGGCGATAACCTGTGGCGGGTGGATTTTGCAGCGCAGTAATGGCCAGATCAAACTGATTTAATAGCGCCGCCATTTCTGGCAGCGCCACATTCGAGGCTTGCGTCACGCCATTGCCCACCACCACCAGCTGCTGATCACTATTACCTAGAGCGGTATAGCGGCTACCCGCAGCGCCCGTTTTATCTAAGGCCAAAGTAGCCGTCGAGCTGGCGGTGCCAGAGAAATAATAATGCCCTTCCTGATCCTTGGTGTTGCTCGTGAAATACAGGCTGTCTCTTAAGCTGACCAAGCTGGCGGCAATATCTTTTACATCTTCTTTAGAAACCGTATCGTCTGCCCCCAAGAGCAGTACCCGTGCCTGCATCAGATCTTGCGTCATGCCATCCAGATAAGATTCATTCATGGATAAGCGCGAGCGCAACGCGCCAATATTGCTGGTGTACTGAGTGATAGCGGCTTCTTCACGCTCTAATCGCAGTAAACGCACGCTAGAAATCGGGTCTTCAGAAGGGAGTAAATAACGCTTACCCGATGACATTTTTTGCAGCAACTCAGCCATATTGCCCGAAGCGGCTTGCAAAGATTCATTCAAGGTTGTTTGTAACTGGGTACTAGCGATACGCATAAATACTCCGTCAGTTGAACATGGCTAAGGTGCTATCAAACAACTGATTAGCAATCGCAATCACCTTCATATTGGCCTGATACATTTTCTGGTATTCAACGATATTCATCGCTTCTTCATCACGGTTTACGCCGCTGGTGCTTTTCCAATCCTGCTCAGATTGACTCCGCACCACCTTGGCCGTAGCTAGGGACGATTGGTTTTGCTGGCTTTCAGAGGCCAGTCGCCCTAAAAGCTGAGCATAGGCGTCGCTCAGCGTCACCGTACCCAAGCCCGGCACCGTAAGCGCCTGGCTTTGAATATCAATCAATTTTTGTAAATTACCGCTGCCGCCGGGCTTATCCGCCGCACTGGCAAAAGCTAAATCTTCTGCCACGATGCCGGGTCGCAGTTTGAGCATGGCTTCCGGGTTTTGTGCGTCAAACACAAAGAGCGCCTTGCCAGGCGTGCCTGCTGCACCGGCAGTTGTGGGTAAATCAAAACCGGCAGCAAGTTGGCTGTTAATCCGCCCGGCAACTTCACTTGCCAAGGTACGGATGGCGTCTTCCATGGGCTTTAAACTGTTTTTCTCGTACTCATTTAAGCCGCCTAACTGACTGCCGATACTGCCGCCATTTAGGGTGAATTTTTCCTGAGCAAAAGACAACTTAATCAGCTGGCTACCATCAAGCTGCGCTTCGGTGCTCATCACTGAGGAGCTATCACCGACGACCAAAGGCTGGCCCGCACGCAAGGTGACCGAGATTGCACCGTCGTTTTGATTCACCACGCGCACATCAACAAGGCCGCTGAGCTGATCAATTTTGCGATCACGCTCGTCTAATAAGCCCGATGGATTCACGCCGGTGGCGGTAGCTGCAACGATTTCTTTATTCAGGCGGGCAATCGATCCGCCCAGAGAATTTACCTGCGTGACCAAGGCAGTGCGCTGCTCATTAATCGAGGCATGCTGGGCGCTTAATACGCGGTTTAGATTATTAAAGCGCTGCGCCATTGCGCCCGCTTCGGTAATCACACCTTGACGCAACGCTAGGGAGCTAGGCTCTACGCTGGCTGCGCCTAAAGCGGCATAAAAGTTATCCAAGCCGCCGCTAATGCTGCTGCCCGAGGCGCTCATCACCTGCTCTAGCTGGGTCAGATACCCTTGTTTGGCAGCGCTTTCGCCCATATTGGCCGATGCCTGCCACATTTGCAGGCTGCGATATTGATCATTAAAGCGGCGAATAGATTGGATATCCACGCCCGAACCCGCACTATGCGGGTCGCCCACCGATGGGGCGATGGCGGATAAAACTACGCCCTGACGCGAGTAGCCGGGAGTCATTACATTAGAAATATTTTGGCTGGCGGCATTCAGCGCGGCTTGTGCAGCCAGCGCTCCGGCCAGCGCATTTTGCATCATGCGCATCGGGGGGCTTATTTAGGAATAAAAGAAAGTGTGGCAAATGCGCCAGCAAATAGCAGCGCACTCTGTTTTATGGCGACACTATTGGCGTTTTTATTAAGCAGAATATTTACATATTTGTCTGGCGGCTTCCGGGCTAAGCCGCATCATTTTTCCGGCAGCAGCTGCGTCATAATGGCATTGGCGACGCCAAACACCCGTTGCTTCGCCAGCTCAGCAGCCACGACCTGATCGGCAAAATCAAGCATATCGCTATTGATGGTGTTTTTAAAAATACTGTCTTCGCTGCTGATTTCGCGAGTGGCTTTACGCATTTGCTTGAGCATATCCTGGATAAAAAAGCTCTCGAACTGCACCGCAGCTGTTTCAGCTTTTTTACGATAAGCTGTATTCTCGGCAATAACTGGCGAGTCTGATGCTGCAATTTGCAAAGGCGAAGAAGAAATAGGATTCATCAAATCACCACCAGCTCGCCGTCCAAAGCGCCCGCCTGATCCAGCGCCTGCAAGATCGCCATAATGTCGTCTGGCGACGCGCCCGTGCTATTAATCGTATCGATAATCGTCTTTAAGCTAGCTCCCGGTGGCCAGCGGAACATCTGGCCCGAGCCTTCGCGCACATCCACTTTAGACCGAGGCACGGTGGCGGTGGTGCCATTGCTAAACGCGCCCGGCTGACTAACTGCAGGCGCTTCGGAAATGACAATTCTTAATGAGCCATGCGAAACTGCGGCGGCTCTAACCGTTACCCCCTGGCTGATCACCACCGTGCCTGTGCGGGAATTAAACACCACGCGTGGCACTTCGGCAGCGGCAGTGATATTTAAGGCTTCCAGCCTGGCAACAAAAGCCACCCGCTCACTTGGATCGCTAGGGGCAATAATCTCGATATTGGTGGCATTCTTGGTGCTGGCGATTTTGCCAAAGCGCTGGTTAACCGCGCTGACAATTTGCGTGGCGTTTTGAAAGCTAGGTCGCTTTAAACTCAACGTGACCGTTGGCCGAGTATCAAAATCACTCTCGATCTCGCGCTCCACACTGGCCCCGTTCGGAATCCGCCCCGAAGTGGGCGTGTTCACCGTTACGCTGGAGCCACTGCTGCCCTGAGCCGACAAGCCAGTAATCACCACATTGCCCTGCGCCAAAGCATACACCTCACCATCGGCGGCACGTAAAGGCGTAAGCAGCAGCACTCCGCCGCGCAAGCTTTTAGCATCGCCTAGTGATGAAACCGTAATATCTATCGTCTGCCCCTTGTGATAACCCGAGGGCAAAACCGCATTCACCACGACCCCTGCCACATTCTTAACCTTGGTCTCGCCCGTCTGCTTAATACCAAACTGGCGCAGCAAATTAGCCACCGACTGCCCGGCAAACTTCACCTGAGAGTTATCCCCCGTGCCGTTCAAACCCACGACCACACCGTAACCCATCAGCTGATTCTCACGAATCCCTTCCACATTCACCAAGGTACGCAACTCCTGAGCACTGGCAGTTTGCAACAGCAGGCAGAGCCAAAACAGACATTTAAACTTCATAGATTCCACTTCAAAACAACGATGTGCAGCCCTGTAGGGCGGGGGCACCCCGCCAGACTTTGGCATTAGAGACAACAAGCGGAGGGTTACACCCCACATATGCTAAGCAAAATACAAAAAGACCTTCTTAGTGCCTTCGGCACATTGATTTTGGAACGGTAGCCACCGTGAGGGCGTTCTTTTCTTGAACGGCCAAGAAAAGAACCAAAAGAAGGCCGCCCCACGAAACACGAAAGCCCCGTGCCACGGATTGCGCTATAAATCCGTATCTTTGAATTTGAAAAGACTAAATTCCTTTTAAAAATTCTTTCCTTTTCTCCGTGAAACTCCGTGTTCTCGGTGCCCTCCGTGTTTCAAAATTTGGGTTTTCTTGCACACCACAAAATCAAAACGGCATCCACGGACTGTTGAACAAACGGGTCAGCCAACCCGCTGTATTCACATCATTTAATGCGCCTTTGCCTGAATAGCTGATTCTGGCATTGGCGACGCGTGGTGACATGACACGGTTGTCGCTATCGATATCGTCGCTGCGCACATAGCCCACTAAGCGGATCGATTCTTCGCCTTGATTCAACGAAAGTTGTTTTTCGCCACGGATCAGCAACAGGCCATTGGGCAGGACTTTCTCAACCACTACGGTGATTGCACCGCTCAACATATTTTGCTGGGTGCTAGAAGACGAACCAGCAAAATCGCGCTTGGCTTGCACCCCTACATTGGTGGCATAGCTGGATGTGCCCAAGATAGTCGGCTTGATATCGACGCCGCTGCTTTTATCAAAATTGGTACCCGCTTTTTTGCTGGCCTGCGTGGTTTCCTGCAAGACCACGGTGAGCAGATCCCCTGCGCGAAACGCTCGGCTATCCGCCAACCAAGAGCTAGCGGTATCAGCCGTAAATACTCCGCCCGATTTGGCTTTGGCCGCCGGAGGAATATGCACCGGCGCAGGCGGATCTTGCTCCGGTGCTTCGACCAAAGGATTACTCACGCAGGCGCTGAGCAAACTAAGGAGCAGCAACATCAAAAAGACACGCTTCATCTCACAGACTGCGCAAGGTATTGCATCATATTGTCGGCTGCAGAAAGCACCTTGGTATTCATCTCGTAAGTGCGCTGTGCCGAAATCATATCGACCATTTCTTCGACCACTTGCACATTGGAGCCTTCTAAAGAGCCTTGCTTTAGCTTACCCAGAGAATTCTCGCCGGGATTACCCAAAGTTGGTGCACCGCTGGCAGCGGTTTCCTGAAATAAATTGCTGCCCAAAGCCACTAAGCCAGTTGGGTTTACAAAGTTTGCTAGGGTAATCTGGCCCACTTCTTGTGGCGTGGCATTGCCTGCCAGAGTGATAGAAACCAAGCCGTTTTCAGCAATCGTGACCGAAGCCGCCTCTTTGGGAATCGTGATTTCTGGCTGCAAGGGCACGCCCTGCGCGTTCACAATCCGGCCTTCAGAATTAAGCTGCAATTGCCCAGCACGGGTATAGCCCGTTTCACCGCTGGCCATTTCAACCTGCAAAAAACCGCTGCCCATAATCGCCACATCCAGCGGCTGGCTGGAAGTCATCACCGAGCCTGTGGTAAATACTTTTTGCGTACCCGCCAAACGCGTGCCATTCCCCAGCTGCACGCCTGAAGGCGCGGCGTTGTTCTGATCCACTTTAGCGCCGGGCTGACGCTCTACCTGATAAAACAGATCTTCAAACACCATACGATCACGCTTGAAACCAACGGTGTTCACGTTGGCCAGATTATTAGCGATCGCATTAAGCTTAGCGTCTTGCGCCTGAATACCGGTCTTGCTGATCCACATAGCTGGATTCATAAAATAGTCCTTATCAGGGTGTTTTGTTCGTTCAATTGATACTTCGCAGGGCAGGTAACCCCATGAACGCTGAGTAACATTTTTTTATTAGCAAACAACAAATAAACTGTAATGACCGCGCTCTCAGCACGGGGCCTTTTAAAATCCCCTTGAAACACGCCGAGGCGAGGAACAAGCGGGCGGGGTTTCGGCGAGGACTGTCTGAGCGAAGCGAGTTCCGCAGCCGCCGCTCGATTGTCCGCAGACGAGGGGCCTTCGTGTTTCGTGGGGCGGCCTTCTTTTGGTTCTTTTCTTGGCCGTTCAAGAAAAGAACGCCCCCGCGGTGGCTACCGCTCCTAAACCAACGTGCCGAAGGCACAATCACAAGACCTTTAAATCTTGCTTAATCACGCCCCATCCCTAGCCACGAATCAAACGATTGCCAGCATCGGCCATATCGTCTGCACTTTTAAACATTTTCATTTGTACTTCAAAGCTGCGCGTCAGCGTCATGGTGGCGATCATTTCTTCGACTGCCGATACATTGCTGCGCTCCAGATGGCCGCCCAGGACTTGCACTGTTTCATCCACCGGCAGCGGCTGACCAGAGCGGCTAACGACTAAACCTGCTTCATTTTTGGTCAGCTCGCTAGCATTAGGACGAACCAATTTAAGCTTGCCTGCTTCTTGCAAAGCGCCTGTCTCACCCTGTGGCAGCACAGAAATCGTGCCGTCATTGCTAATCGAAACCTGAGCAAAAGCAGGCAAGATAATGCCCCCGCCATCGCCCAAAACAGCACGGCCATTGATGGTCAGCGCGCCTTGGCTATCCACATTTAAATTGCCACTGCGGGTATAGGCTTCACCGCCTGCGTATTCAACGGCCAGATAGCCTTCACCTTTTAGCGCCACATCTAGGGATCGGCCTGTCGGCGTAACCATTCCGGCGCGGGCATCCACCGCGCTGGCTTGCAGCTGCGCCATATGGCGGGCTTCATAACCGTAGCCCGGCACGGCTTGTGCACTAGCCACTTCGATATCTGCCCTAAAGCCGGTAGTTTCGGCATTGGCCAAATTATTGGCGTGAATTTGCTGTGCGCGCAGAGTGCGATCTGCGCCGCTCATTACCGTGTAGATCAGTGCATCCATGGTGCTTACAGCGCCTGCATCAGGGCTTGGATCACTTGATTCTCGGTAGAGATCACCTTGGTATTGGCTTGGTAATTACGCTGAGCTGTCATCAAGCTCACCAGCTCACCCGTCATATCCACATTGGATTGCTCCAGTGCGCCAGCGGTCAGCTTGCCGGTCATGCCGCTACCAGGCGCTGAATACAACGCCGTACCTGTAGCGGCCGTTTCTGCCCAGCTGGTATTAGAGATTTGCTGCAATGCGCTTTCATTCGGGAAAGTAGCCAGTACCAGTGTTCCGGCGCTTTGTTTCTGGCCATTGCTGTATTTGGCCATCACTTCGCCGTTTTCTTCGATCACCACACCGGTTAGCGTGCCAGATGCATAGCCATTGGCGCTGTTTACGGTATTGCTTACTTCGCCAGCAAAGCGCGATGTGCCTGCGTAATCTAGGTTAATCGATAGTGGCGAAGCATTAGCAGGCGTGCCTAAGGCCAATGTAACCGGTGCTGTTGGGCTGCTTAATTTACCGTTGGCATCAAAGCTCAAGGTATTGGTGGCCGCAATCGTTGCACCATCAAAGGAGTAATGAGCCGTTACACCTGCAGCCCCTTTTACAAAATATTGAGTCAGGTTGTGCTTGCCGCCAACAGAATCGTAAACCGTCGAAACCATTGAGGCATTGAACGAGGTGCCCTCGTCTTTACTAAAGGTGGCGGTAATCGGCGTTGGCCAATCTGCAGATAAATTGCCGGTAAATTGCAGCTTATCCGTAGCTTTGGCAGGCACTTGCCCTACTGGCACTTTGATATCGCCAATCGCTCCCATCGCTGTTCCGCCACCATTGCCTACAGGAGCATAGCCCTGAGCACGACGGCCAAAGCTATCCACCATATAGCCATCTTTGTCTTTATCAAAAATACCCACACGGGTATAAGCCATGCCGCCACTTGGGTCTTTGGTAACAAAAAAACCAGATCCTTGAATTGCTGCATCCAGCGCCCGGCCCGTAGTCAGTAAGCCACCACCTTTGGCGATATTCTGGGTATTGGATGAGGTTTCTACCCCAATCGCTTGCGAGCCTGCATAGGCCGATGAAAAATTCGCCCGACCCGATTTAAAACCGTAAGTGCTGGAGTTCGCAATATTATTACTGATGCTACCCAATTGATTATTAACAGCATTGATACCTGATAGCGCAATTTCAAAACTCATAATTCAATCCTTTTTACGCAGAATGGCCTTTTAGCTTTGAAATCGCCGCCACTGGAAAATCGCCCAAACCTGCAATACTCACCATGGGCAAACCATTACTTAAATTAACGCTCTTAATCACACCAAAAACTTCTACGGCCGCTTTTTCTTTGCTATCCGTTTCTACCGACAGCGAATACGTGCCTGGCTGTAAACCTAATTTTTTAGGATCAAAATTAAGCGCCACGTCCCCAACCGGCTTGCTACCTAAATCGACCACGGTGCGTTGCTGATCTGCCCCTGTAATCACTAAAGACACTTTTTTAGCCGGACTTTCTAAAGCAAATTGCCCCGATATCGCATCTTTATCCAAGGTAACTGCGCCGCCATTTACCGCCACGGTAGAGCCCACATGATTACCCAAAGTCAGCACTTGCAAATCGTGCATCATTTGTGAATTCGCTTTTAATTCGCCCAACATCTTTTTGGAGTTATCCATTTGATTAAGCTGAACGAGTTGATTCACAAACTGGCTAGGGTCTGATGGCTCTAATGGGTTTTGATTTTTGATTTGCGCGACCAGCAAAGTCATAAAGAAATTGCCGTCGCTTTGCCCGGCAGCAGGCTCAAGCGGGTTTATTTGCTGCTGCGGATTGGTATTTTGCTGAGCGGGAGAAAAGGCAATCGACATGGCTTGTGCTTATATTTGCAAGGCGGCTGAGGCCTTGTGAAGGATAAAAATGAAATTAATTCAGGAATAAAACGAAATGAATTAAGCCTCGCCCATTTTTAATAAATCCTGCTGCATCGCCTTAACCCGCGATAAGACTTCCACATTGGTTTGAAAGGCGCGCGAAGCCGACATCATGTCGGTCATTTCTGCGACAGGGCTCACATTGGGGTAAAAAACATTGCCGTCCGCATCTGCCAGAGGATGGCTTGGCTCGTGGGCTTTACGCAGAGGCTCGGTGCTTTCAATCACATCCAATACCTGCACTTTTCCGCCACTTAGCGCAGCAAAGACCGGCTTTCTAGCGTGATAAGTGCTGGCCTCATTACCCGAGGCAGATTCCGCATTGGCCAGATTACTGGCGATGGTATTAAGACGTGTAGTTTGTGCCGTCATTGCTGACCCGGCAATTTGTGCGATATTTCTAAAAGACATGGTTTATCCCGAAATCGCCTTGGCCAGCCCTTTTATCTTCATATTCACGAAGGCAAGGCTGATTTGAAAATCTGAAACGTTTTGTGAAAACTCAGCCTGTTCAACACCCAGCTCAACGGTATTGCCATCGCGGCTAGGATGATTTGGCGCACGATAAAGCAGCTCGTCACCATCCCCGAGGCCGCCTAAATCGCCTGCCTCGCTTGCCAAAACGCCATCTAAGCGTTCACGAAAACTAAAATCACGTGCTTGAAAACCCGGCGTATTTTCATTTGCAATATTTGCAGCCAATACCTGTGTACGCTCTGCACGCAGTCGTAAGGCTTCGGGATGCATATTCAATGCTTTATCGAAATGAACGCCCATTGCCGCTGCCCTCGCTCTATTTATCATTACAAAAAAACCTGCCTACCTTTCAAATAGATGAAAGGTGAGCGCGGATGGTAAATATTCCCTCGGGAACCGTATACGGTATAATTACCCTCTAATATTCTAATATATTGATATAAATGTGAAAAAAACACAGAGTAAATTCTCGACCGTCATATTTTACTTAATGTTTTCAATTAGTTCGGCATATTCATCAGGCATGGAAAATATTAAATTAGAAGAAAATATAAAAATATTCGCACAAAATTACTTTGAAATTACTGCAAAAAACCACTTTAACCGTAAGATTTTTCTGTCAGTCGCACTCATCCCTCCGCGTGATATCAAGCAGCTCCAGCGCTGTGAATCAACCCCGCAACTTGCCGCCTTACAAGGCGAAGATTCTGCCTTGCTAAAAATAAATGTAAGCTGCACAACAGGCAAAACATGGAATGCTCGTTATATGGCAAGGGCAATGTATCGCCTTGAAGAAGGCGAACCTTTACGGGCTTTTACGAGTAAAGCAACGCATCAGATAGCAAGCAGCCCTCAGCCAGCCGGATATCTTATTAAAAAAGGAAAGGAAATTGAACTCATTGCCCGAGCGGAGCTAGTTGAAATCCGCAGCAACGTAGTGGCGGAGGAAAGCGGAAAATTAGGGGACGTGATTTGGGTTAGAAACAAACGCAGCGGCAAAAAATTGCGTGCCGTGGTGAGCTCAGAGCAAGCAGTCTCTCCACTCTAAAACAGATATTAGAGCTTAATTGATCTCACCGTATCCACCACTTTGAGTAGCTTCTCTGCATACGCAGGGTCGGTGGCATAGCCACCTTTGACTAAGGCACTGGCAAAGGCTTCGGCGCTATTGCCTGTACCCAGCACAGAGCGAAAGCGTTTGCTCTCGCTAAAAAAAGCCGTGTAATCCTGAAATGCACTGCGGTAATCGGCGTAGGAGCGAAAATGATCCATCTTTTTAATCGATGCACCATTTTCAAACTCGGTGGTCAGCACTTCGGCACGCTCGCCACGCCAGCCACCTGCCGCTTTAATCCCGAATAAATTAAACGCACTCTGCCCATTTGCTTTAGTAATCGGTGATTTACCCCAGCCCGATTCCAAAGCCGCATGGGCCAACAAAATCTCGCTTGCCACACCCAGCTTGGCCGATGCTTCACGTGCATAGGGCTGCATCTGCTCAATAAAAGCGTGTTTATCAGCATTTAAAGCACCAGCAGGCGACGAATTGATGCTGGTATTTCTAAGCGCAAACCCTTCCGGGCTGAGCGGCATAGCCTGAGTGCCGCCATCTTTAATAAAGCGGTGCACCTCAGAGCGGGTTTGCGCAAATAGCGCCGAGAATGCAGCACTGTCGCCCTGTGAGCGAGGCGTATCTGAACGAGTAAAAGGCAAATAGCCAATTTGATCAAACTGGATCATAAATATCCTGCTCGCCAAACAAGACTCTTTGCATGATTTCTTGCTGGGATAAAATAAATTCGCCGTTGCGCTGATTTAATTGCTTGGCTTGGCGTAATAAAGCGCCTAATTGCTGCCATTTTGACGAGCAGGCACTTTGCAAAGCAACGGGAAATAAAGCCATTAGGGCGTCACAATCCGCTACCCTGCTAGCTTTAATCATTTGGCTGCGGCGCGCGCGGCGCACTTCTATAGCGGCAAGCTGCTCGCTAATTTGCTCTAATACACGGCTTAATTGCGCGGTCTGCTGCTGCACAGAGGCCGTAAACTGCTCGTCGAGCAGGGCAATTAAATCCTGATAAGCTTTTACATCGCTTTGTAAATCGGCAGCAAATTGCCGGATAAGCGTATTCAAGCAAGCCCGCCATGATATTTCTGCATTAGGCCTGCCACTTTATCTGCATCAAAATTAATCTCGCCACGCAGCAAAGCATCACGAATTGCCTGCACCTTGGCCATATCGATCTCTGGCCCAGCTTGCAGTGCTTGTTTAGCGATGCCAAGAGTAGAAGTTGCATCTGCCATTTTATGCGCAGCGGGCTTAGCCACAGGGCTTGCAGGGGTGGAGGTGATAATAGCTTCGCTTCGATTAGAGTTGATACGCATAGTCATTTACCTAGTAAGCACTCTTTATAAGAAGCGACACAAACGAAGAAAATCTTAAATCAAAGCAGAAAAAACATACGAAAAAGCCGCTATTCGATTGAATAGCGGCTTTTTCAATATTTTGGTTGCGGGGACAGGACTCGAACCTGTGACCTTCGGGTTATGAGCCCGACGAGCTGCCAACTGCTCCACCCCGCGACGGGTATTTTACTAAAATGCATAACTGGTTGCGGGGATAGGACTCGAACCTATGACCTTCGGGTTATGAGCCCGACGAGCTGCCAACTGCTCCACCCCGCGACGGGTATTTTGCTAGAGTGCGACTGGTTGCGGGGACAGGACTCGAACCTGTGACCTTCGGGTTATGAGCCCGACGAGCTGCCAACTGCTCCACCCCGCGACGGGTGCGCTACCTTAAAAGTGACTCTAACAATGCATTTCTGGTTGCGGGGACAGGACTCGAACCTGTGACCTTCGGGTTATGAGCCCGACGAGCTGCCAACTGCTCCACCCCGCGACAGAGGGGCGAACTATACAAGAGCTTATTGGGCGTGTCAATACATAAGGAATACCAAAAACCATAAACTCATAAATAAAATCTATTGAGCCCTGCTGATCGCTAGAAGCAAGGCTCACAAGAGTTACTCAATCAGGTCTTTGTAGGCGTACCAAGTAGCGTGCCCAAGCAAGGGGAAAATCACGATCAGGCCAATCACAGTGACAAAACCGATCGCCGTCAGCAGCACAATCAAAGCCGCCCATTGAACCATCACTATGCGATTTTCAGAGGTGGCACGCAGGCTGCACATCATGGCGGTAATACTGTCTACTTCCCTATCGGCCAGCATGGGAATCGAGATGGCCGTTAAGCCAAACACAAAAAAGGCAAGTAAGAAACCAGCCAATGACCAGACAATGGTGAAGGGTAAAAACTCACCCGTTAAAGAGCTCAAGTAACCAAGCAAGCTCACATCCTGCCCTCCGTAAAATATGGCAAACAAAATGGCAGAAAAGCGCTCCCAGGCAATTGCCACCATTGCTAATGCCAAGCCTAGAAAAGCCAGTTGCCCCATGTTGGCCAATAAATCACGGATCGATTGCACAAAAGAAGTTGGCCTGCCTTCTTCTCTTTCAGACGTCAGCTCATAAATCCCTGCCGCCCCCAAGGGAGCCAGCAGTAAAAACCCGGTAATTGATGTGGTGAATAAATAAGGATTATTTATGGCGAGCGACAACACCAAAGCCCCCACCAAAGTGACGAGCAGCCCGTAAACCAAGCTCGGCCCCGGATGCGACCATAAATCTACCCAACCCTTTTGTAGCCATAGCACGGGGCTATTGGCAGCTACCTTTCTGATTTTAGGCAGCGTGAAGTGCTGATCCAATACGGCCATATGTACGCTCATGATCATCCTCTCTGGTGATGGCCTTTTTTCGGATCCGATTCGTATTTATCGAAGCTGGCTCCGCCCCTTGGCCGACAAAAACTGGCGACCACAAAAACAGATGGTCATTTATTTTTTAGTACAACTTTGGCAAGGCACTTCTAAAAAGCAGACAGGCGGTAAAAACCAATGGCGTGGTGTAAGAAATATCATGGGCTATCTGACTTGCATATGTCAGATCTTCTGCTACGTTATATGAATAAAGATTAAAACAGCGACCGTCCCTGTCATTAAGAGGAAGGCGCTACACCTCGGGAGGTGAGTAATGCGCAGACTTGCATTAGCTTTAATGCTGCCTGCTATTGCAAAAGCAGGGGAAATGAACTTTCCACCGGCGCAATCTGCAATAGCACACGAAATCACTAATCTGCATACGCTATTGATGTGGGTCATTCTGGTGATTTTTCTTTTAGTATTTGGCGTGATGTTTTACGCCATCCTGAAACACCGAAAATCCTTGGGCCATGCGGCCAAACCTTTCCACGAAAACACCACGGTTGAAATTCTCTGGACCGTTATTCCTGCGCTGATTCTCATCGCGATGGCTTGGCCTGCCGCACGCGTAGTGATTGCGCAAAAAGACACCCGAGATTCAGAAATCACCATTAAAGCCACTGGCTATCAATGGTTCTGGGGCTACAAGTATCTGGATCATGGTGTTGATTTTAAAAGCCGCCTCACCACGAATCGCAATCAGATTGAAGAATATAAGGGCAAAGGCAGCCCTAAGGGTGAGCACTACCTCTTAGAAGTAGACGAGCCTTTAGTAGTGCCCGTTGGCAAAAAAATCCGCATTCTGACCACCAGTAACGATGTTATCCACTCATGGGCCATGCCTGCCTTTGGCGTAAAACAAGATGCGATTCCGGGCTTTATACGCGATACCTGGTTTAAGGCCGAAAACACCGGCACCTTCCGCGGCCAGTGCTCCGAGCTCTGTGGTAAGGACCACGGCTTTATGCCCGTGGTCGTTAAAGTGGTGACCGACAAAGAATTTCAGGACTGGGTAGGCAAAAAACAAGCCGAGGCCAAAGCCGCTTCTGACGATCCAAACAAAAAATGGACCAAGGACGAGCTAATCGCCCGAGGCCGATCTGTTTACGAAGGCAATTGCTTTGCCTGTCATAAGGCTGACGGAAAGGGCTCTGGCCCTTACCCATCGTTGGTCGGATCAAAAATTGTACTTGGCCCTATAGCAGACCATCTTGGCATGGTACTTAAAGGCAAAAACGCCATGCCTGCATGGAGTGCACTATCGGATACCGAAATTGCCGCTGTCGTCACTTACGAGCGTAATAGCTTTGGCAATACCGTAGGCGATGCCCTATTCCCGGCCGACGTTAAAGCCGCCAGAAAGTGAGGACAAGACGATGACTACAGCAAACGATGCACTCCACGCCCCCAGCCACGACCATGCCCATGAGGAGCATCACGTCTCCTTTGTGCAGCGCTGGTTTTACGCCACCAATCACAAAGACATTGGCACGCTTTATCTATGGTTTGCCTTCAGCATGTTTATTACTGGCGGCATTATGGCGCTGTGTATCCGTGCAGAGTTATTCCAGCCCGGCCTGCAATTCTGGCAGCCTGATTTCTTTAATCAGCTCACCACTTTGCATGGCGTGATTATGGTGTTTGGTGCAATTATGCCGGCGTTTACCGGCCTGGCTAACTGGATGCTACCGCTGATGATCGGCGCGCCGGATATGGCGTTTGCACGAATGAATAACTGGAGCTTCTGGCTGCTGCCCCCTGCTGCCGCACTGTTAATGATTTCGTTTTTTGTACCCGGCGGCGCAGCGGCAGGTGGCTGGACGCTTTATCCACCGCTGTCGATTCAGGCGGGGATGGGGATGGATTTGGCGATTTTTGCCATCCACCTCTTAGGGCTATCTTCGATTATGGGTTCGATCAATATCGTCACCACCGTGCTGAATATACGCGCGCCGGGAATGACGATGCTGAAAATGCCGCTATTTGGCTGGACGATGCTGATTACGGCTTATCTATTGATTGCTGTGGCTCCTGTACTCGCAGGCGCAGTCACCATGCTGCTCACCGACCGGCACTTTGATACGCACTTTTTTAAAGCCGTTGGCGGTGGCGACCCGGTATTGTTCCAGCATATTTTCTGGTTCTTTGGCCACCCCGAGGTCTACATCATGGCGCTACCCGCTTTTGGTATCGTCAGCCAGATCATCCCCACCTTTGCCCGTAAGCCGCTGTTTGGTTATGTGTCGATGGTTTACGCCACCTGCTCGATCGCTATTCTGTCGTTTATGGTATGGGGCCACCATATGTTTGCCGTCGGCATGCCGGCTAGCACCCAGCTGTTCTTTATGTTTCTCACCATGCTGATTGCCGTGCCAACGGGAGTAAAAGTATTTAACTGGATTGCCACCATGTGGCAGGGCAGCATGACTTTTGAAACGCCAATGTTGTTTTCAATTGGCTTTGTTTGCCTGTTTACCGTCGGTGGTTTCTCGGGACTAATCCTTGCTATCGCCCCTGTCGATACGCAAATGCAAGACACCTATTATGTTGTGGCGCATTTCCACTATGTGCTAGTGGCAGGCGCGTTATTTAGCCTGTTTGGTGCTACCTATTACTGGCTACCTAAATGGACCGGCTATATGTATCACGAGGGCCGGGGCCAGTTTCATTTCTGGTGGTCAATGATCTGGTTTAACGTCACTTTTTTCCCGATGCACTTCCTGGGCCTTGCCGGAATGCCACGCCGCATCCCTGATTACAATATGCAATTTACCGACTTTAACGCCATGGCTACAGTGGGTGCGTTCTGCTTCGGGCTAGGGCAGATCTTCTTCCTGTTTAATGTGATTCACACCATTCGCGGCGGCGTAGGTAAAGCACCAGCCAGCCCCTGGGAAGGCGCAAATACGCTGGAATGGGAAGTCGCATCGCCAGCACCACACCACACTTGGGAAACACCGCCGTCACTGGAAATCGTCGAAAAAGGCCTTAAAGCCCAAGGCCTGCTAGGGGATCATCATGAGTAAAAATCTGCGCACCGCCCTGATCACCGCCAGCATCGCCGCCGCCTTTTTTGTGGGGATTATTATTCGGCGCTGGTTGATGGACGTATAGAGCCAAAACCAAACCTAAAATCTGTGGGCACGGAGAACACGGAGTTTACAAAGAGAGCGTACTAAGCCAAGGCCTTATCTACAAAAAACACGAATAAAACTAGGCGCATCGCCCACTCACAGCTTGGTTTTCTCTGTGCTCTCCGTGGGCTTTGTGCTCTCTGTGCCTACAGGTTTTTTACGTTTTTCACCTGATTATAAGAGGCAGCAATGCAAAGCACTCTCCAACAAGCCAATCGCAAACTCGCCATTCGAATGATGGTCATTGCCTGCATGATGTTTGGCTTTGGCTATGTCATGGTGCCGTTTTACGATGCTTTTTGCCAAGTATTGGGAATTGACCGAGCCAATAGCGATTTTGCCAATACCAGTGCAGCAGTGATTCGTGTGGAGTTTGATACCAATGTGGACGATGGCTTAGCCGCCACATTAGAAGCGCTCGATCCTGTATTGGCGGCCAAGCCTGGGGGCTTACTTAAAGCAAGATTTCGTTTAGTTAATAAAAGCGATCAGCCCTTGAAAGTGCGCGCCGTTCCCAGCTATGCCCCTGCCAGATCGGCAGGTTTACTGCAAAAGCTGGAATGCTTTTGCTTTGATGCGCTGACTTTAGCGCCCAATGAGCAACGCGATGTCACCGTGGTGTTATTAGTCGCCAATGAATTACCAGCAGAGCTAGGCGCTGCCACGCTTTCTTACACGCTACATCCAGAGCTTGCACCATCATGATGGCCGCACTTAAAACGGTACTGGCCGCATTTTTTGGCGTTCGTAGCCGCAAAAATGCAGAAAGCGCAAAGCTAAAACCTCAGCAAATTATTGCAGCGGGTTTGTTTTTGGCCCTGTGCTTAGCGCTTAGCGTGTTTCTGTTGGTACGGATATTGATTGCCAATACTTAGGGTTAGGGCGTAATCCACCAGTGCAATGGTGGGTTACGGCAAAAAACCGCCTAACCCACCCTACAAAATCTGATTGCGTTTTTTTAAAGCGAACCTGGCCGCGAGAACATAAAAACAGGCCCACCCTAAATATTGATGGAGCTGAAAATGAATGTAGAAAACGGAATTCACGACGCGCATTACTATGTGCCCGCACCATCGCGCTGGCCTATCGTCGGCTCTGTCGCCTTATTCTGTATGGGGCTGGGGGCTGCGTTTGCCATGAATAGTGTGCCTGCTGGCAACTGGATTTTGCTACTGGGGTTTGCCATCTTAATCTGGATGATTTTCGGCTGGTTTGGCGATGTGGTTAAAGAATCGCAAAGCGGCAGTTATGGCCAGCAAGTCGATTACTCTTTTCGCTGGGGAATGAGCTGGTTTATTTTCTCGGAAGTCATGTTCTTTGCCGCCTTCTTTGGCGCGCTGTTTTATACCCGTGTGATTTCCGTTCCCGAGCTAGGCTTTTTCTCTGATACCCACTCTTTTCTCTGGTCTGGCTTTAAAGAAAGCTGGCCTGCGCGCACCGGCCCGGAAGCCGCCCCCTATACCCCGATGGGCGCAATCGGCTTACCCGCCATCAACACCGCCCTGCTACTCACCTCAGGTGCAACACTCACCTGGGCGCACTGGGGATTAATGGCAGGCAAACGTGGCCAGCTCAAGCTTGGCCTCTTGTTTACCGTGCTGCTCGGCACTCTGTTCTTAACGCTGCAAGCCGTTGAATACCACCACGGCTGGACCGAGCTAGGCCTAAAAATGAGCTCCGGCGCTTACGGTGCCACTTTCTATATGCTCACCGGCTTTCACGGCATGCACGTACTGGTTGGCACCATCATGCTTGCCACCATGCTGGTGCGCACCATACGCGGCCACTTCAGCCCCGAACACCACTTCGGCTTCGAAGCCGCCGCATGGTACTGGCACTTTGTAGATGTGGTGTGGTTGATCTTATTTGTGTTTGTTTACTGGCTGTAAACAAACCCAGATCTTGAACCACGGAGGACACTGAGAACACGGAGTTTCACGGAGGAAAGCAGAAAGGAAGAATCGTTCAAATAGGCGGTGAGTAGGTAAATGAACTGTATTTCAAAACCCAGCGATCTGAATTTATATCGCGGTTCATGGCATGGGGCTTAAGAACCCCCTTAAAGCACGCCGAAGCGAGGAACAAGCGGGGCGGGGTTTCGGCGAGGATGTTTGGCGAGCGAAGCGAGTGAGTCCCGCAGCCGCCGGCTCGATTGTCCGCAGTGAGGGGCCCTCGTGCTGGCCGGGGCGGCCTTCTTTTGGTTCTTTTCTTGGCCGTTCAAGAAAAGAACGCCCCCACGGTGGCTACCGTTCCAAAATCACCGTGCCGAAGGCACTTAAATGAGATCTTTTTAGTTAGCGCACAAATAGAAAGCGGCGGGTTGCACCCGCCCTACAAAAGCAGTCCAAAACAAAAATAAAAACTCATGCATTGGGATGTATCCACCCCATCCCATAAGCAATCAATAACAAAATAAATAAAGCAATCGACAAACCCACCCTCAGCGTTAGAGCACGCACCACCTGTGTGGATCGCCCGCCGCGAACCAGCTGCAAGAGTGCTCGCCCAAGGGCAACAACAATAACCAAGAGCAGGATGATGGCAACAATTTTCATGAAAAATCCTCCGTATACTCCTATCTTAGCTCAACGTCGTCGATCTGCGCTTATCTGTTTAGCAGTCTTAGTCGTAATTACTTTTTGCATGGGCTTATGGCAGCTTGGCCGTGCACACGACAAACAAATATTGATAGCGCAACTGGCAAAACAAGAAGCACTCGCCCCCCTGCCTTGGGCCAAGGGCATACCGCCATTATTTCGCCCAATCAAACTGATTGGGCAATGGCTGCCACAGGCCGAAATCCTGCTGGATCACCGCATTGAAGCAGGCCAGATCGGCTATCACGTTATCACCCCTTTTCAGCTAAGCGATCAAAGCATTGTGCTCATCAACCGTGGCTGGTGGCCAGATACCCGCCCACCCAAAACCAGTGATAACACCATCGTGAACGCTCAGCCTTGGCCGCGTTATATCGAGCTAGCCAATACCCAGCCAACAGGCCATATCTTTCAAAATATCAATCCGGCCCGCTTTGCCGCGTGGAGCAAGCTGCCGCAGCCTCATACCTATGCACTGATACAAGAAGGAGAGAGAGGTTTGATCGTGCAACACAGCCAACCCGCTATCCCGCCAGAACGGCATCTTGGCTATACCGCCACATGGTGGGGAATGAGCTTAGTGGGAGTTTTTCTTTGGATTCGCTTTAAACGGGAGACAAGATTATGAAAGGACGCACCGTACTCATCGCATGTTTTATGTTATCCCTGCTACCCGTATTAGCCGCCCAAGCCGTTTGGCAATGGTGGCGGCCCGTTGGGGGTAATAGCTTTGGCGAGCTACTCGCCACCCCGATAGCATCCCCCGGCCCTTGGCGATTAGCCGCCGCCGATGCAGCTTGCAGCGATGTGCATCGCAAGCTGCTCTTTGCCGCAGGACAGCTAAGATTAGCGCAAGGCGAAGCCAGCCAGCGTATCGTGCGCGCCAGCTTTTGCCCCTCGGACAATACCGACATCGCCTATCTACCCAGCCACGCCCCCAATAGCGGCCTCTACCTGATCGACCCCCACGGCAATGCCGTACTGCGTTATTCCAATGAACAACTTTCTAGCGACGATGGCAGACGCAAGGCACTGAAAGAAATTGGGCAGGTTTTGAAAAACAATAAAGCGCTGGGTTAAGCCCACTCCCGTCAACTTAAATGGAATGCCACTTATAGAGCGGGCTTCACCCGCCCTACGAAAGCACTGACTAGGAGCAACTCAATGAAACCACTCCTCTGCCTTACCCTGATCTGGACTTTTTGCTTGGTGATGCTCGGTGCTTATGTACGGCTTTCTGATGCGGGTTTGGGTTGCCCGGATTGGCCGGGCTGCTACGGGCAACTGGGCGCGCCGGATGAAGCACATGAAATTGCCCGAGCGAGTGCGCAATTTGGCGGTGAAGTAGAACCTGCCAAGGGCTGGAAGGAAATGATTCACCGCTATTTTGCTGGCGGGCTGGGGTTGTTGGTGCTGGCGGCGTGCTGCTTGCTCTGGCAAAAACGCCAGCGGCTTAGCCGCCTTAGTATTCTTTTGCCGCTGGGGGTGATTATCTTTCAGGCCCTACTGGGGATGTGGACGGTCACCATGAAGCTGATGCCGGTGATTGTTACCGCACACTTACTGGGAGGAATGGCTCTGCTGGCTCTACTCACCTGGCTGGCCGCATGCTCCTCCTTTACACCTCAGCTCCCCAACCACCTGCGACCAATTTTAATCATTAGCCTGATTGCCATCGTGCTGCAAATTGCCTTGGGAGGCTGGGTATCGACTAATTATGCAGCACTGGCCTGCAATGGTTTTCCTAGCTGCCAAGGCAGCTTTACCGCGCCTGCAGGTTTAAGCGAAGCCATGCAGCCGATTCGCCAGCTAGGCCAGACCACCAGTGGCGAATCGCTGACAATTCATCATCTAGCGGCCATTCACTGGCTGCACCGGCTGGGTGCTTTATTACTACTGGCCTGCCTGAGTGCACTGATATGGCAGCTGCGTAAAGCCAGCCTAAGATGGGCGGGGCTGATTGCAGCGGCGCTGCTGCTGCAAATCTCACTTGGCATTGTCAATGTCTGGTTTGATTTACCCCTGCCACTAGCTGTAGCGCATAACGGTGGCGCGGCAATTTTACTGATGCTGGTGGTTGCGGCATTGGCACAGGTTTTACCAGTTCATCAGCAAGCAACAAGCAGCACCTTTGACGCTACATCCCCTAAACACTCCGGAGCTTAGCCATGCGTACTCTCGCCCTTACCCGCTCCCACGCCCAGCTGACTGAGCTACTGAAACTTGGCAAGCCGCGCGTCATTGCCCTGATTGTGTTCTGTGCGGTAGTTGGCATGCTGCTGGCTACACCACAGCTGCCATCCATCGCCCTGCTTTTGGCTGCCACGGCAGGCATCGGCCTCGTAGCCAGTGGAGCGGCCGCTTTTAACTGCCTGATCGAAGTAGAGCGTGATGGCAATATGCGCCGCACTCAACAGCGCCCGCTGGTCAAAGGATCTGTAAAGCACAGCGATGCCCTGCTCTATGCCCTGATTACCACCGCAGTTGGGCTATGGCTACTAGGCGCTTTTGTAAATATGCTGACGATGTGGCTGACGCTGGCTACTTTCTTTGGCTATGCAGTGATTTACACCCGCTTACTAAAAGCCGCTACACCGCAAAATATCGTGATTGGTGGTGCGTCAGGAGCCATGCCGCCAATCCTAGGCTGGGCCGCCGTCACCGGCAGTGTGCCACCCGAAGCGATGGTGTTGTTTTTGATTATCTACACCTGGACTCCGCCGCATTTCTGGGCACTGGCAATCTACCGCCGAGATGAATACGCCAAGGCGGGCCTACCTATGTTGCCGATTACGCATGGCTTGGCATTTACCCGATTATCTATCCTGCTCTACGCCGCCATCCTCGCCGCAGTCACCGCCCTGCCGGTGGCACTAGGCATGAGTAGCTGGCTCTACGGCATTAGCGTAGCCGTACTGAACGCAGGCTTTTTATCTCGGGCGTTTAAATTATGGCAGGAAGAGGGTGAAGCGGAAGGCGATGTGATTGCGCGGGAATTATTTAAATATTCGATTAAATATTTAGCGTATTTATTTGCAGCTTTGTTGCTGGATCATTGGTTGATGGTGTTTGTGGCGTAAAGCGCCCTCTCCCTCTCTCCCAAAAAGGAGAGGGGAGACAACGCAAACTACACCGTCCAGCTCACCATGCCACTGTAAGCAGTAGCCAATACGATCAAGCCAAAGGCAATCCGGTAATAGGCAAAGCCAACAAAGGTATGGGTAGAAACAAACTTAATCAGCGCGCGAATGGCGATAAAGGCGAAGATAAACGAGGCAATAAAGCCCACAGCAAAGACACCGCTGTCGCCGATATCCAATTCATGGCGGTGTTTAAGCAGGCTATAAATTGAAGCCGCACCCAACGTTGGAATCCCCAAAAAGAACGAAAACTCAGTTGCCGCCTTGCGAGAAATACCAAGAAACATTCCGCCGATAATCGTTGCGCCAGAGCGGCTGGTACCGGGAATCAACGCTAAACACTGGCAAAGCCCTACTTTCAAGGCATCTTTCAGACTTAAATCATCCACCGTTTCAACCACGGGGGTTTTATTCAGCTGGCGTTTTTCAGCCCAAAGAATAATCAAGCCACCAATAATAAACGCCATCGCCACAGGCACAGGCTGAAATAAATGCGCCTTAATCACCTTATTAAATAAGAGGCCAAATATTGCAGCAGGAATAAAGGCAATCACGACGGCCAGCAGCAAATTACGCTCACTACCCGGCTTGCCTGCGCCCGTCAGGGTCTGAGTAATCTTAGCGCGATACTCCCAAACCACCGCCAGCATAGCTCCTAGCTGAATAAAGATTTCATAAACATCACGCTTTTCCTTGCTCATAAAATTGAGCAAATCACCGGTTAAAATCAAATGGCCCGTGCTGGAAATCGGCAAAAACTCAGTAATACCTTCAACCATGCCCATAATGAGCGACTTAAACAGCAATACGATATCCATTGATAATCTGCCAATAGCCTGAAAAGAGAAACGCATTATATCTGGGCAATCTTATTTACTGATTAAGATCTGATGTTTATTGAAGGATTTACATTGGAGCCTGTTGGGTTACGCTGTTTTCTTTGTGTTTTTTGTGTGCTCGGTATTCTCTATGTTTACAGACCTTTGGGCCCCTTTTAAACACAAAATCAAACGGGCAAATGTGCACGTAATTTGCTCGGCAGCCACGCCAGAAGCGGTTCGAAATCGGTTGCATCCATCAAGTTTTTTAGTGTGAGGCCAAGCTCGGTATCGCCCTCAATACTTAAGCGGCGCTGAAAAAACAACGTGTCAGGGTCTTCTAAGCGGCGAGCCAGCACCAGATAATCGGCAAGGCTGGCGCTAAAGGTCACGTCTGCTTCGCCGGTCCCACGCTTAAACCGGCCATTCTGAAAAGATAGCGTTAAGCCCCGGCCAATATCCAACACTTCTAAACGGATATTGCGCCCAGCCAGCCAAGCAAAGTCTTCCTCTGGCCACAGCTTGTTTTTGACCAGATTCAAACTACTTGCCAAGGCAATGGCAAGAGGCGCTTCGGGGAGCTTTAGTAAGACAAATTGACGTAAGCGTTTCATACACATTCCTTTATGCCTGCTTCCCCGTGCCAATAACCATTCACAAGGCCCTGTGGATAAGCTGTTGAGAAGTCGTGGATAGCTGCGGGATAAGTACATTTCTCAGCATAGGCAGCGACTAGCTCAGCCGTACCGGTGGATTGTGGGCTGATACGCAAATAGTCGACGCCCATCTGCGCCATTTGTGGCAACTCAGCGTAAAGCGATTGGCAGGCGGAAGACTGGGTTTGAATGCCGTTTAAGCGCAAAAACCCTTGGCCCTCACGGGTAGACATCAGCTGCCCGTCGGCATGATCTAAGCAACGGAACTCGCACGCGTCTTTGCTTAAGCCGTAATAGCGCGCGGTAAAGCAGCGAGCCGAAAACGCCAGTGGCAAATGGCCGTGCACGAAGATTTCGGTTTCAATGGCGCCCGTTTTCTCCGCCAGAATAGCGGCGATCGTTGCTTGGCTACTTTCTAAAGAAGGCAGCCAGCGCATCGCGCCCTGAGCCACAAACCAATCCAAAGCCGCGCCGTTATAGATATTAAGATGTGGGCCTGCCACAAAGCGCATTCCCAAATCACGCGCCACCTTCACCGCGCCTAAATCATTGGCCTCAATACAAGCGCCCGCCTCGGCCAGCTTTTTCAAGCTGGAAAGATCACTGGCGGATTCCAGCAGCGCCTGGGATGAAATCACCACCTCCTTACCTGCGGCACGCAAGCTCTGCCCCACTTCCAGCCAATCTGCACTGCGCAGCTCGTGGCGGCGCGAGCACACCACCTCGCCCAGATAAATCACATCCACCGGCCAGCTTGCTGCCTCGGCATAAAAATCCAGCACCTGCTGCTTAGGCCAGTAATAAAGGATGGGGCCAAGAGAGAGTTTCATTGCTATTCCTAATGGGTCTATTTTTAAAAACCCACAATTTGTACTTGTAAGGCAGGTAAACCCCGCGAAACGATATAAAAAGATACGCGGGTTACACCCGCCCTACGCTTAAACACGAACTAACTCATCGCCACGGTCTGCTATATGCACCCAAGGTTTGCTGATGTCCTTCGGATACTTTATCCAGCGTGGCTTGCCATGCGGGTTTGACTGAATAACGTGGGTCGGCGGAGGCGTCGATGGCCATGCGTAAGGTCTTGGTCACTTCTGCCACATAAGACGGGCTGCGCTGGCGGCCTTCTACTTTGATGGCGGCCACGCCGATACGTATCAGCTCGGGCAAGATCGAAAGGGTATTCAGGCTGGTCGGCTCTTCCATGGCGTAATAGGTATCGCCATCAACTTCAAAGCGGCCCTTGCATAGCGTGGGGTAACCCGCTGGCTCACCTGCTTCAAAACGATCGATCAGCACACCATTTAAACGGGCATCCATACGCTCGCCTTGTTTTTCCCAGCGCACAAAATGCGCAGGGGAACATACGCCGTGAGTGTTAGGCGATTGGCCCGTTACATAGCTGGATAAAATGCAGCGACCTTCAGCCATCACACAGAGGCTGCCAAAACCGAATACTTCGATTTCTACCTCGGTGTTTTTAATCACGTATTCAACTTGCGGCAGAGTCAGCACGCGGGGCAATACCGCACGGCGCACGCCAAAACACTCGTGCGCTAAATTAATCGCTTCAAAATTAGTCGCCGAGCCTTGCACCGATAAATGCAAATGCAGATGAGGATGGGTGCGGTAGGCGTATTCCAACAGCCCCAGATCGGCCAGAATCACCGTATCAGCACCCAAATCTGCCGCTTTATCGACCGAAGCGCGCCAATCGCCAAGCCGCCCTGCCTGGGCATAAGTATTAATCGCGATTAATACTTCACGGTTTTTAGCATGAGCGTAGCGCACGCCCTCGCTGAGCTGCGCATCGCTAAAATTGAGGCCCGCAAAATTTCTGGCATTGGTGGCATTTTTAAAACCGAGGTAAACCGCATCGGCCCCGTGGTCGACGGCAGTTTTTAATGCAGGCAAGCTGCCCGCTGGGCAAACAAGTTGGGGCAGGGCCATAAGCACCCCCGAATGATAAACATAGGGGAGCTTAAAGAGAGATGGCGCAATGCTTTTTAAGCTAAATCAAACTAAGCCCAGAATAGCGCGCAGAAAAAAGCGTGCGGCCACCAAAAAGTAGCAACGCACGCCCCAATCACCCACACACAGAGAGTCTGCTCACAAAGCCCACACGCTTTATGACGACTTTTTAATCATAGTGCACTGCAATATATTTTGCCTTAATCGAGATCAATTTTGCAGAAATAAGCAAAATTCTCATATTAAAACATCGAAAAACGCCATTTACTGGATTTTGTAGGCATTTGCTTCGCACTACGCACAATGCATAGTGCCATAATTCCCAATTGGCAGACATGTGACTAAGGTTCATGCTGCAAGTTATTCCCGCTAGGGCACAAGCCCAGCAACGAAAACCAACAAACAAGGATGCTCAAAATGCAAATTGCAATGATTGGCCTCGGTAAAATGGGCAGTAATATGACACGTCGTTTGGCCGCTGGCGGAGCCACTGTATTTGGCTTTGACGTAAGCGCCGAAACACGTACCCAGCTTGCCGCTGAACACGCCAATATCCGCAGTTTTGACTCCGTAGCCAGCCTGATTGCAGAAATGCCAAGTCCACGCGTGGTATGGATGATGCTGCCAGCAGGTGAAATCAGCGAAACCATGTTTGGCGAGCTGACCTCACTAATGGCACCAGGTGATTTGATTATTGATGGCGCAAACGCCATGTATAAAGATTCACAACGCCATGCAAAAGAACTGAACGCCTTAGGCTTTAAGTTTATGGATGCAGGCGTATCAGGCGGCGTATGGGGCTTAGCTAACGGCTACACCATCATGATTGGCGGCGAAAAAGACGCATTTGCGATGGCTGAGCCTTTCGTTAAAATCTTGGCCCCGGCTTCGGATCGCGGCTGGATTCATGCAGGCCCAGCAGGTAGCGGCCACTACGTGAAGATGGTTCACAACGGTATTGAATACGGCATGATGCAAGCTTTTGCCGAAGGCTTTGCCCTCTTGGAAGCCAAAAAAGAGCTAAATCTTGATCTGGCTGCCGTAGCTGAAACATGGCGCCATGGCTCGGTGATCCGCTCTTGGCTGCTCGACTTAACTGCCGACACGCTGAAAAACGATACCAAGCTAGACGACATCCAACCCTTCGTTCCTGATTCAGGCGAAGGCCGCTGGACGGTACTAGAAGCCGTAGAACTAGGCGTTCCTGCGCCGGTGATTGCAGCTTCATTATTCCAGCGCTACACCACCCAAGGTAAAGGCGATTACGTCGCTAAATTGCTATCGATGATGCGCAACGCCTTTGGCGGCCATCATGTGGCAAAGAAGTAATGCACTAAGATAAAAGATCTTCCCCTTATTAATTTAAGAGGGAGATCTTTTTTAAAAAGATAAATCTAATAAACTATTTTCGTAATTACTTCTGCACTATCCAATAATCGTGAAATATAAAGGCTCCCATCAACGCTAACTGCAATGGCATGTAGAGACCCATCAAGATAACTTAAAGTGTTAACTGCTCCATTTTGACTCACCTTTCGAACTCGGTGATTCCAAGCATCTACAACATAAACTTGGCCCAAAGCATCAATCGCAACATCACTTGGATAATTAAAGCTTGCTGAATTTCCTGCTCCATCGAGCAATGACGCATTTCCATTGCCTGCGAGCGTAGTTACAGCACCATTTTCGGCTATTTTTCTTATCCTATTATTGCGACTATCGGCAACATAAATTGTTCCATACTGATCTATCGCTATACCTTGCGGTTGGTCAAATAATGCTAGCTCTCCAACTCCATCGCTAAAACCAGCCAGATTACCTCCTGCTATCGTTTTTACAGCCCCATCAAGTGTTATTTTTAAAATTTTATCGCCAGAAGAAACAAAAATATTACCCCTACCATCAACGGCAATTCCTTTGGGATAAATAAGACCGTTAATAGCTATCGTACTCACAGTCCCATTTCTATCTATTTTTCTTATTTTACTATTGCCATCTTCCACATAGATATTTTCATTTTTATCTATAGCTATACTTTGGGGCAAATATAGACTTGCGGAAATAGCTGGACCATCAACATAAGCTGCAACACCATTACCTGCATAGGTTGAAACAACGCCAGATTTAGTAATTTTTCTTATTCTATTATTACAATAATCAGCAACATATATATTTCCTGCTTTATCAGAAACAACCCCCATTGGATAATTAAATTTAGCCAAATCACCTGTTCCATCAAAAAATCCAGAACTACTACCTGCCAAATTCGTAATCACAACACGAGTTGGTGTCGGTGTTGGTGTCGGTGTCGGTGTTGGTGTCGGTGTTGGTGTCGGTGTTGGTGTCGGTGTCGGTGTTGGTGTTGGTGTTGGTGTTGGTGTCGGTGTCGGTGTTGGTGTTGGTGTTGGTGTTGGTGTCGGTGTCAGTGTTGGTGCCCGAGTTGGTTCCTGCACTTTAGTTGGAAATGTCGAGCCATTCTGATCAAGTGAAGATTGAGACTCTCCCCCTCCTCCCCCACAAGCAGCAAGAGAAAATGCAAAAAAAACATATAGCGGTCCAGGATATACAGAACATTTATTCTTTTTCAATCTCTATCTCTTCATAAAATAATGCATTCTTTAATAAAAACTTAATAACATTGCGTACTGCGTAAAAAACTACATATATTCTACCAAAGAGTAAACATATTAAAATAACTATTATCAAAATGTCATAGGCAAAGAATAATTTTATGAAAAATATCTAAGAATTTTAAACATCTCGCTTACCCCAATATATTTACATAGCATAGATGCGTAAATTCAAAGCTAACCTTTCAATAAACAAGACCTGCCATGCCTAATCCAATCCGTACTGCCATTACTGCTTTATTTATTGCCGGCTCTGCCTTAAGCCACGCCAATAATCTGGTTTTAGAAGCCGATACAATGGATAGATCGGCTGATCCGTGTAATAACTTTTATCAATATGCAAATGGGCATTGGCTGGAAAAGCACCCTGTGCCAGCAGATCGGGCCCGCTATGGGGCTTATGATGAGGTTTCTGAGCGCAATCTCACGGCGCTTAAAAGTATTATTGAAACGGCAGCCAAATCAACGGGCAATCACGCCGCAAGTCATAAAGTAGGGGCGTTTTATTTAAGTGGTATGGATGAGGCCCGTTTAGAGGCAGAAGGCGCGAAACCACTGGCAGAGCGCCTAGCGCAAATATCAGCCATGAACACGCAGCAGGATTTGATTCGAGTTTTAGCGCAGTTACATAAAGAAGGCGTTAATCCCTTATTTGATTTTAGTGTCAATCAGGATGCCAAAAATTCACTGCGTTATATCGTGGATTTATCTCAGGGCGGATTGGGTTTACCTGACCGGGATTATTATTTAAAGCTGGATAGCAAACACAAAAAATTGCGCCATCAATATAAAGCGCATTTAGTGCAAATGTTTACCCTATTAGGCGATAGCCCGCAAACTGCAGAAAAAAACGCCATTCGTATTCTTCGTTTAGAAACTGGCCTAGCCAGTGTATCAATGACCATGGTGGAGCAGCGCGACCCTGAAGCCACTTACCATTTGCTGAATATAAAAGATGTACAAAAATTAAGC
Source organism: Janthinobacterium sp. B9-8 (assembly GCF_000969645.2). Lineage (NCBI taxonomy): Bacteria > Pseudomonadati > Pseudomonadota > Betaproteobacteria > Burkholderiales > Oxalobacteraceae > Janthinobacterium > Janthinobacterium sp. B9-8. Next base: position 3,707,292 of record NZ_CP014222.1, read on the forward strand.
CCGCATTTTACCTGGTCTGCCTATTTTGAAGAGCTAGGCATTACCGCGCCCAAAGAGATCAATATTGCCCAGCCTAAATTTTTTGCACATATCAGCCATCTGTTCAACAACACATCAATGGATGACTGGAAAGCCTATTTACGCTGGCATTTAGTGCATGCGCGCGCGCAATACCTCTCTACTGTCTTTGTAAATACTGATTTTGCTTTTTATAGCCAAACCCTGTCAGGCGCAAAAGAATTAAGGCCACGCTGGAAACGGGTTTTAAAAAGCTTGGATCAAAACTTGGGTGAAGTATTAGGTGAGCTATATGTAGCGCAATACTTTAGCCCCGCCGCAAAAGCCAAAGCGCTGGAAATGGTTGCTAATATTAAGTTGGCGATGGTAGAGCAAATTAAAAGCCTCGAGTGGATGAGCGCAGCCACTAAGGAGCAAGCTTTAAAGAAGCTTGATAAAGTCGTAGTCAAAATTGGCTACCCAGAGACTTGGCGTGATTACAGCAGCCTGCAAATTGATAAAGAATCTTATGCTGGCAATATCAAGCGCAGCCATGAATTTGAATTCAAGCGCCAGCTTGCTAAACTGGGCAAGAAAATTGATCGCAATGAATGGGGCATGACGCCTTCTACCGTCAATGCCTATTACAATCCAACCATGAATGAAATGGTTTTCCCTGCGGGTATTTTACAAGCGCCGCTCTTTCATATGGGCGCAGATACCGCCAGTAATTACGGCAATACCGGTGCCACCATAGGCCATGAATTGATTCATGCTTTTGATGATGAAGGCAGCCAGTTTGATGGCGATGGTAATTTAAAAAGCTGGTGGACAACCGAAGATAGAAGCAACTTTACCGCGCGTGTTGCCCGCATAGAAAAACAATTTGATGAGTTTAACCCGATTGATAAACTACATATCAATGGCAAACTCACTGCAGGTGAAAATATTGCTGATTTAGGTGGGTTAAAAATTGCCTTACTGGCTTTAAAGAAATCATTGCAGGCAAAACCACAGCCAGAAAAAATTGATGGCTTAACGCAGGAGCAGCGTTTTTTTATTGCCAATGCACAAAGCTTTAGAAACAATACCCGTGTAGAAGCATTGCGCCTGCAAATACTCACCGACCCGCATGCACCAGAAAAATACCGGGTTATTGCCCCATTTGCCAATATGCCAGAATTTGCCAGCGCATTTTCCTGCGGTAAATCAGCATTAAGAAGCCAAGATAAGCGGGTTAATATTTGGTAATTTAAAGTGTAGGGTGGGCACAAAAACGTGCCCACCCTAAAGCTTAATTTAATAAAATACGTGGGCTTTATTCACCCTACGAATCTCATCTTAATGCTGCAAATTCTGCTCTACATATGCATTCAGACTATTTAATTCGCTTTTATTCAAAAATGGCAATTGCGACATAATATGCGCCAGCGTAGAGCTATCATTCAAGCCAAATTCTGAGGATTGAATCAGCACCGTGCCTTGCCCGCTAAAATCAATCTGCTTTTCTTCGCCAGATAAAGTGATATTGGTCATTGCACCGACCGCCGACAATACGCCGGTGACATGCTCGTAATCATAACGATAAGAAGGGCTGGGGCAATCTGCCCAGCCTAAAATTGCTTGCTCATCAACGCGGCATGGCAAATCTAAAAAGTGCACAGGCCCATTACTTGAGGCGATTAATTTGCCATTACCCATTAAGGTTAAAAACCCTGGCATGGTTGATTCTTGGCAAATAATATTTTTACTAAACCCCAACAAATGGCTGGCCTTAATTGTCATATTGGCGTCTTCAAGATCATAGCAGGCGATATCATTGCCGTTATCCCCCAAAATCAACTGTCCACGGCCTTTTGCCACGATAAAATTGTTGATATATAAGGGAGAATTGAATGATTCTTTAACTAAGATATCCAGCAAACTTGAGCCCAGCGATTCAAATTGCAGCTGCCCATAAAACGCAATCATTTTTCCTTTACGGATAAAAATCTCATCTGCCACATCGACTACAAAGGCAAAGCGATTTAGATTATCGTTTTTAGGTAAATTACTCGGATTGTAGATAGTCATTATCTTTCACTCGCCTGAATATAAACCGTGCCCTGTCCCATAAACTTCACTTGGTAGGATTCGCCCGAAGCCTGCCCAACAAAAGTTTTCCAATTTAAATCGGTCACAATCGTAGAAGTCAGATTCCCTTTGTGGCCAATATAGGCATTTGGATCAACAAATACCGGCTGCTCAGCCGTTACTTGCAAAGCAATCGCATTGCCATCCGATAAAATCGCCATTTCACCTGTACCTTGCAAGGTAGTGGTAAAGAGGCCCTGCCCACTTACCGCGCCGCGCACCATACTCTGCACGCCGCCCTGATTGCCCAGAAACATCGTGCCAACAGTTAGCCGTGAATCGTAGGCGAGCAGTGTTTCGCTTTCTACATACACCATCTCATTATTCACTTGGATAATGCTGACAAACAAACCATCGTAGGCGTAATAAACCTTACCATTGCCCTTGGCAACCATCAGCGCATTGCCTTCATTGGTGGCGGTACGCATGGCTAAATCCTGCACATTGCCGCCGCCCAGAAAGGAGCGAGCAAAGTTTACCTTGCCCTGATAGGCGATCATCGAGCCTTTCTTCGCAAAGACCTCCTCGTTATTCAGGGAGATTTCAATCAATTTTTCATTAATTTGTGTATATGAGGGCATCGCTAAATCCTTAAGAATCGCTGTCTAACAGGCGTGTTTAACGTTCAGCAGGCTGGATATACACCACACCCTGCCCTGTAAACTTGAATTGATAAGATTCGCCCGATGCCTCACCCACCATCGTTCGCCAATTCACATCAAACACAAATTCTTGCGAGAGATTGCCCTTGTAGCCAATAAACGCATCCGGATCAACAAACAGCGGATAGCTTGGCCCTACTTCCAGCGTGATCAGATTACCGCGTGAAATCACCGCGATATTGCCGCTGCCTTCTACCGTCGTGGTAAACAAGCCCTGCCCCGATGCCGCGCCACGCAGGCCAGCAAAAGAGGTATTGGTTTTAAGTCCCGAGTCGTAAGCCAGCAAGCTGCTGCTTTCAATAAAAAGTTTTTCATTGGCTAGCGGAATCACCGCAATCTCGGCCGCATTATTGGCAAAAAACACTTTGCCCGTGCCGCTGGTTTGCATCAGCGACATGCCTTCGTTGGTGACTTTGCGCTTCAGTGCACCAAACAGCCCTTCGCCGCCCAAAATGGCCTTTTCAAACTTCATCGAGCCAGTGTAGGCCACCATCGAACCGGCAATCGCCATTACCTTTTCACTCTGCAGATCGACTTCTAATAAGCGATCTGAATTGATTCTGAAACTGCTCACAGCACTTCTCCCAATTTATCAACAGAGTAAACAGGCTCTAGTCACCTAGAGCTGTTGTAAAAAATCCGTTAAATATGATTCACACGGCATAATATTGGGTTTTATACTGGCAATTTGCAAGATAAAAGTAAGTAAATTATCTTAAAATACTGTGTTTAACTTACTTATTTTCAAACACAAGTGGAATTGCTACTGTAATAAAGTGGTTTTTAAAACAAAAAAACCTGCCGAAGCAGGTTTCTTTAATCTTTAAAGAATTATTTCAAATCAAATTCGGCCTCGTTAATACCCAACTCGCGGCAAATGGTAATCACCATTTTCTGTTCATTGGCATCAAAATTGCCATCCGCAGCGCCAATCACGCAGCAAACACGAATCATTAATTTGCATGCATCGGGATTGCTCTTTAATTTAGCAATTATTTTCAATGCTTCTGCCTTGCCAATTTCATAATCAAAATCAAATTTAGCAGCAATCTTATTAAATGAATCAATCACATCGGCCGAATCAAATACTTTTAATTCATCTGAATTGCTGATATATCCCAGCATCTTTCTTTTTTCTTCCGGACTAATGCTGCCATCACTGGTGGCAACCAAAGCGCATCCAGCGACCACGGCATTTAAAAAATCTTTATTTTTAAATTTAGTCACTTCATTGCTCAGCATATTGCTGGCGTCTTGACCCATCTTTTTGATCGAATCGAACAAACCCATTGTCTATCTCCTGATGCAATTAGATTAACTGGATGATGAGGATATTACTGCTAAGCCTTGTCAGATCATGGCCGATACAAATAGTTCAGAATATACGCCACAAACAACTGTCTTCCTCAGTAAACAACAAGATAGATAATTAATCCAGCTTTAAAAAAAGCCCCGCAGCAATTAGCCCGGGGCTTCAGAAGTAAAGGAGCTGAATTACTCAGCACTTCCTTGCGCATCGGCACGGGCAGCAGCTGCCCGCAGTTTATCTTTCTTACTCATTCGCACCCCCTTCACACCACCCGTATTGTCGACCGCAGGCATGCTCGTTAATTTAGCTTCAAAGCCAGCAATCACTTCGCGGCTTAGGCGGATATTTTGGCGGGTTTCGATTAGGCGAAAATGCGCTTCGGTGGCGGCACTCACGAGGCTAATCGCCGTGCCACTCGCGCCATTACGGCCAGTGCGGCCAATGCGATGGGTGTAATCAACCGGCGAGCGCGGCAAATCGTAATTCACCACAAAAGGCAGACCATCGATATCGATACCACGGCCAGCCAGATCGGTCGCCACCACCACTTGCAAGCTGCCCGACTTAAATTCGGCTAAGACCTGATTGCGGCGACCCTGGCTAAATTCGCCATGAAAAGGTGCCGCGTTAATGCCTTTGGCGTAAAGCGTATTGGCCAGCTGCTCGCTACCATGCTTGCTGGCAACAAACACCAGGACCCGCTGCCCTTCATTCTCTTTGATCAAATGAGCGAGTAAGTCCGCACGACGCTCGGCATCCACAAAAATCGCCCGCTGCAAGATATCTGGCTGATTAATTTCTGTAGCCGCAATCATCACCCGCGTTGGATTATTTAATATGCCTGTCGCCAGTGCGTTGACATCGTCTGGGAAGGTTGCCGAGAAAAATAGGCTTTGGCGTTTAGCCGGTAACAGCGCTAGGATGCGGCCAATTTCGGCAGCAAAGCCCATATCCAATAAGCGATCGGCTTCGTCCAGCACCAAGGTATTAAAAAACTCAGGCCGAACCGCGTTCTTATCGATCAAATCTAGCACGCGGCCTGGCGTTGCCACCAGCACATCGGCCCCACCACGCAGCTGCATCATTTGCGGATTAATCGCCACACCACCAAATACCGTTGCCAGCTTGATCGGCTTAGTTAGATTATTTTTGCTTAAAGCCGCCAGCAAGCCCTTGATCTCTTCCCCCACCTGCACCGCTAACTCACGCGTTGGCACCAGAATCAGCACCTTGCTACTGCCCGTCGTCATGAGATGGAGCAGTGGCAAAACATAAGCAGCCGTTTTGCCCGAACCCGTAGCCGCCTGTGCCAAAACATCCTCCCCCCACAGCACAGCAGGAATTACCTCCGCCTGAACGGGCGTTGGAGTGATATAGGATTTTTTGCTAGCAGCAAGTAAAACGGCGGGTGACAGACCCAGAGCGGAAAAGGACATGATGGGCCTTAGATAATATTTCTGACGGGTGCGAAGTATAAGCGAGATGGGGGGAGCTGTCCCTGTGCTTAGGACAGGATGCAAGGCAGGGTGGGTAGGCCAGTCTGGGGTATCACTGAAAATACCCAGCTAGGCGGCTGCCCAGACGGCCATGCTTGCCACTGCCGGGTGTTTACATCGGATAGATCAAACCCGCCAAGAGCCGGATAAGCATGGCAGTACCGGCCCGCATCAGCTAAAACAAGCAGATCAGACCATGCTGGAGACTTCAAGGTGAAAACGCAATATCTGCTGGCAATGCTTCTTGCAAGCTGGCTACTGCCTGCCTTTGCTGCAGATCTCAGCCTGTGTTACGAGGATGTTGATGTTTATCCGTGGGTATATGGCAAGAACGAAGGAATGGATCGTTATTTACTCCAGGCCGTCTCCAGCCGCCTGAAAATCAATATTGAATATCGCCCCCGCCCATGGAAACGTTGCCAGTATGAAGTTCGCAATGGCATCAGCGACGGTATGTTTTCAGCCTCATTTAATACCGAACGGCAAGAGTATGCAGTTTATCCGACTCTCGCCAACGGCCAGCCCGACCCAAATTACCGCATGGCCCGTGATGACTACCGGATTTATCGACGCACTGGCACAACAATAAACTGGCAGAGCAGGCGGATGAACCATGTCAATTTGATTGGTATCCAGGCTGGCTATAGCATCCACGCAGAGCTTCACGCTGCAGGCTATACACTGGAAGACAGCTCAAAAAATGTCAGTGATCTGATGCGCAAACTGGATGCCGGCATCGTCGATGTTGTCATTACCATGCAAGGCCCGGCCCAACATACTCTGCAAACTTTGCCACACCTGACCAGCCGCATCGAAGTACTCCCCATTCCCTACAAAGTTAACAATTTGTATCTGCCCTTGAATAAAGGCTACTGCCAGAAACAAGCAGAACGCTGCCATGCACTCTGGCAGGAAATCCGCAACGTCCGCGAAAGTACGGAATACCAGAATTTGTTAAAGGCACACGGCTTCTGATTACTTCCCTAATTAAATCCATACCGCCTAGCCCAAGCGAAATAGAGCCCAAACGGCAAAATACTTAATCTGTTACGGGCTTCCAAAACAATACGCCGCCACCCATGGGGTGGCGGCGTATCACTGCAAAGTCTGGCGATAAGCTGCCTGTCTTCCGTCAAACCGTAATTTCTTCAATCCGGTGGCAAGCCACTAAGCGGTCTTCCAGCGGGCGCAGCTGAGGAACTTCTTTGCGGCAGTGGTCGGTGGCAAAGGGGCAGCGGGTGTTGAAGGCGCAACCGGTGGGTGGGTTGAGCGGGGATGGCAGCTCGCCGAGCAGCTTCACTTTTGCACCACGATCCTCCGCCCGGATGGCTGGCGTGGCCGACATCAGGGCACGGGTGTAAGGGTGCAGAGGGCGATCAAACAGAACATCTTTGCTGCCGTGCTCTACCGCGCGGCCAAAGTACATCACCATCACATCGTCGGCGACATGCTCAACCACAGATAGATTGTGGCTGATAAAGACGTAGGCGATGCCCAGCTCGTCTTGCAGATCCATAAACAGATTCAAAATCTGCGCCTGAATCGAGACATCCAGCGCCGAAGTTGGCTCGTCTGCCACCACCACGCTTGGGTTCAGCATCATGGCACGCGCCACGGCGATACGCTGGCGCTGGCCGCCGGAGAACATATGCGGGTAGCGGTGATAATGCTCAGGCCGTAGGCCAACACGCGTCATCATGGCGCGTACTTTTTCTTCGCGCTCGGCGGCGCTTAAAGATGTATTCAACAGCAGCGGTTCGGCCAGCATGGTGCCGATTTGTTTACGCGGATTTAAAGAGGCGTAGGGGTTCTGAAACACCATCTGCACTTTAGGGCGCAGTGTTTTTAGATCTGCAACACTCGCGCCTACGGTATCGATACCGGCGATTTGCAACTGGCCACTGGTCAAATCTTCGATCAGGGTAAGTTGACGCGCTAAGGTCGATTTACCACAGCCCGATTCGCCCACAACGGCCAGTGTTTTCTGCGCCTCTAGGCTAAAGCTCACGCCATTTAAGGCTTTTACCGTGGCGGATGGCTTCATGAAGCCGCGTGAAACGTGGTAATGGCGAGTAATTTCGCTGGCGACCAGGATAGGATTGTTGCTCATGCTTGCGGTCTCCCAGCTTCATCCAGTGGTGTAATGCAGCGCACGGTGCTTGTGCCCGTATTGATCAGCGCTGGACGATTTGTTTTACAGGACTCTTGCACATAGGGGCAGCGTGGCGACAGTAGACAACCCACCGGCCTATCGTATTGCCCCGGCACAACGCCGGGTAAAGTCGCCAAGCGATGTGCGCCCTTGCTGTGCTCAGGAATAGAGCTAAGCAGCGCTTGGGTATAAGGGTGGCGTGGCACGTCAAAGATCGCAGGTACAGGGCTGGTTTCAGCCACTTGGCCGGCATACATCACCACCACACGCTGTGCTACTTCTGCAATCACGGCCAAATCGTGGGTAATCAGGATCAGCGCCATATCGTGCTGCTTTTGCAGATTAACCAGCAGCTCCATAATCTGCGCTTGCACCGTTACATCCAGCGCGGTGGTTGGCTCATCAGCAATCAGTAATCGTGGTTTACAAGCAATGGCCATTGCGATCATCACGCGCTGGCTCATGCCGCCAGATAATTGATGCGGGTAGGCATCTAGCCGTGATTTGGCAGCGGGGATCTCTACCATTTCCAGCAGCTCAATCGCCCGAGCCTTAGCCGCAGCACCACGCAGGCCTTCATGCTCGCGCAGCGTTTCCATCAGTTGATAGCCCACGGTATAGGCTGGATTTAGGCTGGAGAGTGCGTCTTGGAAAATCATGGCGATATCTTTGCCGATAATCTTGCGCTTCTCGCCTGCTTTCATATTCAGCAGATCTTTGCCTTCAAAAGACAATTCATCCGCAGTGACGCGGCCAGGGGCGTCGATCAACCCCATCAAGGCCAGCATGGTCACGCTTTTACCCGAGCCCGATTCGCCAACAATCCCGACGATCTCGCCACGGTTAATCGAAAAATCGACGCTTTCTACTGCCCGAAATGGCTTATCAACCGAACCAAACGCTACGGAGAGGTTTTTTATATCTAATAAACTCATCGTTTTCTCTTTATTAGAATCATTACACAAGCTAGCTGCCTGCAACTCTAGGCAAACCCAAATCTTGAACCACGGAGGGCTCAGAGAACACGGAGTTTCACGGAGAAAACCAAGGGAGGTTTTCTCCGTGTTCTCGGTTTTGCTCCGTGTCCTCTGTGTTGAAGATTTATGGTTTTTTTAAGCCAGCTTTTTCAGTTTTGGATCTAGCGCGTCGCGCAGGCCGTCGCCCATTAGGTTGAGTGCCAATACGGTAATCAGAATGGTGACCCCCGGCATGGTCACTACCCACCATGCGCGCTCGATATAGTCGCGGGCGGAGGCGAGCATCGTGCCCCATTCAGGCAGCGGCGGCTGAGCACCAAGGCCCAAGAAACCCAGTGCGGCGGCATCTAGAATGGCGGCGGAGAAACCCATGGTCGCTTGTACGATCAAAGGTGCCATGCAATTAGGCAGCACAGTGTTAAACATCAAACGCAGCTGACCCGCACCGGATAATCTGGAAGCAATCACATAATCTTTAGATAGCTCGCCCATGGCAGACGCCCGTGCCAAACGCACATAAGACGGCAAGCTCACTACAGAAATCGCCAGAATCGTATTGAGTAAGCCCGGCCCAAGCACGGCCACAATCGCTACCGCCAAGAGCAATGAAGGCAGCGCCATCATCACATCCATCGCACGCATGATGGCGGTACCGATAAAGTTGGGATAGAACGCAGCGATCATACCCAGCACAATGCCCGGTAGCAGCGACATCAGCACCGAAATCAGGCCAATCATCAAGCTCAGACGAGCGCCGTGTAAGAGGCGACTTAAAATATCGCGGCCTACTTCATCCGTGCCTAAGAAAAACTGCATCGATCCGCCGGTTTGCCAAGCCGGTGGGCTCAGGAAAAACTCGCGGTATTGCTCGGTAGGCGAATGCGGTGCTAGCCATGGCGCAAGCAGCGCGGCCAAGACGAGCAACACAAAAAAGATAAAAGAAACCAAAGCCCCACGGTTGCTACTAAAGCTTTGCCAGAATTCTTTAAGGGGGGATGGATAGCTGTACAGCGGCTCAGCGGCCGCCAGAGTTGAAGCGTTTGTCATACTTACCTCGCGTGGCGAATACGTGGATTGATAACGCCGTACAGCACATCAACCAGCAGGTTCACAATAATAATCAGTGTGGCGATCAGTAAAATACCGCCCTGTACCACCGGATAATCACGACGCGAAATCGAATCGATCAACCACTTACCAATGCCCGGCCAAGAAAAAATACTCTCGGTCAGCACGGCACCGGCCAGCATGGTTCCCACTTGCAAACCAATGACTGTCACCACCGTCATCAAAGCATTACGCAGTGCATGCACCAGCACGATACGGGTTTTAGATAGCCCCTTGGCACGTGCAGTACGGATATATTCTTCACGCAATACTTCCAGCATGGACGAGCGCGTCATCCGCGCAATCACCGCCATAGGAATAGTGCTGAGCACGATGGTCGGTAAAATCAGATGCATAAAGGCCGATTTAAATGCACCTTCTTCACCGGAAATCAGCGTATCAATCAGCATCAGGCCGGTGACGCGGGTGATATCGAATTCCAGATCAATACGGCCAGAAACCGGCGTCCAGCCTAGCTGCACCGAAAACAGCATAATCAATTGCAAACCTAACCAGAAAACCGGCATCGAATAACCAGTCAGCGCAGCGCCCATCACGGTGTGGTCTATCCAGCTGCCACGGCGAATAGCGGCAATCATGCCGATCGCCAAACCAAATACCGAGGCCACCAACATGGCACAGATCGATAGCTCTAATGTGGCCGGAAACAGCGCCCAAAAGTCTTTAATCACCGGCTCATGCGAGACCAGCGACTGGCCCAGATCGCCTTGCAATACTTTCAGCAGATATTGCCAATACTGCACATATAAAGGCTGATCCAAACCAAGCCGGATCAGGGCTTGGCGATAAAATTCAGGGTCTAGACGACGCTCGCCCACCATGACCAGAACCGGATCCCCGGGAATCATATGGATCAGGGCAAACGCCAAAACGGTGATGCCTAAAAAGGTAGGAATCGTGACGCTTAAGCGGCGCAAAATAAAACTAAACATGGATATTTCCCCATACGACCTATAGCCGTTTGCATATCAACACCGCACAGAACAAAACTCCGTCCTGCAAATGCAATCTTCATAAATACACTACAAAACGCTTACGCAAAAACGGCCGCCCGAATCGCAGCGGCCGCTCTTCTTACTCAAGCAGGTTTATTTCAAGCTGACGCCAACAAAGGAATTCAGACCAAACGGGCTGATTTTGAAGCCTTGCACTTCTTTACGCATCGGCTGATATACAGTCGAGTGAGCAATCGTGGTCCAAGGGAGTTCGCGTTTAAAGATGTCTTGTGCTTTTTCGTACAACTTAGTGCGCTCGCCTTGATTGTTGATCGTGCGCGCCTTAGTGATTAAGCCGTCGAAGTCTTTAGCGCACCACTTAGCGTAGTTATTGCCTTCCAAAGCGCCGCAACCCAAGTTCACACCCAGCCAGTTATCAGGATCACCATTGTCACCCGTCCAACCCACCAGCATCGTGTCGTGCTCACCGGCCTTACCGCGCTTCAGGTACTCGCCCCACTCGTAAGTAGTGATCTTGCCCTTGATGCCCACTTTTTCCCAATCAGACTGAATCATTTCGGCCATCAGTTTTGCATTCGGGTTGTAAGGGCGTTGTACTGGCATTGCCCACAGGGTGATTTCTGTACCCTCGGCAATACCGGCTTTTTTCAGCAGCGCTTTTGCTTTAACCGGATCGTAATTCTGATCTTTCAGCTTTTTGTTGTAAGACCACTGGGTAGGCGGCATTGGGTTGGTGGCCGCTTGGCCTGCACCCTGATAAACCGCTTCGATAATGGCTTTTTTATTGATCGCCATATCAAGAGCTTGGCGAACTTCCAGCTTATCGAGTGGCTTATGCTGTACGTTGTAAGCCAGATAGCCCAGATTAAAACCGGCTTGCGATGGCACAGTCAGTGCAGTGTTTTCTGTCATGGCTTTTAAATCAGCCGGACGCGGGTAAACCATCACCTGGCATTCACCCTTTTGCAGTTTTTGGTAACGCACAGACGCATCCGGCGTAATCGCAAAAATCAGCTTGCCCAGTTTTACATCGCCTTTCTTCCAATATTGCTCATTGGCATCAAAGCGAATATTGCTGTCTTTTTGATAGCTTTTGAAAATAAACGGGCCAGTACCAATAGGCATGGTGTTCATTTGCGATGTCTTGCCGCTCTTCACCAGGCTATCGGCGTATTCAGCCGAATAGATTGAGGCAAAAGACATGGCGATATTTTGCAAGAATGCTGCATCTACCGTTTTAAGCTTTAAGCGAATGGTATAAGCATCCACTTTTTCGATGCCCACGATATTGGTGTCGAGAGCCATATCAGCAACGTATGGGAAATCGGATGGCGCTGCCTTATTAAATGGCAGGTTTTTATCCGTCATGCGCTGGAAAGTAAACGCCACATCGTCGGCGTTAAAATCGCGGCTTGGCTTAAAGTAAGGCGTGGTATGAAACTTCACGCCTTTACGTAGATTAAAGGTGTATGTCAGACCATCTGGCGATACTTCCCATTTTTCAGCAAGGCCTGGCTCGATTTGGGTAGAGCCTTGTTTGAATTGAACCAAGCGATTGAAAACAGTTTCTGCCGATGCATCAAAATCAGTGCCTGAGGTATAGCGCACGGGGTCAAAACCAGCCGGGCTGCCTTCTGAGCAAAAAATCAAAGTCTTACCAGCGGCCATCGCCGTACCGGCATTCAATGCACACGCCGTAGCGAGGATAAATCCGAGCTGTTTCAATCGCATTAGTGATTCTCCTACCTTACTGAGTTAATAGAAAAAACGCATACAGAGTCTTAAAAAGTGCTGTCTATCAGTAAACCTACAAATAGGGCCAAGTCCTACTAGAGATATCCCCAACACTTTTCTAGCTGGCCGCTTAGCCAGGTTCATTCTGGCTATGCTGACGGCCTTCTTCGTGCATTAAAAAACGATATAAATCATCACTCAAGCGCAAAAATATCATCCTTATTCGCGGCCCCTTCACAGACCCGCAACATAAGCTCATAATTAATAATTATTTGGCATAAAACACCCAAATCGCACACTACAATGCTTTTATATCGTAGTTTGTCAGAATAGATGAAAGAATAAAAAATCACAGATACAAGTAAATATACCCGAATAAAATAGCTAAATTTGGACTTGCATCCTATTTTCTTACAAAAATTACTGGTTAATATGTAAGCAAAATCTCCATTTTTACAACAGACATACCACTCACGATCCCGTCTCTAAAAAAAACGACTCCGGCTGGAGTCGTTTTTTGCATCCTTCAATAGTATTTACGCCATTTTAATCAAGCTACTACGTCTGCGGTGCTGCAGCCCTAGGCCCAGTAAGCCTAAACCCAGCAAAGCATAGGTTTCTGGCTCTGGTACAGGTGTGATTGTGGCCGCTGTATTCAGACTTTTAAAATCCAAAGCTTGGCCGGGTGTGAACTCAGCAAAAACAATGGCCCCCGATGGATCATTGCTTAACAAAGCATTTGCGCTTTGATCAAACAAAGAAAAAGCAAAACTGGTGCCTGAACCTAGCGGCGCATTATTGCCTTCAAATTCAATATTAAACTGCAGCTTTTTGCCAAAAACCACACTCTGAGTAAATTGATTTGGCAATGTATTCTCTAGTTGCAGCGTAGTTTGTAATTGCCCCACCGCGTTAAACGTATTGCCCGCATCAACCGCACCCAAGCTAGCGCCGCGATACTGGCTCACCAAGGCACGCACCCACGGTGAATCGCTAAGCCCATTTAAACCCAAAGCCACAAAGCCACCTTGACCTTCTAGTGAAGTGGTATCGATATCAACGTGGTATATCGCCGCTGAAGCCATACTGCTGCAAGCGAGCAAAAGGCTGGCTAAAGCCAGTTTAAGAGCGTGGTTCATTATTTAACTTCCTTATTCGCAAGAATTTGTACGCTGTAATTGATGATGCTACGAGCTGGATTAGCAAATTTCAGCGGCAAAACCAAAGGCGTGCCTGCCACCACATCAGCCAATAACACACCTTCTGTGCCATTGAGCAGGCTGACACCAGCAGGCAGATCTTTAATCAGCACCCGAACCGGGCCGGTGGCGCTGTTCTGAGCGGCCAGAGTGAGCGTGCCGTTAAAGGTTTTGCTTGCCATGTTGTAAACCACGCCGGATTTCTTCAGCGCAAAGCGCGCGCTCACATCAAACCATTGCTTAGGCAGCGTTAATCTGGCGACTTCCGGCTCGTGATCTGAAGTTTGATCGGCAAACTCTGCGTTCACGTGAACCACATCGTATTCAGCACGGGCAGCAAGCGCTGGCGACACCAGAATATGATCCAGCGCCTGGCTATTACCCTCGTAAACATAGGTATAACGCTCGCCTTCAGGTAGATTTTCAACCAGATCAACCATACCTACCGCTTTGAGGCGGGCTACGCTGTCTGAAAACTGAAAATCATTAATATCGCCCAGCACCACCACATTGGCATTACGATCCAAGGTATTAATCCGGCCTACAAAATCAGCCACAATTTGAGCCTGGCTGTTGCGCTGTACTTCCGAGCTGCGAGCTGCTGGTTGGAAACGACCACTTAAAGGCTGATCACCACCTTTAGAATTAAAGTGGTTGGCAATCACAAACAGTTTCTGGCCATTAAATGAAAACTCACCTACCAGCGGCTTGCGGCTGGAATTAAAAGCAGAATCAAGCGGCAAAATACGGCCCGGGCTAGCGGTCAGGCATGCTTGCTCTGAGCATGCCACTACATCAACCGCCTTGGTAGACGTGCCACCCGCGCGATCAATAAAGCTCACTCGAGCAGGGTTAAATAAGAACGCCTGACGAATATTGCCGCCTGGCTCACCACCATCCAGCCCATCTACCGGGTTAATCTGGCGATATTGATAAAGAGGGCCGCCTGCACTTTGTACCGCAGCCATCAGCTTGCCCAACGTTTGGGACGAATCAACCGTGCCATCGCTGGTTGCACCGTTATTGTCCTGAATTTCCATCAGACCAACGATATCCGGCGATTGCAGATTTTGAACGATTTGCGCCGCTAAACGGGCAAACTTGGCTTCACCTTCTTTAGCATCCAAGTTTTCTACATTGAACGAGGCAATCGCCAGCTCATCAGCAGTATGCTTGCGCGTCACTTCTGGCTGCAGATTGCTGCTCACTACCGCCGATAATTCGCTCAGTACAACGTTGTAATTAGCGAAGTTGTAATCCATCACACCCACCGCCTGCGGGAACCAATCACCCACATTCACCACCGGAGCAGTCACCACTCCAGAAGCCAGCTTGATGCGCTCCGGGTTGAAATCTGTTTCTGTAATCACCACCCCACCCCGCGGCGTGCGCGGGCTGGCATCACGGCCGTGATTAGCCACTACAAAAACATCGCCAAATTTATTAGTCGGGCCAGTTGCTACCGCAGCATCAACCTGCACCCGCATACCTTCCAGACTTTCATAAAAATCGAGGCCATTGGCCAAATCGAGCTGAGCCGCTTGCTCGATATCGCCCACGCTGCCTTGCCACATACGCTGATTAGGGATATTGCTGCCCAAAATAACGGCAGCAGGCAGTGCATTGCCTGATGACAATTTACTTACACCACCCACGGCCAATTTAATCTGTGTGGTTGATAAGTTCTGAGTACCGCCCGTTCCTCCCGGGCGGAATTCATTCACCACACCCGAAACCAGTACCGAATCACCCGCCGCAACACTAGGTGCACTGCCCACAAAAACAAAAATCCCTTCCGAAGTTAAAGGATCGTTATCTGCTTGCAGATCTTGCATATAAAAGCCATTACTACCCACTAGTGTGACCACACCTGCCACATTACTCACGCTACGGTTTTCCATCACAGTGCGATGTGCTCGGCCCTGAATATCATGGATACGCTGTGCGCTTGGTGTTGGTGTTGGCGTTGGCGTTGGCGTTGGCGTTGGCGTTGTGCCACCGTCACAGGTTTTAATCAGCGTTGCCGTATTACGTGGGGCAGGGGTCGTCGCGATAAAATCAGCGCTATTATCATTGCTATCGATGCAACCCGCGTTTTTACGTACTGCCGCCGTACTATTACTTAAAACAACGCTTGGGTTAGTTTCTGCATTATTGGCAGTACCAAAACCAAGGTAATCAAGCACGCCGGGCTGGCCGCTACATTGGGTGCCGCAGCTCAATGCTGTGTTATTAGATACCAAGGCCACTTTGCCGCTGCTACCGCTTAAGGCTAAAGTACCCACCGCATCTGGCGTAGGTAAATTAGCGCTGCCCCCCGTACCTGCGGCCTGCTGAATCAGATAATACTGACCAGCAAGCAATACGCCGCTTAACGGCGTTTTTTGCCAAGAGCCACCCGTTGCGGAAGCATATTGCACGCTCCAGCCATTGAGCACTTCCGGCTTATCCCCGGCATTGTATAACTCGATAAAATCATTTTTAAATATCGCACCGCTATTACCGCCGCCGCCATAAACCTGACTAATCAGCACAGCAGAATGAGCTGGAGCAGCCATCCCCCAAGCCATCAGACATAGCGCCATTAATTTTTTTAATTTGCAGCTCTCAACTGTTTTCTTATTCATTGCAACCCCTGCTAAACAATATGGTTTTTGATACCCCGATGTGGGGCTAGACCATATAGAGACAATATGAAGGCAAAGTGTCAGGAATATGACAGATTTAATACAGTAGTAAACGCTAATGATCAGCCTACCAGCAGGAAAAATGAAAGCTTAGGATTGCCGCCCATTAAGGGAAGCCAAGCTAAGCTGGTAGCGCAAAACCAAAAGCCTCTTCAAAACGAGCGGCCAATACTTCACGGCTGATCTCGTGATTTTGCCCGCCTTTAAAGCCAATTTTGATACTACCAAGCAACGAAGCAAGCCGACCCGCCGCAGGCCAATCCCAACCTTGGCTAATGCCATATAAAAGCCCCGCACGATAGGCATCACCGCAGCCTGTTGGATCAAGCACTTCGCTAGCCGCCACCGCAGGAATGTCGTGGCAAATGCCATCGATATAAATCTTAGAGCCTTCACCGCCCAGAGTAACAATCAGCACCCGCACCGCTTTTTTTAAGCCTTCTATGCTCAGGCCCGTGGTGTTCAACACCATTTCCAGCTCGTAATCATTCACCGTTAGATAACTTGCCAAGGAAATCATGCGTAGCAGCTCATCTTTGCTAAACATCGGCAAGCCTTGGCCCGGATCAAACACAAAGGGGATGCCCGCCTCAGCTAATTGCTCGCAATGCTCTTGCATACCCTGCTTACCATCAGGCGAAATAATCGCCAGCCCGATAGAGGCTTTCACATCGGCCACCCGGTTTAAATGCGAAAAGCTCATCGCCCCCGGATGAAAAGCATTGATCTGGTTATCGTCCAGATCGGTCGTTAAAAAGCATTGCCCAGTAAACGTGTTGGCCACTTCCTGAATGCTGTCGCGGCGAATACCCAGCGTATCGAGGCGCTCTGCATAGGGGGCAAAATCGCAACCTGCTGTTGCCATAATCTGCGGATCTCCCCCTAACATTTTCAGGCTATAGGCGATATTGCCTGCGCAACCGCCAAATTCCCGACGCATTTCCGGCACCATAAACGACACCGAAAGCATATGAATTTTTTCTGGCAGGATATGATTCTTAAAACGATCAGGAAACACCATGATCGTGTCGTAAGCCATAGAACCGCAGATCAAAACAGCCATCGTTTCATACCTCGCTTAGGGTTGGCGATCGGGAATAAATTGAAAAACGATATTTGAAATTAAGCCTATCCATTATGCGCAATGAATGAGCGCCACTCACTATGGCCTTAAAACAGAAAACTGGCTAAAACAATGATTGAATACGAGCGAATACTGGGGATATTTGCAACAGAATATGACGAGTTTCTACACCTTATCAATCACAGAGGTAAGGCATTTTCATACACAAATAAAGTATATTTATTCACACTCTAAAAAAGCAGCACAGTTTCACAATGCTCAATGTTGGCCAGTGGTAATGGCCCTATACTTAGGAGGGGATAGCGATGAAGAAAAAATTGATTGCCAGTGCAATGGCAGCAGCTGCCGTATTAAGCACTTCGACTGTTTTTGCTGCAGAGAAAGTAAAGCTAGAAGTTTGGACCATGAGTATGGCACCTAAATTCAACCACTATTTTACAAATCTCACCAGCCAATTTAATCAGAAAAACCCCAATTTGGAAGCCATTTGGGTCGATATGAACTGGGATCAGATTCAGCCAAAGCTGATCGCTGCGATTGCAGCCGGCAATCCGCCTGCCTTAGTAAACTTCAATGTACCTTGGGTACACGATTTTGCCCGCCAGGGAAATATCCTGCCGCTGGATGAATATCTGGGCGCAGATAAAAACCTATATCAGGCCAATGCGCTCAATGATGTCACTTATAAAGGGAAAATCTACGCCTTTCCTTGGTATAACTCTGTTTCTGTAATTGCCTATAATAAAGAGCTATTTGATAAAGCCGGTATTAAAACAGCGCCAAAAAACTTTGATGAATTACTAGCTCAAGCCAAGACCATTACTGAAAAAACAAAAATCCCTGCTTTTGCCCCTAAATTATCGGCAGAAAGCGGCGGTAGTTTTATTAACTGGTTTTACTACGCAGGCCTGCCTGTAATTGAAAATGGCAAAGCTGTTTTTAATTCACCCAAACACATTGCTTTATTGCAGAAATTTGCTGATTTATACAAAGTAGGCGCAATGCCTAAAGATGTATTCAAAATGGAATTCGAGCAAGAAATTGCAGCGTATAACACGCAAAGAATTGCCATGATGACCACCGCACCACAGGCACTCAAACGTACCCAAACCGATAGCAAAGCCATTTACGCCAAAACAGATATCGCCGCCTTCCCGATTGCAGAGGGCAAAATGGCTTTTGGCGGCTGGATGATGGATTACGTGATTCCAAAAGGCACCAAGTCTCCTGCTGACGCAGCGAAGCTGGGTAAATTTATTACCAGTGATGCCGCGCAACTGGCTTTCTCTAAAGAAACGGGTACAACTTTCCCATCCACTAAGCTAGCCGCAACAGATGGCTACTTTATGTCCAGCGCGAAGAGCACTGATCCAGTAGAAAAATCACGCGCCATCGCCGCGCTATCGATTGGCAATGCCAAAACGCTAACTCTGGAGCCTGGCCTCTTGCCAGACGAAGCCACCATGCAGCGCGCTTTGCAAAACGAAATACAAGCCGCCATTACGGGCCGAAAATCAGCAAAAGCCGCGCTAGATGCAGCGGTGAAAAACTGGAATGCGCGACTGGCAAAGTAAAAGGCAGGGCCGACGGTGTGCACCTATGCACAACAAATCAGCTAGTGCCATTGCAGCTTATTGGTAAGCATTGCACCATTCGTAGGGCGGCTGAAACCCGCGTATTTCGGAGGTTTCAGCCGCCCTACACATAACACTGGCTTGAATTGATGCGCATACACACAGATATACCATTTCTAAATAGCGGAATTGGGCTTACGCCCCGCCAAAGCCTCTAAAATCGCCAACTCGTCATCGCTATGATTACGCAGTGGCGATTTTTCTATGCTGCCTTTGGCATCCAAGGTATGCGCATTATGATGACTGGCTTTTACCTGAAAGCGTTTGGCTCGCTGGTGCATCGGGCTTAAATCTACTTCGCCGTAACAGAGGCAAAAATAGGTGCTCTGCTCACTGGCCTCTGCATAGAGGCCAGTGCCCCGTATCCCGGCCGTAACCGTTGGGGTAATGATTTGCTTATTTCCCTTAGCAAAGACCGCCAGTAAAGCACCACTGGCAAGCCGCAAGCCGCTGATCAGCAGCCCTTTTTGCTCAAGCTGCAAAACACTATTGGCCCGCAACAAATACACGTCGCCCTCTACCCTCACCACCAATTTTGAATCTGCACCGGTACGTAACTGATCTCCTGCGGCAATAGGATCGCCTACTTTTAAAGACCGATCATTACGCCACGCCTGCCCTTCTAACAGCTTAACTTCACCTTGCGATCCCGCCGCCCATGCAGGCATGGCCACCGTGGCGAGTAAGCCGCTCACCAATAATAAAAACTGCCTGCGCTGTAAACATAGAGGTTTCATTTACTTACTCCAAAAGTATGAATTAACCATAGCCAACTTTCGGTAGTCTGGATTTTATTCTCTATTAAAAAAGCCGCAGCACCACTCCCTGAGGGGAAAGTGGTGCATACGGCTTGGTACGCACGCCTCACGGCCTAAGCAGCCATGATTTATTGTTAATTCACAGTGTTAATACGCTCAGTACTTGGCACAGCAAGCTTAGGATTTTTCTTGATATAGCTTTCTAGTGCGTCAATATCCTGAGCACCGCCCAGCACCTTGCTGCCATTTACAAACTCAAGATAGCCATCCCCGCCACTGGCCATAAAGTTATTTACCGTCACGCGGTAGCTGGCTTTTGGATCAATCGCTACACCATTAAGCTTGATGCTCGCGATATCAATTTTGCTGCCATTGGGCTTGATCTTGTCCCAAACATAGCTAAAGCCCGTAGAAACCTGCATGATTTTGGCAGGAGTGCCACTCCATTGTTGTTCAAGCACTTTGTCAATTTGCTCGCCCGTTAGCGTCATGGTCACCAGCGAATTACCAAAGGGCTGTACAGCAAACAGCTTGCCGTAAGTCACTTTACCTTCTGCATCTGGTGTTAAATCAGCACGCACCCCACCTGGGTTCATAAAGGCAATTTGCGAAGCGCCTAAATCTTTGTCTGCCGTGGCAGCCAGCTGTGAATCAGCAATCACGCGGCCTAATACAGATTCACCTGCACCATTAACCAATCTTGGCAGAGCACCAGCGACTGTTCCCACCACACGATCTTTCAGCGGAGTAACCAGCTTCAGGAACTTATCAATCAGGGTAGTTTGTGCAGGATCTTTAGCCACGCCACGGGTAACGGCCAGATTATTAGCGCTCATTTTGCTAACGTGACCGGTTTTTGGATCAATCGTCAGATCGATATCGGTCACCATGCCGCCATATTGATAGGCGCTGGTCACCAGCTTATCGTTAATGGTGCAGTTATAAGGCTTGTGAGTATGGCCTGAGATGACGATATCGATCGCTTTATCCAGCTTTTTAACGATATCCACAATCGGGCCTGCAATATCTTTACATCCATTAATTTGCGCATCAGCCGGAATTCCGCCTTCGTGCAGCAACACCACAATCGCTTCCACACCTTGTTTTTGTAACTCTGGCACCAGCTTATTGGCAGTTTCTACTTCGTCTTGAAACTCAAGCCCGGCTACACCCGCCGGGGTAACAATGCCAGGCGTGCCTTTTAAAGTCATGCCAATAAAGCCAATCTTTGCGCCTTTGAATTCTTTAATCTGGTAAGCAGGCAGAATAGTTTTGCCGGTTTTACTATCCAGCACATTGGCAGCCAGAAATTTGAATTTTGCCCCTTCAAATTTGCCATCGGCGCAGCCCACTTTATCAGCGTGGCAGCCGCCATTTTGCATACGCATTAATTCTGCGTGGCCATCATCAAATTCATGATTACCTACCGCGTTAATATCAAGGCCCATGGTATTCATGGCCTCGATGGTCGGCTCGTCGTGATACAACGCCGAAATCATCGGGCTGCCACCAATCAGATCACCCGCTGAAACCACCACATTATTTGGATTTTTAGCTTTTAGGTTTTTGATCCAGGTAGCTAGGTACTCAGCACCGCCCACAGGCTCTTTAATGGTTTTGCTTGGGTCTTTAGGATCAGGCAGGGTAAGAGTAATGCCATCCGCCGCCTCGATATTGCCATGAAAATCATTAATGGCAATCAACTTAACATCGACGGGTGCGACAGGCACTACAGCTTCGGTTGAATCAGAGTCATTACACGCAGTCAGTGCCAGCGCAATGCTGGCCACGAGCAGGCCATTACGTAAATTCATGGGGAAATCCTTAGGCAGGAAACAAAAAGTTAGTAAGACTAATGAAATAACATGACTAAATCGTAACAATAACATGACAAAATCATGACAACATTTATCTACCTCAAAACTTCCCCACTTTCTATTTACTGACTAGGCACCAAGAGCGCCATTTGTGCTTCGGATAAATAGCACCACTCTCCTTCGGGCAAATCCATTTCCGCCAGCTTTAAGCCACCAATCTCAGAGCGCCTTAGCCCGGCGCAATGATTACCCGCTGCGGCCAGCATGCGTTTTACCTGATGATATTTGCCCTGCTCCAGCACGATTTCCAGCTCGTGCTCGCCTAGCTTTTTGCAATGCACAGCAGCCAGAGGCGCAGGCTCATCGTTGAGCTGCACACCGGCGATTAACAGTGCGACCAATTCATCGCTCACCGGCTCGGCAGTAATGGCGACATAAACCTTAGGCACATGCCGCTTAGGGGATGATTGCGCATGGATAAACGAACCGTCATCCGACATCAGCAACAAGCCGGTGGTATCGTGATCTAATCGGCCAACTGGCTGCACTTCACGCCAGTGAAATTGATCGGGCAGCAGCGTCAGCACACCGGGGTGGTGGCTAGGTTTACGCGAGCATTCAAAATTGCTTGGTTTATTCAGCGCAATATAAACGTGTTCACGATAGGGCCAGCTTTCACCAAAAATGGTGAGCTCCAGCCCCGTAGTTTCAAAAGCGAGCTTGAAGTTGCTGACAATTTCACCGTTTACGGCCACTTCACCGTCGGCAATCATCTCGCGACAACCCTTGCGCGTACCAAAGCCCTGCGATTGCAGGATGCGATCTAATGTTAATTTGCTCATGCTTGAATTTTACCGGATCCACGGGCGAAGCTGTAGCCACCTTTAGGCAAATTAGTATCTGCCCAGTACAAAACCTTGGTGACGCAGAATCCTGAGCATAAAAAAACCGCGTCAAGCCTTGGGGCCAACGCGGTTTTTTGTGGGCTAAGGATTACTTAACGTAACCAGAAGCAATGGCTGTACCCGCTGCAGCTTTACCCCAAACCGTGTGCCCAACGACCGAAGGATGCACACCATCAGCAAACAGATATTGAATATCTGCATCCAATGCAACCAAGGTCTTAGGATTGCATGTCAGGGCAGAAACTTTAGCTGGATTTGTGGTCGGCGGCAAAGGCGTTGCAGATGGCGTTGTATCGTTATTGCATGCCATAGCCGTAGTATTCACCAAACCAAAACTAGCCGGGCTGGCAATAGCTGTAGCGACTAAGCCTGCAGTGTTGTAAACCAACACTTGTTTGGCTGCAATTTCAGCAGCTAAGCCCGCTGCAACAGCCTGGTTATAGCCGGTAGAAATTGAAGTGGCCAAACCTTTTAATGGGGTAGAAGAGAACTGCGGTGTCACACCCAAATCAGGCATATTGGCATACACCACCTTGCTTGCACCCATCGCTACCAAAGATTTGACCTGAGCCACCATAGCCGCTGCGTTTTTACCAACTTCGGTTGACGCAGTTGCTGGATCAATCTTGCCCGCTGCAACACCACCTAAGAAAGCAAAGAAATCATTTGGGCCGCCTTGGATCAACACCAGCTGGCTAGAATTAAAGCTACTACGCGCGGCTTTATATTTGGCAATCTGGCCTTTGATAGAAAGTGCTGTGGCCGATTGATAAGTAACGCCCGGCGCAACGGTAATCAGCCCATTATTAATGGCCTGACCACTTGCATTAACAGTAAGTTCGGTTTCAATTCTTGCTCCGCCCTCAGCGTAGGCAGAGCCGCCAAGATCATAAATCTTCCCCATAGAGCCGGGCGTTCCAACTGGCGCACCAGTCGCTGGATTGATGCCGCTAAAATTAACTAAACGATTCGGAGTAATATTTAAGCCATATTCAGCAGCCAGAACTTCAGCCCAAACTGCACCCGGTGTCGCCTGATCAGGCTTACCAGCCACTTTAAGAATAGGCTTAGTTGTAAAGCGAAGGCCCAGCGCCTGATCATTAGTCAGATCTGCATCAGCCGTAGTCGGGTTATACGTGCCCACATCGCTCAGGCTATCACCAAAAGAAACCACTTCTTTAATATTGCGGGTATCCGCCGGGGTATTTGCATCTCCACCACCGCCACACGCAGCGAGCAGGGAGGTCAGCAGCAAAACAGCAAATGGGCGACTTGCCCGTGGCAGCGAAGAATTCATGTATATCTCCCGTCTTGTTATTAGGTTTACCGCAACCCAAAGCCCTATGCTCTGTCGTTGAGAAACGATCTTCATGCTACGAATCAAACAAATGTTTGACAAGCTAAACCAGCCTAGGACTATCCCTAAGTCAGGGCAATCCTGTATAAATTACTGATAAACAGTTGATAGCTGTAAGAATACAGTAACACCATTGTGCATCTGCAAAATATTCGCCAGATTGGCCTAGCCAGTCATTTCATATTGAATTGAACGATTTATTCCTCTTCTTTATCAATTACTGACCAGCCCTAGAAACTTGCGTATCCTGACAAAAACCTGCAAAAACATTCAGCGGATACAGGAGCTAAGCGGGAAGCAATGATGTATTTAAACGACAAACAAGCAAAACTCGCTTTCTTAAAGTAGCCGCAGATGAAATAAATACAATTTTTATGCTGATTTAAAGCGATATACGCCCGTCTACCCAAGCAAACACCAATGACAGAATTACTCGCCTTATTTATTGTTTCATTAATCGCCAATACGCTTTCTGCCCTTGCGGGGGGCGGTGCGGGCCTTCTGCAATTACCTATTTTGCTATTTCTGGGTTTAGCCTTTCCTGTGGCATTGGCAACTCATAAAGTGGCCAGCGTAGCGCTGGGGCTAGGCGCTACCGTCAAGCACTTAAAAGCAGGCACGCTTAACTGGCGGTTTTCTGCCTTAATACTGGCGAGTGGCTTACCCGGAGTGCTGATTGGCACCCTGCTCGTCCTGCATATCCCTGAACACTGGACGCTATTGATTTTAGCCATCCTTACCAGTGGCTTAGGCCTGTACTCTCTATTCTCCCCTGCCCTTGGTCAGCAACAACAAAGCCGCCATCGCAGTGGCTCAAAACTCTGGCTTGGTGTGGCGGGTTTATTTTTTATTGGTGTACTGAATGGCTCGTTTACTTCCGGTACAGGCCTGTTTGTTACGCTTTGGCTGGTGCATTGGTTTGGTATGGATTACAAGCAGGCCGTGGCTTACACCATGGTGTTGGTAGGGCTGTTTTGGAATAGTGCGGGGGCGATTTCGCTGGCTTTACAAGCTGGCGTGTACTGGCCGTGGATTCCTGTGTTACTGCTGGCTTCTGCCCTAGGTGGTTATTTAGGTGCGCACTGGGGATTAAAGCAGGGTAATCAAATGATTAAACGCTGCTTTGAAAGCGTCACCATCCTGACTGGAATATCATTGCTTATTAAAGCTCTGCACTAAAGCATGCAAGGATTGCGCACCAAACAGACCGCCCTACTCCTGCCTAACTCACAATAAAGAACCGAGTCATGCTACCTATTGAGTTTATTCCAGAATACAAACACCTAACGCTCAGCGCCAATAGCCTGTGCTTAGCTTTTATCGGCGATCAACTCTTGGTTTATCCCGATGGCAGGTTGCCTGTGGCAAGTGATTTACCACCGCACGATGGCGCAGAGATTTCAGTGCAAATTGGCAGCGTAACAGCACAAGCCTGCGTGTTAGTGGCTTGGCACAAAGACACACCACATGCTGCTGAGCTGCAAGCCATAGGCCTGCGTGCGGCTTGGGGATTAATCGAAGAAAGCCATTATTGGATTGCCGCCCGGGCGCAGCAATTACTGACCTTTGACAGGCAGCACCGCTTTTGTGGCTGCTGTGGCACGGCCACAATACGGATGAGCAGAGAAACCGCCAGAGAATGCCCAGCCTGCCTGCACCGCGCTTATCCCAGAATTTCACCTGCGATTATGGTACTGATCAAGAAAGACCAGCAGTTGCTTTTAGCCCGCTCCCCTCATTTTCGTCCTGGTGTTTACAGTGCACTGGCTGGCTTTGTGGAAGCAGGAGAAAGCTGTGAAGAGGCTATTTTTCGTGAAATTTATGAAGAGGTAGGGGTAAAAGTCTCCAACCTGAGCTGGTTTGGTAGCCAAAGCCATCCTTTTCCGCACTCTTTGATGCTCGCTTTTATTGCAGATTATGTTTCAGGGGAGATCATACCCCAAGAAGGAGAGATCGAAGATGCACAGTGGTTTAGCCTGGAAAACCTGCCCGAGTTACCCAGCAAGGCCAGCATCGCCTATCACCTGATTCAAGCTGGCTTAGCAAAAATCAGCACTGCTGAAACTTAATCTCACCATGAGCCGACGAGTGCAATGAGCGGGTTGCACCCTCCTACATTATTAGACAGCGCATAAGCACTACGAAATAGACGGGAGATTTATCGTGTCTGAAACGATTTACTATCACTTTAGTGATTTAGAAAGCATAGACCCAACCCCGTTTATTGCAGAACACGCACTGCTTAAGCAATTTAACAACAGCACGCATGATGAACGCAGCAAACTCATCCAAGCCCTGTTTGCCAAAGCAGAACAAGTGACGATTTATCCACCACTGTATTTATCACGTGGCTGGGAAGTTGAACTTGGGCGTAAAGTGATGATCAATCTAGGCGTAAGCATTTTAGGTGGTGCACCGATCAGAATCGGCGATCACAGCCTAATCGGCCCGCATGTGCAAATTATCAGCGTGAGCCACCCAGTGGACCCCACCGAGCGCCAGCAATACGCCTTTACCGCCAAGCCTGTCCGCATTGGCAGCAATGTATGGATAGGTGCGGGGGCGATTATTTGCCCTGGGGTTTGCATTGGCGACCATAGCGTTGTAGGTGCCGGGGCGGTGGTGACGCGTGATGTGCCACGCTGCACTCTGGTAGGCGGCAATCCTGCCCGCATCATCCGCACACTAAAAGAGCCGGACCCTGCAACACTTTATCTGGATAGCCAATGAAACTCTGGAATGCGCTCAGCGCTGTTTTTACCCGCAAACCAGCAGGCCCCGCCTGTGATCTGGCCCTACTTACTGCTTTGGCAGATAGCGCCAACCCACGTATTAAGCTCGCCAGCCGTTATCAAACACGCCTGCAAAATGCTTACGCGATTGCCTACTCCTGGAGCGGCCGCATTGTGGCAAAGCTGCCAGAGCCAGTGGAGTTATCAAGCCGTAGCTGGAATAAGGAAGCCCATACCCACGCAGCTTTTGGCACCGCTGAAAGTGTACAAGAAACCATCAGCCACTCCGAAGAAGTCAGAAACTGGTTTGCACAAAACCCGCTTGCCGATCACGCTTATGCTGTTCTGGTTATGCAAAGCCAATTGCAGCAGCGCTATGGCATGGAAGTCTGCGGCGATAATATTCGGCAAGATGTAGCCCAGCAGGTGCTGGTTTGCCGTGGGCAGCAAATCAGCCAGCTTGCTGGCAGCATCGCTGATTTACAAGAAAAGCTAATTGGCCGCTTGCTCAAGCTGCTTGCCAGCCACGCGGCCTGGCATATCGAAGCCAGAGAGCAATTTAAACGCCAGCTTGAAGCCGAGCTGAATGAAGTAAGAATAAGCTGGCGCTATTGCAAGCCTACCGAGCCACGCCATGCCGCGCTCACGCAGGAGGTCGATAAATTATCCACAGAATTTAACGCCTGCCGCAGCGCCTTGGAGCCTGATGCCCTGCTCGCCCTGCTAGAAACCTCGCTCACTGATGCCAATAGTCACCTCAAGCTGGAAATCCAATCTTTAAAACTCGATAAAATGGGTGTACTCAGCCAGGCAGAAGACGCCGTAGAAATGACGCTCTGCCATGTTTTAGTCGAGCGTGGTCAATGGCTGGATCGCACCGTGCTACCCGTTAAGATATTACGCAGCGATGTGATTCCGCCTAAAGACTTTAGCCAGCGGCTGGATGAGGTGCTGTTTTAAAGCGCCAGTGTAAAAACCAAAGATCTGTAGATACTAAGCTCAATGAGAGCACAAAGAGCACAGAGAAAAAGTGATCAAGCCTATCGTGCTCTCTGTAGTTCAAGCTTTTGCCAGCTCATTGTTTGCAAACCAATCGCTCAGAAAATCGATCAGCACCCGTAGCTTGGCGGGTTGGGGCAGACGTTGTGGATAAACCAGATACAGTGATTGGGCGGGCAGACTAAACTCGGTCAGTAGCTGCTGCAACTGACCGCTGGCTAAATCCCCGGCAATTAAGTAATAAGGCAAACACACCGCCCCCGCACCATCCAAGGCCAGATTCCTTAGCAAACCATAATCGCTGATTCTTAGCTCCGCCTTGATATCTACTGAGTGCAATTCCTTGCCGCGATTAAAAACCCAGTGGCAGGGATCTCGAAAATGAGAGTTGGCAAGGCAAGGCCAAGTCAGCAAATCACTGGGCGAGACCAGCTCCGGCGAGCTAGCAATACATGTAGGGGAAGCAACAAGGCAAAGCTGCGCCGATACCAAAGGCTTAGACACCAGCCGCTCATGCCCCAAATAGCCAGATCGCACCGCCAGATCATAACCATCGGCCTCTAAATCTCGCGGCTCGCGGCTCACATCCAGCTCTACTTCCAGACGTGGATATTGCTCACGTAGCGCTATTAAAATCTGCGACATAAACACCCCGCCAAAACTGGTTGGCACGGTGATACGCAATAAGCCTGCCACTTCTTCACGCAAAACCAGCACCGCCTGCCGGGCGGCCGAAACCTGCGCCTGCCACGATTGGCAATGCACCAGATAAACCTTGCCCGCCTCGGTGAGATTGAGTTTGCGTGTGGTGCGAAAAAAAAGATCCACGCCAAGCAAATTTTCTAGTTGCGATACCTGCTTGCTGGCATAGGATTTAGAACAGCCCAAAATTTCTGCCGCCCGCGTAAAGCTCCCTTGCTCCGCCACACAGGTAAAGGTATTGGCCCAAATCACTTGCTGACTAATTGTTTCCACTAGGGCAACTCAAAGTTAATTATTAGCTAGATTATCAATGATAAAAGTTTGTTTATGATTCTTTCTGTAAACAAACTTGATCGCGCAAAGCAAAAGCTCCACAACGCGATCCAACTCTTACAGAGATAAACACCATGAAAATTCTTGTTATCGGTGCCAATGGCACAATCGGCAAAGCTGTTGTTGCAGAACTATCATCACGGCACGAAATCATCACCGCAGGCAGAAACAGCGGCGAGTATCGGGTTGATCTAAAAGACGCAGCCAGCATCACGGCTTTGTTTAAAGAAATAGGCAAAGTAGATGCGGTGATCTCAGCGGCAGGGAATGTACACTTTGCCCCGCTGGCCGAATTTAGCGCCGACCATTACGCCATCGGCATTAACGATAAACTGATGGGACAAGTAAACTTGGCGCTGGCCGCACAAGGCGCGTTAAATGACGGCGGCTCCATCACCTTAACCAGCGGCATTTTAAGCAGCGATCCGATTCGCTTTGGCAGCAGCGCCAGCATGGTAAACGCCGCTATCGACGGCTTTGTCCGCTCCGCCGCCATTGAGCTACCGCGCGGCTTACGCATCAACAGCATCAGCCCCACCGTATTACAAGAAGCTCTTGAAAACTACGGCCCCTACTTCCGAGGCTTTGATGCCGTACCCGCAGCAAAAGTAGCGCTGGCCTATAGCAAAAGCGTAGAAGGCGCACAGACTGGGCAGGTTTATACGGTGAATAACTAGCAAGATTTGTAGGATGGGCACAGGGTCGTGCCCACCCTACATTCGTTTTCCTCCGAGGTTCAAGACTTGGGTTTTCTCTCCCTCACACCGCATCCACACTATATCGCTCACCGCCCTGAATTTCAGAAGCGACCAGCCTTGCAATCGCCGCCGCCACATCTGCAGGCGGGCGTAATAGACCTTGCTCCTTACGGGCAATAAATCGGCCTACATCGGGGAATTCTTCTGCTGTGCGCGAGCGGATTTCGGCTTGCATGGCAGTATCCATGACGCCGGGGTCAAAATTAATACAGCTCACCGGATGCGTCATCGTGCTTTGTTCTACCGCCAGCGCCCGAATAAAGTGCTCTAGGCCTGCTTTGCTCGCACAATATAAAGACCAGCTACCATAGCCGCGAATCGCTGCACCGGATGAAACCTGCAGCACGGTTTTACGCGCAGGCAAATCACCAAAATGGCGGATAAACGCTGCAATAATGCGGATCGCCGCATTGAAATTCACATTCAGATTAGTGGCAATGGCCTCATCACTTAAAGTGGCAACCGGAGCCAGCGGACTGAGCATGCCAGCATTATTGATTAGCAGCACCTCTTCCCAAGTTTGGCTCGCTAGCCGAGAAAAATGCGCATCAATCAGATTTGCCGCATTGTCTGCCGCCAGATCAACGCTGATATGACCTGCAAGCTGGCCACTGCGCGAAAACTCGCAGACCTGCCAGCCTTGAGCCTGATACAAGCTGACCAGCGCCGCGCCCAAACCAGCAGATCCGCCGGTGATACAGAGTAATTTCATGTTTTTCCTTAGAGGTTCTGCTGATAACAATGGATAAGCTAGATCTTGAATTACAGAAAATAGGGAGCTCCGAACTTTATGTAGGGCGGGTGAAACCCACGTATTTATTTAATATTGCTCGCGGGTTTCACCCGCCCTACGAATGATGGGGTGCTTGTAAATAATTCGCGACGCTCATCCCTACACTCAAGCGGCCCAATCTCTTGCCCTGCTTGAACAATCAACGGTGTTTTCACACTGGCAGCTGTATATATCCCTTTTGCGGCCAGCCTTGCTTCAATCATCGTTTCACCCGCTTTGAGTAGCGTCACCCAGCCGGTTTTTTCATCCACCGTGGCGATCTCGGGCTGGCTACTGTAATAGCTAATTAGGCCCTGGCTATTGCTGGCAGGAGCTGGGATATAAAACGGCTCGTCATCCAAGGTTTTGCTTATCATCGTCAGCGCCACCAAATCAGGCATAGGCAAGACAGCCTGTTGCTCTGGGCTGAATACAATGTCATCCGTATTTAAAGCGCCAAGCTGGGCGAGTGATAACGAGCTAAGTTGCTCTGGGCTTAGGGCAAGCAATAATTGGGGGGGCAGAGCGGCTAATTGTGGCTGGCTCAATACCGGCAATAATTTCAAAGCAGCCAGCTGAGCAGAGCTCATCGCGGCAATCGCCTTAGGTGGCAAAGATAATAATTGTTCTGCATTGAACAATTCCAGCTCGGCCACAGGCATACGGGCAAATTGCTGTGGAGATATCTTTTGCAGGCCTAAAAGTGTGGGGAAATTTAATCGTTTCACCGAGGCCAGCTTCGCATCACCGCCCAATTCTGCAGCGGCTTTGCTCACCTCTACTTCGATTTGCAGCACCGCACCATCGCTTTGCTGCACATCCAGAATATACACACCAGCTTTGCTAAAGCGAGTCAACATCGCCCTGATTGTGCCCGCCTCAAGCACAAATAACTCGGTCCCACGCTCACGAATCACCGCCTTGCCCTTGCTTTGCAGGGCAATAATTTCCTTTACAGGTAAGAGCAGCAAAATAGATTGCCGATTACTGATATCAATACTCACCCCGCCCGCTGCCACGGTTTTATCTGGAATAGGGCCGCTAAAACCGGTATAGGCCAGCACCGATTGCGGAGAAGGCCGCTGAATGGCATCTGCCAATACAGGTGTAAATGGCTTAGGCCCTGCAAGGTACTGGGCGCAGGTCTGGCTTTTAAAACTACCTCCATTCAGAGGAATGGCATAGCGCAGCACAATATTGCCTTGGGCAATGTCCTGCTCTACCCTGCGGGTGGCAGTTACACTCCATTCGTCTTTGGCAATCCCCACATTAAATAAATGAGTGGATTCACCTCCGTTATAGCCTCCCGTAAGGCGCAGACAATTTGTGAAATACTGGCTGTATTGCACTAAAGATTGCCGCTCTCTTCCCCCCCAGGCTGCACCCGCCGTATTTTGCACACGCTTATAGCCCAAGCCTAAATCGAGCTTGGAAAAATAAGCAGGAGCGAGGCTGATATTGTAAACAGCCCCCTGCCGCCTAGTGTTTGACATGCGTGAATCAAAATCACTACTGACCACATTCTGACTTTCAATACTTGGATCAGCGGCATAGACCGTCATGCCCAGTTCGGAGAAAACATGGCCCCTATCCCAGCTCTTTTTTAAATTCAGCAGATAATTATTCTGCCGCATCTCCTGCTCATCGCTGCCATTAGTCAACTGAAACGTCTTTTGTGCCTGCTGCTGCCCTAAGGAAAGCCTTAAACGCAAATGATCCGACGTACTAAATACGCCAGAGAGCAGCGCTTCTTGAAAACGCTCGCTGACTTCTAAATTAGCGCCCAGCGCAAAGTAATCGCTCAGCGCAAAGCCTCCATCTAAATTTAGCGCTGTTTTATTGGCCTCTGAATAGCCAACAGTCGCACTAAGGCGCTCGGTCGAAGTTTTAAACCCCAAGCTTGCCTTATCCATAGCCCAATTGATTTTACCAAGCGATGTATCCTGAGCATCGGGTAAATCGGGCAAATCTGCGGCATGCAAAGCCGAGAAGCTAAACAGGCTCAGGAAAATTATTCTTTTAGAAAATAGAAACGAATCCACATGCTTCCAGATCATCGGCAAAAAGGCCACCTTTGAATCTAAAGAAAGCCATCTACCTTGTCTTGGTAAAAGTACGATCCCACTTAAAGAAACAATCTCTACCCCTATAAAAAAAGGCCCCTGTATAACAGGAGCCTAGGCAGAGTTAACATACGGCCAGCATTTTCTCTGCCGGATTTGCATCCACTTTCTTATCACTTTGCAGCTGCTTCACAATTCTGGCAGGGTTACCGGTCACTACGCAAAAAGGCGGTACATCTTCGCTTACCACAGCTTGTGTACCGATCACCGCACCTTCACCGATGCTTACGCCTTTTAGAATCGTTGCCCCTGCACCGACCCAAACCCCATTCGCTATTCGCACAGGGGCAGAGCGAATTCTAGCGGCTTCACCCGCCTGGCCACGCCCTAGCAGAGGATGGCCGCTGCTATCCATAATCGTTACCATCGGGCCAAAAATAACATCGTTGCCGATCTCCACCCGCTGATAAGCCAGAATCGCCACGCCCTGCAATACCACCCGATCGCCAATTCTAATCTGCCCAACCGGGCCATCGTTAATTTGCACCGTGCTCAGCTTAACCGGCAAATTATGAAAAGCAGGGATATTTCCCGATTCGATATAACACTGGCTACCAATCACAATACTGCCTGCAAACTGAGCCTCATCGATATCAGACGCTACTAAGCCCGCCTCCAGCAACTCTTTATCAATCACTCTGGTATACGCTAAACGAGGCGTACCAGAGAAATGGGTGCTCAGGCCTATCCTCACCTGATGTTTGAGCAAGTTTTCGGCTACATTTTGAGCGGGGCTAGCTGCCAACTCGGGTGGAATTAAATAAATATTCTGATATTCGCAGGGCATATTATGCCCCCTCGGTTTCAAGTAATTCGGCACGTTTGGTTTTCTTAACCGCATAATCACGATGAATTTTAATCACTTTATTTAAGGAGTATTTTTCATCATTCAAATCCTTGCCATAAAAGCTGGTCGACCAAAGCTGATATTTTTGGTGAATGCGTAAAGCTGCGATTTCTGATTGCTGTTTTTGATCGTCCACTTCTTTTTTGTGTGGCCAATGGAAAGACACCGCTTCGCGCTCCATTGAAAACTGATTGTTATTTAGGTGCAAACGCACGCCTAAATCAACATCTTCACCGCCCCAGCTATTAAATGATTCATCAAATAAGCCCGCTTTCAATAGCTGTGCGCGCTCCGCCGAGGCATGGCAAGTCCAGAAAATATCAAAGGGCGCAGGCCAGTTGCTGATGTTGTCCCCTAGCTCATCGTATTGCTGCTGGCGAATATCATGCGCCCCCATCAAAGACAGACGGCTAATCGTGGCATCGGGCGTTTGGTAATCGATTTGTGAAGACATTTCGGCCAGCAGGCTGTTATCTACTTCAAAGCCATAAACATAGCCAATGATCACCACAGGGAATTCTGATTGGGTATGCACTTTGGCGTGCACTTCCAACGTTTTACTGCCCAGCAAAACGCCTGTATCAATAAAAATAATATATTGCCCTTCAGCAATCGCCGTGCCGATATTGCGCGCCTTACCCGCCCGGAAGCCTTTATCTTCTTGCCAGAAATATTTGATATTAAGCTGCTCAGAAAACGCCTGAACCACCTGCTCGCTATTATCAGAGCCGCCATCATCAACAACAATCACCTCAAACAGCTGCTTATCCAGCGTTTGTAAAACCAAAGATTCGAGGGTATAGCGTAAAAGATCGGCTCGGTTATAGGTGGGGATAACAACACTGATCTGTAGATTAGGCATGGTCTTTCCTTTGACTTCAATTTGATCAAAAAAACCAGCTTGAGTGCGTTTTCTATCATCAAGCCGTGACGCTTCGTTTTACTGATGTGCAGCACAAACGACGGGGATGCGACTACATCAGCAGTGAGTAATGTAAAATTTAATTTCAATCATTTACAATTTAAAGACAATTTAAAGTAAGAATATAACGCTTATTTACTTTATATTGCTTTCAATCAGCTGTAAACAATATGCCAATGTAGTTTTGTAACAGAATATTTTGTAGTATTTGCTGGTTTTACTACAAAGGCATATTCAAAGCGCATAAAATCAGCACAAAGCCATTGTCTGTAGCTTACAAGCAAGAAGAGAGGGAAAAATCTGAAAGAAAAGCCGCTGCAGACTTACCGCAGGCAGAAAAGAGATAAGCAATGGAGAGGAAAAAGAGACACTTCAGGCAGGGCGATACGCAATAGTCACAGCCCTGCCGTTTAAGCAGTACAAACGCTAAGGGATTAATCTTTTAGCTTTAATTTTTGCTATCTAAAACCTGCGCTAAAAGCTTGGTTAAAAAGTTTTTCATCGCAAGCACGCGCTGGCTGGCTTTAAGATCACGGTGATACACCAGCCATAACTCACGCGAAGGCACTACCGATGGGGCATCGAGTTTCACCAGTGTTTCATCAATATCGCCTACATATTCTGGCAACAGGGTAATTCCCAAACCACACCTTACCGCCACATACTGGGTATGCAGGGTATTGCCTTTAATCAGCGGAGCACGATTCTGAGTAATTTGCTTTAGCCATTTCACCATCGGTAAATACGCCCAGCAATCACTCAATTCAATAATAGGCAATGCCTGCCACGGGTCTTGCTTTGGGCCAAGATCTGCCAATAAAGACTTCAGGCAATACGGTGCAAAATGCACATAGCCGACAAAATGGGTGATGTAATCCTGATTATTATCGACCACAATTGAATCGCCATAGCGCAAAGCCACATCGGCCTCACGCCGTGCTAAATTAGCAGGCAATGCGCCCACCAAAAGCTCTACCTGTACTTTGGGATATAAAGCCAGAAACTCCGGCATATGCGGCATGATTAAATAACTGGCTAAAGACTCCGCTGCGGCGAGCCGAATTAAGCCGCTGACCTGATCAACGGATTGCAATTGATCGCTATTTCTTTCTACGGTCAGCATGGCGTTTTCTACTTCAGTCACCCTTGCCAAAATACTCACGCCCTGATCAGTGAGCAAATAGCCTATTTGCTGCCGCAAAAAAAGCTTCACCCCTAAGCGATTTTCTAAAGCGGATATATGCCTGGACACAGTTGATGCGCTGCTACCCAATTTAAGCGCAGCCGCACTTAAGCCGCCTTCACGTGCCACCGCCAAAAAATACTTTAAATCATTCCAATCCAAATCTGCATTTTTCATTTTTAGAAAACTGTTTTCCATTCAAGGCTAAATACATCTTAAGGATCAGCAACAATAATGACGGCAATTTCCAGCTAAAGCCGTACACACCATGCCACACTTGCTGACTTATATACAACTTACATTGACTGTCTTCTTCTGGGGGGCAGTATTTCATATTGGCAAATACGTGGTGCAATTTTTATCACCGATGGTGGTCGGCAGCTGGCGATTTATCATCGCTGGCCTGATTCTATTTATCTTTGTTTCTTTGCGCGAGAAATGGGATATCCAAGCATTACGCAATAATATCCGCCCCTTATTATTTATGTCCGTCATTGGCATTATGGGCGTCAATTTTTCATTATTTTATGGTCTGCAGCTCACATCAGCGATTAACGCGGGATTAATTATGGCGCTTAGCCCCATCCTTACCGCCATACTCACCGCTTTTTTTCAAAAAGAACCGCTGAATCATCAACAAATACTCGCGATGGGATTAAGTTTTTTTGGCGTAGCGATTGTTGTCAGCGGCGGCTCTCTTCAGGCCATCCGCGATTTACATTTTGCCTTAGGCGACGCACTAGTTTTAATTGCCAGCTTTAGCTGGGCTTTATATTCTGCTATTCCTAAACGCTTTGTTCATGGCATTTCCCCCCTGCACACCACAACCGTCACCATTATTGTTGGCGCTATTTTCATGACCGCTATTTCGGCAAGCTTGAGCAGCGATTTTTACACCCTGCCCGCTTGGAATGTTTTGTTGGCCATCGCGACCATGGCCTTTTTTTGTACCGCGCTAGCCTTTGTCTGGTGGAACGAAGGACTGCGTAAAATTGGCCCTGCACAGGGAGCCATCTTTATGAATCTGGCTCCTATTTTCGCCACGCTAATCGCCATTGCTCTAGGCCAAACCCCTAGTTTGCCGCAGTTTATTGGCATGATCCT
The DNA here is from genome assembly GCF_000969645.2 of Janthinobacterium sp. B9-8. NCBI lineage: Bacteria > Pseudomonadati > Pseudomonadota > Betaproteobacteria > Burkholderiales > Oxalobacteraceae > Janthinobacterium > Janthinobacterium sp. B9-8. The sequence continues at coordinate 3,743,752 of NZ_CP014222.1, forward strand.
CATCATCAGCGGTGTGGTTTATAACTCACGCAAGCCCTCCGCCACACCCAAACTATTTAGCCGCACGACCTATCAGCGCGTTAATTCATCGACTCGCTCAGCCTTGCCTGCAAGCGTGGCACCACAAACTGAATAAACGCTTCGTATTTTTTGGGCATAGGTTGCCGGTATGGGAACACCAAAAAATAGGGCTTAGGTGTAGCTAGCCAATCGGGTAGTACAGGCTGCATCAACCCTTGGCGCAAATAGGGGGCTGCGATGATGTTATCCAGGAGTCCCACGCCATATCCTGCCTCCACCGCGCTGGCAATCGCCCCAAAGGTATTGCAAACCAGCGTAGGCCGCAGCTCTACCCTCACCACTTCGCCGTTTTTCTCGAGCTGCCAGCCCATCTGCTCATGCAAGCTCTCGTGGCAAAAAACCCGATGCTGGCGCAGGTCGCTTGGATGCTGCAATTTGGCCGCCTTGGCTAAATACAGCGGCGAGGCATAGAGGCGTTTCTGCGTGAAGCCAAGGGGTCGCGCCACCATACTGTCGTCCAGCACATTGCGCGAATGCAGGCAGAAATCGATACCCCCTTCTGCCATGCCCTGCAGCTTATTTTGTGCCGTCATTTGCACCTGCAAAGAGGGGTAATGAATGGCGAACTCGGCCAGAATCGGTGCCAGTACATATTGCCCGATACCACTCGGGCTGCTGATCAAAAGCGGCCCGGCCAGCTGATCTTGCATACTGCTCACTTCGATTTTGAGGCTTTCCATCAGAACGCGCAGCTGCGCAGCCCGCATCGCCAGCGTTTGCCCCACCTCGGTTAGCGTAACCCTTCTGGTCGTTCGCAAAACCAGTACCGCTCCTAAATCCGCCTCCAGCCGCTTAATACTTTGGCTGACATAGCTCTTGGCACAATTCAACTCATCAGCCGCCGCAGTAAAGCTCCCCAATCTAGCAAGCGCATCAAAAACCAATAAAGCATCGGATGAGGGTATTGTTTTCATAGCAGAACAGTTTGTCTAGTTATCGTGGGTTTATCCAGATAATGAATCAAAATACACTCCAATTACAAATTTAAAAAGCAAATTGGAGATACCATGAAAGCACTACTCAGCAAACTACTAGATAAGCCAATAGCATTCTGTGATGCCCGTCTTGGCGGGCCAGCCTTCTATTCTGAAGTTGAATTAGACGAAGGCCTTGAGCTACGCCTGCGCAAAGCAGCGCTTGTTGCAGCGGCCAAGATTGAGGAGTGGCGATGGCGATGTAGGGAGCGGTTTTAAAGAGTGCCTATGTTAAAACCGCAAACCCATCAATTAAACGTTAAAACACGAACATCGGCCAAGGCCGGTGTTATTTATTGCAAGGTTACAGAGGGGTAAGCAAGATGCTTTATCTTGCCCCCCGAACTACCTCTCACTAAAAATTGAAGTTCTGCGTAGGCACATACCTATCCTGTCGCCTGATTAAACCGTAAAAAACCGCTCCTGCATCTCATCCAAGCCCAGCTCTGCCAACACGGCGGTAAGGCGTTCGGCGGGTTTGCGGCGGGGCAGGGTTTTATACTGGGCGATAATCAGCTCATTTTTCATCGAATGCTCCCAGCCTACCAATTCAGTCACCGTTACTTGGTAGCCATGCGCTTCCAATTGCAGGCAGCGCAATACATTGGTGATTTGGCTGCCAAATTCACGGGTATGAATCGGGTGACGCCAGATTTCTGCCAGCGGATTCTTTAGCGATTTAGCCTTGTTTTTACGCAACACGGTAGCGACTTCGGCTTGGCAACAGGGCACCAGCACCATAAATTTGGCTTTCTTTTTAAGCGCAAAAGCAATGGCATCGTCGGTGGCGGTATTACAGGCATGCAGTGCTGTTACCACATCAATTGTTTCTGGCAAGAGATCAGAATCAGTTGATTCGGCCACCGATAAATTCAGAAAAGACATACCGGGAAAGTTAAGGCGCTGGGCCAGCTCTTGCGACTTTTTAACCAGCTCATCACGGGTTTCAATGCCGTAAATATGGCCGGAGCCCGGCTTATCTTTAAAGAATAAATCATAAAGAATAAAGCCCAGATAAGACTTACCCGCGCCGTGGTCAACCAAGGTGACTTCGGGGTGCTCCGCCTGTACTTCTTTTAGCAGCGGCTCAATAAACTGATAGAGGTGATAAACCTGCTTGAGTTTGCGGCGGCTATCTTGATTAAGCTTGCCGTCGCGGGTCAGGATATGCAGTTCTTTAAGTAGCTCGACCGACTGGCCGGGCTTGATTTCGTGATGTTCTGTCATAAATGCGTCCAATGGCTGAGCTTGCAGCAAGGCGCAATTCTACCCCTTCTGGGGCGATCAGTTAAAACCAGCCGCTAATATCACCAAAAATCACCCCAAGCAGCAGCATAGCAACCGTTCAGCGATGAAAAACAAATCACGCAAAAAAATAGACTAAAACGCACATAGTAAGCAAAAAAGCAAAATAACCATTAACAAACTGACACGATAATTTGTAAACAAATAAATATTGCATCCTCATGAACGATATTTTGCAGCAAGTTTCAGAGCATAGGCATCCACATGGCGGGTAAATAATAGACACAATTAATTATTTTTCTTTGGTCGCTACAGCAAGCCGTTGGCTGAAACTCGCCCCAACAATATGGCATAAAACTGTGCTTATCCCTCTCTATACAAGGACTTTAAGATGAAAGCATTCCAATTGATTCACCCCTTCGGCTTATCGCTTATGCTGGCTTGCGCCCTGACTTATGCCTCTGATGATCATGACGGCTCCGTAAAATCCGAGCCTTATGCCGTTGGTAAAACAATGAGCAAGGCAATACAAGCCGGCATTACACCGAGTGCTGCTCTGGATATTTTAAAAGCGGGTAATCAGCGTTTTGCCAGCAATAAATCAATCAAACGTAATTATAAAAAACAAGTGATGCAAACAGGCTTGGGGCAGTATCCCTTTGCCAGCGTAGTTTCATGCATTGATTCTCGCTCCGCTCCAGAATTGGTATTTGATCAGGGAATTGGTGATTTATTTACCGCCCGTGTGGCTGGTAATACCGTGAACGAAGATATCTTAGGCAGCCTAGAATACGCAGCTAAAGCAGCTGGCTCACGCGTGATTGTTGTGCTGGGGCATAGCCAGTGCGGCGCAATCAAGGGGGCTTGTGATGATGTAAAACTGGGCAACTTAACAAGCTTGCTCGAAAAGCTAAAACCCGCAGTAGACGCCACTAAAACAGACGGCGAGCGCAACTCTAAAAACCATAAGTTTGTGCAAAAAGTGGCCGATGAAAATGTGCATCTCACGGTGCAGAAAATTCGCGATATGAGCCCGATTCTGAAAGAAATGGAAGAACAAGGCAAAATCAAAATTGTTGGTGCAATGTATGACATAAGCACCGGTAAAGTAGATTGGTAATATGCTTAACCATTGATATCTTATTGATTTAAAAGATGGGGGGAGGCCACTTTGGCACTCCCCTTATTTTATTTCTACGCTTAGCTCCGTAATCTGAAAAGATCCTCCTCGCAATTACCCACCAGATAACGCTACCGTTCAGGGCCAAAATTTACATATCCTCATGAAAAACAAGCAATTTTTTGATTGGCAATGCGTAAATCTGCGACAATGCGCGATTAGTATTGCTCATCAAAGCCATGAATCCCGCTCCTACTGCTATTTCTACCCTGCCCGCAGGTGTTTTCCCCCGTAAACCCGCCCCTTTCCTGCCTATGAGCCGTGCCGAAATGGACCTGCTCGGCTGGGATGAGTGCGACATTATTCTGGTAACGGGCGATGCTTATATCGATCACCCCAGCTTTGGGATGGCCTTGATTGGCCGCCTGCTAGAAGCGCAGGGGCTGCGGGTTGGGATTATTTGTCAGCCAGACTGGTTATCTGCTGACGAATTTAAAACGCTGGGTAAGCCAAAACTCTTTTTTGGCGTGACTGCGGGCAATATGGATTCGATGATTAACCGCTACACCGCAGATAAAAAGCCACGCTCCGACGATGCCTATACCGCGGGAGGCATGGGCGGTAAGCGGCCAGATCGCGCTGTTACCGTTTATTCTCAGCGCTGCCGTGAGGCTTATCCCGGCGTGCAGATTATGATAGGCGGGATTGAAGCGAGCTTGCGCAGGATTGCTCAGTACGATTACTGGAGCGATAAAGTGCGCCAATCAGCGCTGATTTATTCCAAAGCCGATATTCTTTTATTTGGTAATGCCGAACGCGCGCTGGTCGAAGTCGCCCAGCGCTCAGCTGCGGGCGAAAAACTCAAAGACATGCGAGATATTCGCGGCACTGCCTTTATGACGCCGCAGGGCTGGCTGCCCGAAGGCTGGGCGGAGCTGGATTCCACCACGGTAGATACCCCAGGGCGCATCGATAAACATATCGACCCTTATGAAATGCTGCCGGAAAAGTCTGAAAAAGATATCACTCCCGCCAGCGACACCAAGGCGATTCGCCTGATCAGCAAGGCAGAGCGCATCGCCGCCAAGCAGGCTGATCGGCAGCACACGGTGATCCGTATTCCGGCCTATGAAGCTGTGGCTTTTGATCCGGTGCTCTACGCCCACGCCAGCCGCACCCTGCATCTGGAATCTAACCCCGGCAATGCTCGGGCAATGGTGCAGCAGCATGGTTCTCGCGATGTATGGATTAACCCACCGCCAATCCCGCTGAGCACGCCAGAGATGGATTATATTTTTGGCCAGTATTACGCCCGCAACCCGCATCCAAGCTATGGCAAAGCACATATCCCGGCTTGGGAAATGATCCGCTTTTCGATCAATATCATGCGTGGCTGTTTTGGCGGCTGTACTTTCTGCTCGATTACCGAGCACGAAGGCCGGATTATCCAAAGCCGCTCGGAAGAATCCATCCTGCAAGAAATCGTCGATATCCGCGATAAAACCAGCGGTTTTAAAGGCCATATTTCTGATCTGGGCGGCCCGACTGCGAATATGTATCGCTTATCGTGCAAAGACCCCAAAATCGAATCATCCTGTAGACGCTTAAGCTGCGTGTATCCGGGTATTTGCGAAAATCTAAACACAGATCATGCGCCGCTGATTCAGTTGTATAAAAAAGCGCGCAAGATTGAAGGCGTAAAGCGCATCACCATAGGCTCGGGCGTGCGTTACGATATTGCGGTGGAATCGCCTGAGTATGTTAAAGAGCTCGCGACACACCATGTGTCAGGTTATTTAAAAATTGCCCCAGAGCACACCGAAGAAGGGCCTTTATCTAAGATGATGAAGCCCGGCATTGGCACGTTTGAACGCTTTCGCGAGATGTTTGATTATTACTCTGAGCAAGCGGGTAAAAAGCAGAGTCTTATCCCTTACTTTATTGCAGCCCACCCCGGCACTAGCGATGAAGATATGCTCAACCTTGCGCTATGGCTGAAGAAAAACGACTTCCAGCCAGATCAGGTACAAGCCTTTACGCCTACACCGATGGCAATGGCCACCACCATGTGGCATACCCGCCGTAATCCTTTAAGAAAGCTGGCGAGAAGCTCGGAAAAAGTAGATGTCATCCGAGATGGGCATCGCCGCAAGGTTCACAAAGCCTTCTTGCGCTATCACGATTCAGATAACTGGCCTATCCTGCGCGAAGCACTGATTGCCATGGGGCGTGCGGATCTAATCGGCAACACGCCTAGGCATCTAATCCCCGCGCAACAACCCGGCGAGAAGTTTGTGCACGAAAAAAACAATGTCGTGGTTCGCCGCACAGATAAGCCCAAAGGCAAAAAAACCTTCGGCAGAAGCCGTGATGCGGCGGCTCAGGGCTCTAAAAAATAAAATGGCAAACAAAAATGTGTAGGGTAGGCACATTTTTGTGCCCACCCTACGCGTTTTTTGAGAGAAAACAATGAGTTTAGAAAACCGTATTACCGAGCTGGAAATCAAGCTGGCGCTGCAAGATGAGCTATTAGAAGAGTTAAACCGCATCGTTGCCACCCAGCAGCAGCAATTAGATCAGGTAGTAAATGAGTTACGCTGGTTACAGCAACAAGAGCCTAGCGGCTCTGCACAGAAATCATTATTTGATGAAGTACCGCCTCATTATTAATTTCTGCCAGTAGCAAATAGAAAAAGGGCATAGGAAGCACTGATCGTGCTCTCTGTGCCCTTTTTTCATGCTTTACATTTTTATGATGGCTTTAAGTAATGCACCAACAGCTCGCCAAACAACACACTAAAGCCATCCCAGAAAATCTGAATCCCGATACACATCAAAATAAATGCGGATAAACGCAGAAAAATAATCGAACCTGTACTGCCTAAAAGCTTAAGCAGGCGCTCGGCGTGGCGGTAACACAAGTACAAAGAGTAAGACGTAATCGCCACGGCCGTTAAGCTGGCTAAAGGCATAGAAAACCTCTGCAACCCCGGCCCGTTAAAACCCGCCCCCAAGGCAATCGCCACAGTAATCGAACCGGGGCCTACCGTAATCGGGAAAGTCAGCGGATAAAACGCCCGCTCGCGTAATTCCTCATTGCTTGGGCGTGTGGCCCCTGCCTGCAGCATACCGGCGGACTTATGACTATCATCACCCGAGCTCATCAACTGCCAGCCAGCGGTAGCCACCAGCAAGCCGCCGCCTACCCGCACAATCGGTAGCGACACGCCAAAAAACTCCAACACATAACTGCCAATAAACATGCTGACCAGCAGCAAAATAAAACTATAGATTCCTACCCGCCGCGCCAAAATCGCTCGCTCTTGCGAGTTATAACCGGCAGTCATGGTCAAAAAGATAGGTGCATGGCCCGGCGGATTTAAAATCGGCATTAAAGCGCCAAAAACCAAAAGCATATTGCCGAAAAATACAGTTAAGGTTTGCAGCATATTGTTTACAACCTTACAAAAAGTGGCAATGGGTCGGCATTTTAAACAAAGAAATGCACTGGACTGCTAAAGCATTGTTATTACTTTACTAATACAAAATGAATCACATAAAAATAATCCTGCTGCGGGTAAATTTGCCTAATTAACTGCTTCAATTCAGGCAGTCCCATGTTTTCCTGCGCGGCATGCAGTGGTGTTAAATCTTCCAGATTCACTGGCGTAAGTGATAAAACCTGCAAGCGGCAAAACCAGCGCCCTTCTTCTAGAGTGCTGACTTCAAGAATATCACCGGCATTTACATTTGCTTCACTCGCATCGCGAATCGTAATGGTTTTGCGTTCGGCCAAAATATCATCAACAAAACGTTTAAAAAAAGTGATCTTCTGCATTTTGTGTCCCCAATACGTACGCACTACAGGCAGCGTAGGCTGATTCCTGCCTCTATAAAAGCCCGCAGCTTACTGCCTGCAATATAAAAATCATCAAACTATTGATTGATCAATGGCTTATAGCCAGCCACCACAGCGATGACATGTAGATAATCACGTCAAAATGTAGTTGTACTACTAAATAAACCACTATAAAATTAGTAGTAATACTACATTAAATGGAGAGCATTACAATGATTAGCTTACTAGGCAGCCTTTACCACCTGTTTTTTTCCGCCTCACAAAACATTGCTATTAATACCCGCGTAAACCGCATTGCAACCATAGATGGCTCAGAAAAAATCGACGGTCTTGTGATGAATGTAGAAGGCAACCGCGCCCGTGTTTGCTGGAACAGGGGCGAAAAAACCCAAGAAGACTTAAGAAACTTAATAACCATTGTCGACTGATAAAAGTAGCAGAACAATGCGCAAATCAAAAAAGGCTGATCAAGATCAGCCTTTTACTTTTTAAGACACGGCTTTTACCCGCTTGGCCATCCAGATCGCCAGCAGGCCAAATATGCAGCTTAAATACCCTACCCAATCAAAATTCAAAATCCGGCCGCTGCTGCTCTGCGTCATAATCAAGCCTGCCAAAAGCGCCGCAATACCCGATGCAAAATTCTGTGTTGCTGAGTTAAATGCCATCAGCCGCCCGCGCATTTGCGGTGCAGTAGCGCCAGTCACCATAGCCGTTGCCGGAATAAAACGCCCGCTAACAAACACAAAAAAGAGCGTAGAGAATAATAACTGCCATGCAATCGATAGAGAAAACGTTTGCGTAACTAAAATAAGCGGTACAAAACTCACCACCACCAAATAGCCCAAAATACGGCTAGGGCTGAAACGATCAATTAAACCGCCAATTAATGGCCTTGAAAATAAAGTAGCCACCCCGCCCAGCAAATACATATAAACCAAATCATGCGTCGTTAGCCCGGAATTGCTTACCATCGTCGAAGCAACATAGGGAATCACGCAAAAGCCGGATAAAGTCAGCATGGCCGTTACACCGCAGGCCCACCAGTGATTAGCATCGGCAAATAACTCCTTGTAACCCGCCAATAAGCCCTGCACAGGCTGATTCTTCATCAAATGGCTTTTTACCGCAGGCAGCAAATACCATACTCCGATCCAGACCAAGGCACACATCAAGGACAACGCCACAAAAGGCATGCGCCAATTGGAGTGCGCAGCAATAAATAAGCCCAAGGGCACACCGGCTACCGCAGATAATGAAAAGCCCAGCATCACCCAGCTCATTGCCCAACCCCGCCGCTCTGGCGGAATTAAATCTCCCACAATGGCAAAAATAATCGAGCCGATTACCCCGCCAAACACACCTGCTAAACCACGAGCAGCCAGCAAGCTATAAAACCCTGTAGCCGCCGAGCAGGCCAGTGTGGCCACAACCAGACCGGCATAACAAAACAGCAATGCCTGCCGCCGATCAAAGCGATCAGCCAGCGATGCGGCCAATAAAGAAGCCACGCCTGCAGCCAAAGCATAGGCTGAGACTAAAAAGCCAAACTCAGCGGTATCAATGTGCATCTCGCGCATCAAATCCGGAGCCAGCGGCATCAAGATCATAAAATCTGCGATCGACGTAAACATCACCAGCATTAGGACCAGCAACATGGCTTGAGTACGGTGTTCGGGCTTAAGCGATTTCAGCATGCAAATTCCTAAAAAACAGAGCATTGCCCTATTAAGATCGGGGCCTTATGAACCGGCTATTTAGAGTATTTATAGCTAGGCATTCATGATGAAAGTGCGCTCAAAAATATATATCGCCTAAAGAAATATCAATAAGCTGCCGATAAGTAATAAACCTCTTTGAGTCACCGGCTATGAACCCGCTCTCGCTACTTAATCATCGTACAACACCTAGCTTTTATGCGCCCTCTGCACAAAGCCTGGTGGCCAACACACAAGCGGACAAAGCAGATAAAGCCTTGCCAGAAAGCCGTGATGTTCTGGCAAAGCGTGCTGAAGAATTAGGCAAGGCCACCACCGATTTAGCACAGAACTTAATGCAAGGATTTGCCCAGCAACTCTTCGGCGATGCAGCCAAAGGCATGACATTTAGCTTTGAGCAGGCAGAGCTGAGCAGCTCATCAAACTTTGCAGCTGCAGCCCAGCAAAACGCCAATGGCGCAGCCGCAGGATTTAGGCTGGAAGACGCCAGCCATTTTAATGGCAAGGGTAAACTATTTACTGCCGATGGCCGCCAGTTTGATTTTGAAATTGATATCCGTTACCAATCCATTATTGAAGGAGCGAGTGCCAGCAGCTTTCAGCCTGCCACCGAATTGCCACCTAGCCAGCCTAGCAATTTAAATACACAATTTGCAGATACGGCAGAAGAGCTGCTTAAACGACTAAGCAGCGAGCCCACCTATCAGCCCTTCCAATTACTTAAGCCAAGTGAAGATGGGAAATCCCTGCTGAAACTACTGGGCGATATGAGCTTGCAGCTGCTTAATCTACCCGGTGGCCCGCGGTATTTGGATTTAGACCCGGAAGGCAGAAAACAAAGCCATCTTTTGGCACAAGCCTGAGCGCTTTGAAAAGCCCCAACCGCGCAGTGCAAACTCTCTTTCGCACGCTCTAAAATCATCCATAGCGATTCTAAACAGCGAAGTTATTACGTACTCTATTTCCCCAATGACAAATCTCCGCAACGTTCCTGCGCATTAAATCAGCTATAAATAACAAATACATTGCCTTGCCATCGTGATAAATTGCTTATCATTGATATCTAATGATGTTAGAAATGAATGGCCATGCCAGCAAGTAACAAGGTAATGTTTATTATAAATAACATAGATCAACCATGATATTACGCGCCATATTTTTTCTACTTTGCCTATACCCAAATACTGGCTTGGCCAAAAAAAGTGTACGTGCATGCGGCGGGCAATCTGAATGGCCGCCCTCATCCTATTATGTAGATGGCCAAAAGAAAAAAATTGAAGGCTACTCGGTGGATGTACTGCACAGCATTTTTAAAAACACTGGCCATCAAATAGAAATACAGCTTCTGCCTTGGCCACGCTGTTTAGCCGAAGTACAAAAAGGCACTGACTTTCAAATTGCCATGGCAACATCACGCACTGCCGAACGGGAAACAAAATTTTTATTTTCCCAACCTTATCTTTATTTGACGCCCGGCTATATTCGGCACACTAAACACGCTCCGCCGCTTGGCAATAATATAAAAAAATGCGGGATTAATGGGTTTAACTATCAGGCATTTAATTTAGCTTCTGCCACAGAAATAGATAGCACTGCAAACAACTATGAGTCTGTTATTAATAAACTAAAAGTAGGCCGCTGCGATATATTGTTGGAATACGTAGAAGTTGCCCAAGCCTTATTAAGAATGGAGCGGCACGGGCTACAAAATAAATCTTTTAAAGTAGAAGAAGTAAATGCAGCCCCGCCTGTGGCAGCGCACTTTATAGTTGGAATAAATTCAAGCCAATCAAAAGAAACAATAATATTACTCAACAATGGCTTAGATTTATTGGAGAAAAATAATAAATTAAAAAACATGCTACTTAAACATACTATCGGCAAGCCTTAAATTATTTCAACACTTTATCCCAAGATGGTTCACGCCCAAAACGATCGGCTAAAAAATCTAATAAGCTGCGTAAAATAATCGGCATATGACGGCGCGAAGTATAAAGACCATAAATCCCTAATTCATCCGATTGATAATCAGATAAAAGCCGAACTAACTGCCCTGATTCTAAATAAGGTGCGGCACTAAATGTGGGCTGATGAGCCACACCTGCCCCTGCCAGCGCTGCCTGCAAAATCACATTTGCATCATTCGCGCTAATCGCGCCAGCCACATTGGCAACAAAAGGCTGCCCTTCCTTAGTAAACCGCCAGCCATTTTTACCAAAAAAAGCATGTGTTAAGCATTGGTGCTGCAGCAAATCCTCCGGATGCAAAGGCGTACCATGCTGCGCCAGATAAGCCGGTGTTGCGCAAACAACCGAGCGGCAAACGCTTAGTTTTCGGGCAATCAGGCCAGGGTCTACATCATTAGTAATGCGGATCGCCAGATCAATTCGCTCATCCACCAGATTAATACTTCTATCTCCCACAATCAGCTCTACTTGCGTATCAGGATACTGGGCAACAAAGGCCGCTGCCGCTGCAGCTAAGTGTGATTGGGCGAAGGAATTACTGCTCGCAACGCGGATCAGCCCATGTGGCGCCGCATTTAGATTATGCGTTATTCCCTGCACATCATCAGCCAGCTCCAGCATTTGCCGGCAACGTGGCAAAGCATCCTGCCCTGCGCTACTCAAACCCAAACTTCGGGTAGAGCGATGCAGCAGCCGCACTCCAAGCCAAGCTTCCAGCTCTGCCAGATAGCGGGAAACCATCGCCCGCGGCATATCCAGCTTATCCGCCGCTGCGGTTAAGCTGCCCTGATCGACTACTTCTATAAACACCCGCATCGCGGTCAGCCTATCCATCATCTTTGTAACGGCATTCGCCGCTCCTTTGGCAGATCAGTCATTCGCTCGAATTATGCAACAAACTAACACGTGATTTGGGGTTTTTCTGCGCACGGTATACAACTAATCTAGCGTCCATTGCCTGACCCCAACATTCAAGGAAACAAACCATGTTTAAACCTGCTGCAGTTTTATCCACACTTGCTCTATCTATTGGCGTAATCGCTGGTGCTCAGGCTGCCGAAGCCCCTTTAAAACTTGAAGTGTATGCAAACCCGGATCCAAGCACCTTTGGCGTAGCTTCTACTTTAATTACCGGTAAAACCGAAGCCATCTTGATTGATGCACAATTTACCCTAGCCGATGCTCACCGTGTAGTTGCCAATGTTTTAGCCAGCGGCAAAAAGCTGACTACGGTTTACATCAGCCATGGAGATCCTGATTACTACTTCGGCCTTGAAGTCATTACCCAGGCTTTCCCGGGCGTAAAAGTAGTAGCAAGCGCACCAACTATTGCCCATATCAAGCAAACACTGCCAAAGAAAATGGCTTACTGGGGCCCGATCTTAGGAACAAACGCACCTAAGAACCCAGTGGTTCCAGCTCAATTATCCGGCAACACACTGACCGTTGATGGCGAGAAACTAGAAATCATCGGCTTGGATGGCGACAATGCAGAGCACAGCTTTGTATGGATTCCATCGATCAGAACCATCGCTGGCGGCGTCTCGGTATTTGGTAACTTCCATCTGTGGACAGCAGACGATGCATCCGTAGCCAAGCGTGCAAAATGGCTGAAAGTGCTCGATAAGATGGAAGACTTAAAACCTGAAGTAGTGATTCCAGGCCACTTTAAAGCCGGTACTACCTTCACTGTTGAGCATCTGCAATACAACCGTGAATACCTGAAGGCTTATGATCTTGAGCTGGCTAAAGCAAAAGACTCCACAGCACTGATCGCCGCGATGAAAAAACGCTACCCAAATGCGGGCCTTGGCATGGCACTCGAAATTGGTGCTAAGGTCAACAAAGGTGAAATGAAGTGGTAAGGCGCTGGTTTACAGTAAACCTTGTCTAACACAAAAGGCCCGGAGCAAATCCGGGCCTTTTGACGTGTAAAACTCAATAAAAAATGCCAGGCTAGTGATGCAGCAGCGGGCTGACCTCTCTCGGGCGCGCCGCTAATATGGCCGAATGCACGGCATCGTCTTGTAATCCATGCCAGAAAACATGAGCGCCCACCGCATGGCTATGATCGTTAATCTGCTGCCAGGCGCGTACGGCATCGCTTGCCAGCTCAAACATCACAATCGAGTGATGCACTTCCAGCGCCTGCGCTACAGTCATCATTCCCGCATCGTTTAAGTAATCAATCAAAGCCCCCCGCGATCTGGTTGTACGCTCATCAGTGGTATCGTAAGTCAGAAACAACACTGCATCACCCAGCTGTGCAGACGCCATACGAATGAAATCAACCCGGGACAGAATATTCACCCGCCCCCGCGGACTCTCAGTCTTCATGATAAAACTCCTCAGCAATAGACACCCTTACTGTGTTCTAGCAGATTTAAATTTGCCTGCTAGCCAGGAAAACGTAGCCATTTCCAGCCATAAAATACTTCTGGCATTACAATAAGGTAGAGGCCTAGTTAGGTGTAAGTAAAACTTTGAAAGGAGAAAGGAATGGCACGTACAGCTTTAATTATCAGTGGCGGCGCACCCAATGCCACACTGCTTGCAGGCGCTTTAGAAGCCTTTCACGAGCTAGGGGTAAAAGTAGATGTCATCTCCTCTGCCGGAGCAGGAGCCTTGCTTGGATTAATGTATATTGCCCCGAAGAACGGCGATATTGTAAGCACACTGCGTAGCCTTAAAGAAATGGGCGTCGCTGATTTTATCTACCAAGCTTTTCCTGTGAATTTCAAAGTATTTCATAAGCCAGGCCCCATGGCGGATGCTTATCGCCAGGCACTTTCGGCCAATCCTTTGTTACAAATGATGCAGCAATGGCCCGCAGATAATGCTTGGGCTAAAACATTAAAAGATGGCGCTGCACTGGCTTTTGCCAGCGCTACCCCAAGCAATTTAAGCAGTGATTCGCTCGGCCTTTGTGCCCATGTCCCTTTTGCCGAAGAAATCATCGACTTTAATGCCTTAAAAAACAGCGGGCCGGATTTCTGGCTCAATGCTTATAACCTCAGCCAGCATCAAATGGAAAACTGGTCACGCAGCCAGATTGATTTACAGCACTTACAAGCCGCGCTGTCTTTCCCCTATCTGTACCCGCCTACTGAAATTAATGGTGATTTTTATATCGAAGGGGCAGCCATTGATTGTCTTAACTTTAAAGACCTGCGCAAAAACTATCCGGATTTAGAAGAAATCGTCGTCTTTGATTTGCTCGGCGCAGAAAAACTACTCCGAAAACCCAAAGATTTATACGATGCCTGGGTAATGTCTATTATTACCCCCTTAGTTGAAATTGCGCGCGATGATATTAAATTATTTGAAGCTCTGCATAGCGATGGCATTACCTTGCATAAGGTGCCATTAATTGACGCGATTGCTGAAGAAAACCTGCCGGATGTATTTGACTGGTCCAGAAGCAATATGGACAGGCTTTATCAAACCGGCTATCAGGCTGCTAAAAACTATGCCCAGGATAAGCTTAATCATTTAATAAAATAAATTACTCTTTAAATGATGAATTTAACTGAATGACCGTTCTTTTATTTAAATTTAATGATTTAACTTTAGGTAAAATAAGTTGATCAAATAAGCGGCGCTGTAAGCCACTCGCCAATGCGGCTTGCAATGCCCGCTCTATCTGATCTCGCAACTGGGGATAATGGGGTGAAACATAAAAAACGAAATCACGTTCATAGCTTAATAATAAATTCGGCTCAATTTCTAAGCCCGGATACTGGGAAAAATCATCCAGAATCTCAATAGCACCACGTGGCAAATAATCTATACCACGATTTTTTGCGCCTGCAAGTTTAAATAAAACGCGCCAATCACCAACCTGCTCATACACGGGCAATTGATTCGCCTTCCAAACCATCACATCAAACCAGCCCTGAGCCATTCCTGCACGTTTATTACTTGCTTGTAAATCTGCCAAATTTTTTATTTTAGTATAGGGTTCGGCTTGCCCTTTTTTGACTAATAATAAACGTTGGCCAATCAAGCCAAAACTTAATGGCACACTCACCCGTAAAAAACGCTTGTCCCGTTCAGCGGTTTGCAAAAACCAATGTGCGGATAATTCACCGCTATCTAATAATTTATAGATACGCAGCAAAGGCATTTCTGGCGCTAATATAATCTTTACACTCTTCCCCTCTGCCTGTAATGACTCTTGCAATAAACGATGATAATACAGCGGCGCCTGATCACGTTGCCCCATTAAATGCAAATCAAGTACTTCTGCCTGAGCAAAACCCGAAAATACTAAAACAATTACTAGTTTATACATCGCCCTTCCCCTCATTTTACCCATGAAAGATAAAGCAAAAACAAAACAAACCCTCCATTTAGCCGCTCATAGACAGATTTGAATTTAAGATTAAACGAATCCTGCCTAGGATGAAAGTTCAGAATAATGTGAGCCCCGATGATGAACTACTTAATCCGCTTTATGCGCTCGCTCAGCTATCCGGCTCGGTTTGCAGTAATGGGTATTGTTATCGCAATTGGAATTTGCTTTCTTGGCTACTCGCTCTACAAAGTTACAGAAACAAATCGCTTGTTTTCGGCCCGGGAACAGCAAGGCATGGCCTATATTCAGCCATGGTTAAGTTTACAAGCGGACTTACAACCTTTACGCGCCGCCAAAGTGGCCGGATTAGCAGCCAATAATAGTGCATGGATTGGCGAGCTTGAAAAAGTATTAGCCAGCTCGGAACAAACCCAACTCGTTAAAGATTTAGGCTTTGATAGCCAGCGGGATGCCTTGCGCCAATCTTGGGATGAGTTTCGTAAACAAGCCACGGAAGACCCGAAAAACATAGAAGAAAGCTACGCCAAACTTTCCAGCAAAATGACCCAGCATATTTCTGATGCTTGCGACCAATCCAACCTTACGCTAGATCCCGATATCGACACCTATTATTTAATGGATACGGTTTGCTTCAGGCTACCTGCTTATCAAGACTTGCTGGGTGAGCATATGGCGCGTGGCTCAATTGCCCTAAAAACAGAGCAAGCCGGGCAAGCCACCCGCCTGATTGAGCTACGCCCGCTTGCCCAGCAAAACCTTGACCTTAGCACCGGTAATTTAATCCGCGTGGGTAATTACAATGCAGAAATGAGTAAGCATTTTGATAGCACTTTAAATGCAATGAGCAGCCAATATAGTAAGCTGCAAAGCGAACTAAGCCCATTGGCGCTAGAAAGCAAAACTGCCGAAATGCTGCCCGCACTGCTGCAACTGCACCAGCAAGGCAGTAAAGCCCAGGAAGAATTAAACCAAAGCCTGCAAGCCTCTTTAAACAAATTACTACAAGTGAGGGTAGATGGCCTTACAGAGCAGCGTAATCGCTATATGGGCACGTCCATCATCGCGCTTATTTTAATTAGCTTACTGGGCTGGGCTTTTTACCGCGCGCTGAGCATGCAGCTTGGCAGTGATCCTAATACCGTAGTGGCGCTGGTTAAACTAATTGCCGAGGGTAATTTAGCCGTGCCCATCCCGCCTTCTGCCGATGGCAGCCTCTTGCAAGCCATTGATAGCATGCAGAAAGACTTGCGCAGCATGGTGGCAGAAACCCAAATTGCCACCACTTTACTGGGCGATATCGCCATCGAATACGCTAAAACGGTTGCCAGCATTGCCGATATGGCGGTCAGGCAAAGCGAAACAACGCAAATGGTTTCCAGCGCCGTAGAGCAACTTTCTACCAGCATTGCAGAAAGCGCATCTTATGCAAAAAATGCGCTGGAATTAGGCACGCAATCTGAGGTGCAAGCCATCCAAAGCGTGGCTGAAGTCGATTCTGCCTTCGGGCAAATGCAGCAAATTGCTGACAGCATCAATACCGTCTCCACCAGCATTAATCATCTCAGCACCGAATCAACGCGTATCTCATCCTTAGTAGGCGTAATCCGGGAAATTGCCGATCAAACTAATCTGCTGGCACTTAACGCCGCCATTGAAGCTGCGCGTGCCGGAGAACAGGGTCGTGGCTTTGCGGTAGTTGCAGATGAAGTGCGCAAACTGGCAGAAAGAACATCCAGCTCTTCTGCCGAAATCGTCGGGGTCTTAAGCAAAGTTCAGCATGCCACGCAAGATGCTGTGCACAGCATGAACCGCAGCGTGGCCGAGGTAGAACGCAATAGTGATATGTCGCAAAAAGTCAGCTCATCGGTCAACACCATGCGTGAACAAATGAGTGGTGTAGTCCTGCAACTACGTGCCATTAGTGACACCTTGGTTGAGCAACGCACCGCCAGCGAACACGTCGCCATGCACGTTGAAGCCATTGCCAGAGAAGCCGACGGCAGCCGCGCCTACACCGAAAAAGGCCTGCATGCTTCTGAAGAGCTGCAACAAGTTGCATCCCGCTTACAAGAGAGTGTCAGCAAATTGAAGATTTAAGTACATAAATGCAAGGAGCGCTATCGTATTTACGACGAAAGCCGCTCCTGCAAAGCTTGTAACCCGGTCATTCTGACTCATAAAACTTAAGTGCTTTTGCGCTGAAAAACCCATACCCCCGCTTTTAACTCAGGCGGCAGCACCAGCCTGCTTAGTGAGGCATCTTCCTGCCAATCGAATGTCGTTTGCGCCTCATAATCGGCCCAGTTGCCAGTAATAAAACGAGAATGGCTGCCAATGACGATATAAGTTTCTACGCTACGGGTGCGGAAAATCTGCTTTTCAAAGCGGTTACCTGAAGGCGACCAAGAGCAAATCACCACCTGTGGATTAAATCGTGCCATCGCTGCAGCGGCATCTAAGCGCTGCACGGCTTCAGGGTATTGCACCACTTTTCCCCAGCTAAAATCGTCGCTGGCCGTGATATCCACACCTTCATCACTTAAAAACCGGCTGAGCGTACCATCCCCCGCCGCAATTTCTAAGCAGCTACGCTGGCCAATGATCCGGGCTAAACCTGCAATCAGCTCACGGCTATAAAAACAATAAATTCCGCGCTTTTCTACCAAGGGCATCAAAAGCCGCTTTTGCCATAACAGCGGCCAGATGCACTTAAATGCCCGCATCGATACGGGTTTCCTCACTAGATCACGCTTAAATAATAGTTTTTGCGCCAAGAAGCCATTAAAAAAATTAAACCTCACCTTACCCTGATACACGCCTGTGGCCGCAGAAAAAGCATACTGGCGAAGCGCCAGCTCGGTCATTCGCTGGCGAATCTGAACGCGGACAAAATCAGCAAAAGCACGGCCATTTCGCTCGCCCGATAGGAAACGCGCATCGGCCTTGATTCGCTTTGAAGATCGCTCGACCAACTGCTTAAGCTCAGCCGGATCCCGCCGCGCAAACACCGCCGCCAGCTCATCACGCACCATGAGCCAATCCTCTGGGCAAGACTCGCTTAAAGCACCCAAACCCGGCCCACTTTGCAACCACTGCCACTGCTGCTCAGGGGTTTTATCATTCAAAGCAATACTCCTAAGAAAACCCAAATCTTGAACCACGGAGGACACAGAGTTTCACGGAAAAAACCTAGTTTTCCTTATGCTTTTCTCCGTAGCCCTCCGTGTTCTCCCTTTCCTCCGTGGTTCAAGATTTGGGTTTGGGGTGAAGACTTATTTCCACTATTTTGTACAAGCATAAAAAAAAATGCAAACCAGCGAACCAGTTTGCATTATGAGAGAGTCTTGCAAGCCAGCCTGCAATCAGGCTGGATTAATTTTACTTACCGCCTAGTGTTTCCAATACTTCCCACTTACCACCTTTCACCTTGTACACAGTCAGGCTACCGTCTTGTAAATCGCCTTTCTCGTCAAAGCTGATATTGCTGGAGGTTACGCCGCTATGCTTGATCTTAGCCAGCACCGGCAGGTATTTAGCTGGGCTGGCCGAGCCCGCAGCTTGTATCGCAGCCAGCATCAGGCGCGTAGAGTCGTAGCCGTATGGAGTGTAAATTTCCAGCTCGCCGTATTTAGCTTTGTAACGGGCGGCAAAGTCTTTACCACCTGGCATCAGATCCAGTGGCTGACCAGCCAGCGCAGCAATCGTGCCTTCTGCATCTGGGCCAGCTAATTTCAAAAACGTATCTGAGCGAGTCATTTCGCCAGAAACAATCGGTACATTGATGGCTAAGCGTTTCTTTTGACGCGCCATAGGGCCGGATTGTGCGTCAGTGCCGCCGTAGAAAATCACATCTGGCTTAGCGCCTTTGATGGAGGTGAGAATCGAGGTGAAATCCGTTTCTTTATCGCTGGTGAATTCGCGTTTTACGATTTCAGCACCGGCAGCCTTAGCGGCTTTTTCAAACTCATCAGCCAAGCCTTGGCCGTAAGCTGAGCGATCGTCAATGATGGCGATCTTCTTAGCGCCTAGTTTTTCAACTGTGTATTTACCGATCACCGAGCCAAGCTGAGAATCAGAAGTCAAGGAGCGGAAAGTCGTTTTAAAGCCTTGGGCGGTATAAGCAGGCGCGGTGGCCATCGCAATTTGTGGCAGGCCCGCATCGGAGTAAATCTTGGAAGCCGGAATAGCGCAGCCCGAATTAAAATGGCCAATAATCCCGGCTACTTTGCTATCAACAAATTTCTCGGCAACCTGAGTGGCTGTTTTTGGATCAGCCATATCGTCTTCGGCCACCAGCTCAAACTTAACTGGCTTGCCATCCAGAGTCGGTTTTGTTTCGTTTACATCGTCAATCGCCAGCTGCACGCCATTTTGATAACCCTTGCCATAATGCGCTTGCGGCCCGGTAAGCGGTGCTGCAAAACCAATTTTTACGACCGATGAATCACCGGCAGGTGCTGCAGCAGCGGCTGGGGCAGATGCCTCGGTATTGCTTTCTGGCTTTTGACCACAAGCAGTCAGGGCTAAAGCAAGAGCGGCGGATAGCACGGCTGATTTCTGAACGAATTGCATAAACAAAACTCCCCTCGAATGTGTCCACGCAATGTGAGCGCGTTCATTTTTTACAGCAATCGGGGGTTTCCTGAACAGGGTTTGATTTGAAGCATTCAAACGTCTACAGCAAAAGCGGGCTTAAGCAATAACGCCGCTTAAAACACCGCTTATAGCTGCTATTTACAGGGAATTGGTACTTTGTTTATTGGAGGCTTTTTAATTTTGTAATTGCTTTAACTGCTCAATGCTTGGTGCAAAAAAAGCAGCGCCTGTCACTGCGCGGGTAAAGTTAAGCAGGTGATCAACTCTGCCGTCTGATGTAGGCGCTACCATTCTGGTAAGCATTTTCTCAAACACTGACGGCGTTTTACAGTAGGAAATAAAGTAGAGACCCTTTTCCCCACCCGGCGCGCCATAGGGCATGGAATGCCTGAGCATAGCCAGCTCCTCACCGTTTTCTTCAATAATCACTCGGCTGATATGCGCGGTATGTGGCCGATCTTCATCAGGGAGCTCTTCATTTGTTTCCTTGGTACGCCCCATCACCGCCTCTTGCTGACGCACGGGAAGTTTTTTCCATTGCTCCATCCGGTGTACATAGCGCTGCAGGTGGATATAACTGCCACCCGCCCAATCACCGTCAGAGACCAATGCAACCTCGGCCCGCTCATCGCCTTCGGGGTTTTCTGTACCATCCACAAAGCCCGTTAAATCACGCATATCACGGTAGCGAAAGCCATGTACGGTTTCAATCACATCTAACCACTCGGCCATTTCAGCACTCAGCTGATCAGCAAATTCATGCAACAAATCATAACGCTCGCCACGTAAATGCAGCAAAACATCCACGTCACTTGCAGGAGCAGGGTGAATTGCCCCTGAAATAGAGGGAAAATCCCGCAGTAGCTCTGGCTTGCTTTGATAAAGCTCCGGCCAAACATGCGGGCCAAAAGCCAACACCACACTGGCCCGGCTGTCTTCTGCCTGTAAAAGCTGAATACGATCAGAAACACTGGCAAGTAAAGCTTTAAGACGTGCATCTGCGCGCCTGCCTAAGCGCCGCCGAAACAGGGTAAATAATGCGTGCCCATTGGCAGGAGGCAGAATTCCACTTTGTGGGGTCATGCTTTAATCCTTAAACAAAAATCTCAGACTGCGGGTAGAAACTGCGGGACTGTCCCGCCAGGCAAATACAATATTTAGCACTCCGTGCTGACCACAAACAGGCGATCAGCTTCGGGGTTTATTTTCCCTGGGCAAATCCCCATATCTCGGGCAGCCACTGGGTAAAATCAACGAAGCCATGATCGCCACCTTCAATAATAGTCTGACGGCACGCCGAGTAATAGTTCACACCAAGCTGATAATCCAGAACCTCATCGCCCGTTTGTGTAAGCAGCCAGTATCGCTCAGGCTGGCTTGGCAGCCGCTCAAACGCTTTTAGCTGCTCAGAAAAACAAGCGTCAATCATATGAATCTCGCCGGTCTGATAATTACGCTGCGGCCCTAAATACTCATTAATTCTGGTATAGGGCTGCACCGCAGGATTAATCAGCACCGCCCGGCAAGCAAAAGTTTCTGCCGCCCATGTGGCAAAAAAACCGCCTAATGAGCTGCCCACAATGCAAATATCTTCATGCACCAGCTTAAAAAATAAACCTTGCAACAATACGCCTGCCGCATCCGGATCCATAGGCAGCTGCGGGCAATGAAAATAATCCTGTAAGCCCTGCTGCTTCATCCAGGCCGCCATTTCCTGCGCTTTTTGCGACAAGGGGCTGGATAAAAAGCCATGCAGATAAATAATATGTGGGCGATCTTTCATCTTATCAGGGCCGTAGTAAAGTGGAGCCTTGCGTCTTACGCAGCGCCAGATCTTGGTGCGCCTGTGCAACATCTGCTAAAGCGTAGCTCTGGCCGATTTCTGGCTTAACAAACCCGCGACGCACGGCGTAAAAATAGTCTGCTGCTGTATTCACCAGCTCGGCTCTCGTTGAGGTGTAATGTCCCAGTGTAGGACGTGTAAAGAAAAGCGAACCTTTTTGCGCCAGAATTGCAGGCTCAAAAGCAGGCACAGGCCCCGATGCATTACCAAAGCTCACCAACATGCCCCGCATTGCCAAACTATCCAGCGAGCCTGCAAAAGTATCGGCCCCCACTCCGTCATACACCACTGACACTCCCTTGCCACCCGTTATTTCACGCACATGCTCAGAAAAATGCGCGTAGTCGATCACATGGTCGCAATAAGCACGGGCAACTGCCGCTTTTTCTTCCGAACCTACCGTACCAATCACTATGGCACCGAGTTCGCGCGCCCACTGGCAAGCAAGCTGACCTACACCACCGGCAGCGGCATGAAATAAAATGGTTTGCCCCACATGCACTGGAAAAGTCTGCTTTAGTAAATACTGTGCTGTCATTCCACGCAGCAAGGTACCCGCCGCAATTTCATCGCTCACGCCTGCAGGAACCAAGACCAGCTTATCCACAGGCATCACGCGATACGATGCATAAGCGCCTACTGCACCGCCCGCATAAGCCACCCGATCTCCCTGCTTAAACTCAGTCACACCCGCACCAATGGCCTCGACCACACCGCACGCTTCTACGCCAAGGCCAGAAGGAAGGCTCAGCGGATACAAACCCGATCGATGATAAGTATCAATGAAATTGACACCAATAGCCGTTTGGCGCAGCAACACTTCGCCAGCCTGAGGTGCTGCAAGAGTATGATTTTCAAGCTGCATCACGCGGCTATCACCATGGGCATGGATACGAATCACCTGAGTTTGCATCATGATTTCCTTTTGAAATAGTAAGTACACCAAGCGAAGCTGACAAAATAATCCAGCTGAAAACAAACAAGCAAAAGACAAACCATAGCGCGAGTGCAAGCTTGCTGCACCGGAATTAATTGAAACCATCATGATCAAACACAGCAGAAATAAGTAAACAAGCCAGCACAAGGCCAAAAAAACCGTAAAAATCTTCATCATATAAATGCGAACAGCAGCAAAGCAAAAACCACGGCTGAGCATGGTAAAATTGCCAGCTTTGTATTACGCCTAGATTGGACAGCCCATGACCCGCCCCCTAAGTCTTCATGCAGAACTACAAAACCAGCTCAAACAGCGCATTCTGATTCTGGATGGCGGCATGGGAACGATGATTCAGGCTTACGATTTGCAAGAGGCCGATTATCGCGGCACGCGTTTTGCTAATTGGTCTTGTGATGTAAAGGGCAATAACGATTTGCTGGTGCTGAGCCAGCCGCACATCATCGCTGAAATCCATCAGGGATATCTGGATGCGGGCGCGGATTTGATCGAGACCAATACCTTTAACGGCACCTCGATTGCCATGGCCGATTACGAAATGGAAGGCCTCGTTTGGGAGCTGAATTTTGCCGCTGCCAAAATGGTTAAAGAATTATGCGTGGCGCAAACCGCCAAAACCCCCAATAAGCCGCGCTACTGTGCCGGTGTTTTAGGACCAACCAACCGCACCTGCTCGATCAGCCCCGATGTAAACGACCCTGGCTATCGCAATGTAACCTTTGATGCACTGGTTGAAAGCTATTTAGAAGCCATCGATGGCCTTGTGAAAGGCGGCGCGGATATCCTGCTGGTTGAAACGATTTTCGACACGCTAAACGCCAAAGCCGCGGTGTTCGCGATTAAACAGTATTTCCGCAGAAATAATATTGCGAAAGATGATCAACTGCCGGTGATGGTCTCCGGCACGATTACCGACCAATCTGGCCGCACCTTAACCGGCCAGACCACCGAAGCGTTTTACAACAGCCTGCGCCACTCAGATGCCATCAGCTACGGGCTGAACTGTGCGCTAGGGCCAGATTTGCTGCGCCAGTATGTAGAAGAACTGAGCCGTATTTCCGAAGGCTTTGTTTCCGTCCACGCCAATGCAGGCTTACCCAATGCCTTTGGCGGCTACGACTTAGACCCGGAAATGATGGCCGAGTCGATCAAAGAATGGGCGGCATCGGGCCTGATCAATATCGTTGGCGGCTGTTGCGGCACCACTCCGGCACATATCGCCGCCATGTATGCTGCAGTAAAGGATATCGCGCCACGCGCCCTGCCAGAGATCGAAGCCAAATGCCGCCTCTCTGGCCTTGAGCCATTTAATATCGGCGATAGCGATTTATTTGTGAATGTAGGTGAGCGCACCAACGTCACCGGCTCCAAAGCCTTTGCCCGCCTAATTTTAAATGGCGATTATCCACAGGCCTTGGTGGTTGCCCGTCAGCAGGTAGAAAACGGCGCGCAAGTGATCGACATCAATATGGACGAGGGCATGCTGGACGCCCATAAAGCCATGGTCACCTTCTTGAACCTGATCGCTGCCGAGCCGGATATCTCACGCGTGCCGATTATGATCGACTCGTCCAAATGGGATGTGATCGAAGCCGGTTTGAAGTGCGTGCAGGGCAAGTGCATTGTTAATTCGATCTCGATGAAAGAAGGTGTTGAAGCCTTTAAACACCACGCACGCCTCGTCAAAGACTACGGCGCAGCGGTGATCGTGATGGCTTTCGATGAAGTTGGTCAGGCCGACACCTATGCCCGCAAAGTAGAAATCTGCGAAAAGAGCTACCGCATTCTGGTTGACGAAGTGGGCATGGATCCGGCAGATATTATTTTTGACCCGAATATCTTTGCCGTAGCCACAGGGATTGAAGAGCACGCACGCTACGGCCTCGACTTTATCGAAGCCACCGGCTGGATTCACCAGAATCTACCGCACGCCAAGGTCAGCGGCGGCGTATCGAATGTCTCGTTCTCCTTCCGTGGCAACAATAAAGTACGCGAAGCCATCCACGCCGTCTTCCTCTATCACGCCATTAAAAAAGGCATGACGATGGGGATTGTGAACGCGGGTGCGCTGGAAGTTTATGAAGAAGTGCCACGCGAATTGCGCGATTTAATCGAAGACGTTGTGCTGATGTTACCAGCCGGAACCAGCGCCGGTGCGCCACTCACCGAGGGCAATCTGGATGTCACCGAGCGCCTGATCGAAATTGCCGAACGCTTTAAGGGCGACGCAAATCAGGCCAAGGGTGAGGACTTAAGCTGGCGCAATGGCACGCTGCAAGAGCGCATTACCCATGCGCTGGTGCGCGGCAATACCACTTTTATTCTGGAAGACGCCGAAGAAGCACGCCTCGCCGTAGAGCGCCCGATTCATGTGATCGAGGGCGTACTTATGAACGGTATGAACCATGTGGGTGATCTGTTTGGATCAGGCCAGATGTTTCTGCCGCAAGTGGTGAAATCCGCCCGCGTAATGAAAGCCGCCGTTGCCCATTTAGAGCCCTTTATCGAAGCAGAAAAAATCGCCATGGGCCTGCAAGACGCACCCGCCAAAGGCAATATTGTGATGGCAACGGTTAAAGGCGATGTACACGATATTGGCAAGAATATTGTCGGCGTGGTGCTCCGCTGCAATAACTACAAGGTGACCGACCTTGGCGTGATGGTGCCTGCACAAAAAATCCTCGATACAGCAAGGGAAATCGGCGCAGATATGATCGGCCTATCCGGCCTGATTACGCCAAGCCTGGAAGAAATGAGCCATGTGGCCAAAGAAATGCAGCGCCAGGGCTTTGATATTCCGCTGCTGATAGGCGGGGCCACCACATCCAAAGTGCACACCGCCGTTAAAATCGAGCCGGGCTACGCCAATGGCCCCGTGGTTTATGTGCCCGATGCCAGCCGCGCGGTAGGCGTCTGCTCCAATTTATTAAGCGACGAGCTAAAGCCGGCCTTTATGGAAAAGCTACGCGCCGAATACCAGAATATCCGCACCATTCATGAGAACAAAGGCAAGAGCAAGCTACTGCCCATTGCCACGGCCCGCGCCAATAAATTTGAAATCGACTGGACCAGCTATACCCCACCCAAACCTAAGCAGCTGGGCGTGATGCGCTTTGAAAAAGTGCCACTGCGCGATATCGCCCCCTATATCGACTGGAGCCCATTCTTTAACGCTTGGGAGCTGGCCGGTAAATATCCGCGCATTCTGACCGACGAAGTGGTTGGCGAGGCCGCCACCGCCCTGTTTGCCGACGCCCAAGTGCTGCTGGCACAAATGATAGAAGGCGAGTGGGTGCAAGCCAATGGCGTAATCGGCCTCTTCCCAGCAAACAGCGTGGAGGACGATATTGAAATCTACCATCCAGAAAATGGCGAGCGGCTGATGACTTGGCACAATCTGCGCCAGCAAAATGCCAAGGCTGCTGGTAAGCCTAACTGGTGCTTAGCTGACTTTATCGCCCCCAAAGACAGCGGCGTGACTGACTATATTGGCGCATTTGCCGTAACGGGCGGGCTGAATATTGATCAGCATGTGGAACGTTTCGAGAAGGCCGACGACGATTACAACGCCATTATGGTGAAAGCCTTGGCCGATCGTTTTGCCGAAGGCTTTGCCGAATATATGCACGAGAAAATCCGCAAAGAGATATGGGGCTATGTGCCGGATGAAAACCTGCATGTGGATGATTTAACCGACGAAAAATACCAAGGCATCCGCCCCGCCCCCGGCTACCCCGCCTGCCCAGATCACACGCCCAAAACCGGCTTATTTAACCTGATCGACCCAGCCAGCATCGGCATGAGCCTCACGACCGGCTACGCCATGCTGCCTACCGCAGCCGTCAGCGGCTTCTATTTCAGCCACCCCCAAGCCCAATACTTTGCCGTGGGTAAAATTGAGAAAGACCAAGTAGAAAGCTACGCGACGCGCCGAGGGGTAAGCATCGAGCAAGCAGAACGCGATTTGGCACCCAATCTGGGATATAACGCCTGATTGTGTAGTTGGATATGGTTTGCACAACCCAAATCTTGAACCACTTCGGTCCCAGAGAACACGGAATTTCACGGAGAGAAACCATGCTTGAGTTATGTTGTTCGCGCAATAACAAGCATTGAATCATCGTAGGGCGGGTGCAACCCGCCGTTTTTTGTGTTCCAGCAAAGCTCGGCGGGTTTCACCCGCCCTACGAAAAACATTTCGCTTAAGTTGATAGGATTAGAGTTCACTCCCTTTACAAAGCTCAGCAATTACAACGTCAGCCTTAAACTGGAAGACTATGTTCCTGTGCAAGCTAGCCCTAGCTCCAATGACTTGCATGCACACAAAGCGGCCCTCATCGCAAAATACAAAATAAATACCCATGGCAAATAAATAAGGATAAAAAATGCAGCTCAGTGAATGGGAAAAACAATTTGAAAATAAGATAGCTACCATCGCAACAAATGACGACCCCGCTCATGATCTGCTGCACTTTAAAAGAGTCGTTCAACTTGCTAAAAAAATAGGCAAAGAAGAAAACGCCCAATTAGAAGTCATTATTCCTGCGGCATGGCTACATGATTTTGTGATTGTGCCCAAAGACAGCCCATTGCGCAGCCGTGCTTCCAGATTATCTGCCGAGGGCGCCATTGAGTTTTTAAGCTCAATTCAATATCCAGCAGAATTTTATCCCGCCATTGCCCATGCCATTGAAGGGCATAGTTTTAGTGCCAATATTGAAGTCACCACACTAGAAGCCCAAATTGTTCAAGACGCCGACAGGCTAGATGGCCTTGGGGCAATAGGCATCGCTCGATGCTTTGCAACTGCAGGCCTATTAAAGAGAGCTTTTTATGCAGATCATGATCCCTTCTGCACCGTAAGAGCGCCAGATGATGCTCAATTCACTGTTGATCATTTCTTTAAAAAACTATTCAAAACGGCTGAAACATTAAAAACAAGAGCAGGCAAAGCAGAAGGCCGGAGGCGAATTGAAATCATGAAAACCTATTTAGCCGCCTTAGAAACAGAAATTCTCTAAAATGGACTGAAGCTACACCGCTTATCCACACATCCAATCACCCGCCCCGGACACCCCATGCCCATATCACACCGTTTTTTAGATAGCGAAATCGAAAGCCTGACCCGGCTGATGAGCCAGCGGCGGGATATTCGTCAGTTTAAAACCGGGCCTCTGCCAGAGGGGCTGATGCCACGCTTAATTGAAGCGGCGCAAATGGCTCCTTCGGTAGGCTTTATGCAGCCGTGGCGCTTTCTACATATCACCGATGCTGCATTGCGTGGACAGGTGCATGCCTTAGTCGATGCCGAGCGTGAACGTACCTCGGCGGCGCTGCCCAGCCGCCAGCAAGAATTTATGAAGCTCAAAGTAGATGGCTTGGCAGAATGCGCCGAAGTATTGGTGGTGGCTTTAATGGATGGGCGTGAGAAACACATCTTTGGCCGCCGCACCCTACCGGAAATGGATTTGGCTTCCGCCTCCTGCGCCATTCAGAATATGTGGCTCTTGGCACGTGCCGAAGGAATTGGTATGGGTTGGGTATCGATCTTTGAGCCTAGTGATCTCGCCAAGTTATTAAAGATGCCAGAAGGCGCAAAGCCGATTGCCATTCTTTGCCTGGGGCAAGTCGAAGCCTTCCCAGAAAAACCTACGCTGGAGCGCTTGGGCTGGGGCTGCCGCCTGGAACAAGAGCAAATCTTTTTTGAAAATAGCTGGCCGGAAGGAGATCACAGCACGCCGATTAGCTATTAGGAATATTCAGACGTAAAAAAAGCCGCTTTACGCGGCTTATTTTGCTCTTGGCAGGGGAAGAAGGATTCGAACCTTCGCATGTCGGAATCAAAATCCGATGCCTTAACCAACTTGGCGACTCCCCTGAAGAGAGCGGCATAGTACATGAAGAATTTTGTTTTGGGAAGCCTTAAACAAATATTTGTAAGCAGGCCTGTAAAAAGCAAGCCTTCAGCCACTCTACCTCTGCAAATATGAGCAATAAACGCCCAAAAATCACGCCGTATTATCTATTAAACCACAATAGATCTTTCTACTTACTTTCTTCTATCCATTGCATTTCTTTCCATATACCATAGAAATAGTGAATAATTACAATACTACTTTTTGGTGCCGCATGGATGAAACAGAAGATCTGGAAGCATTCCTTGAGGATTTCTCCAAGGTCTACGCACGGTTGGATGTGGATGGTGTAACAGATATGTTCTGCCTGCCGTTTTTTTCGCTAATTAACGGTGAAAAAACCGACTGGCCCAAGCTGGAAGAGCTTTACCATACCACCTGTATTTTATTTGACTGGTATCAGCAGCAGGGCTTTCACGACGCGCATTACGCTATTTTAAGCATGCTCAAAATCACCCCCAAGCTAGCCACCGCCAGGCTGCGTTGGCGCGTGCTACTCACGGATGGCAGCCCTTGGGAATATTGCACCAGCTATCAGCTCAAACATATTGATGGCGAATGGAAAATAGCTGGCGTAATTCAGTTTGAAGATACAAGCCCGAATTCGCTACCTCATCCCTTTATTGCCGCAGAAAACGCGCTGCATCATTTAGCTGAACTTGCTGAAGCAGAACCTGCCCTGCTTAAAAATATCTATTTTGAAGCGCAATAATTAATCGCGAAATACCGCGATCTATCTGGAAACAGGCTGGTAAAATTGTGTTTTGCCTGCCTGATTTTTATGAACGATACGCAAGCCATACCATCGCCCTGCATCAATCAATGCAAGCTGGATGACGCACAAACCTGTACCGGATGCCGCCGCACGATTGAGGAGATCCGCCTCTGGTCTAAAACCACCGAGGCAGAGAAAACCATCATCTGGCAACGCTTGCTTGCGCTGCCCTTAGCAGTAAAAAGTAAAACCTGCCAGCGCTGCAATAGCGTATTTAGCTGTGGCAATGGGGGCAAGCAGGGTAGCTGCTGGTGCATGGATTTCCCGCCGGTGCTATCGGTCACTAGTGCAACGGGTGATTGCTTTTGCCCCACTTGCCTTGCTGCCGTGATTGCCGAGCGCAGCCATCAGCCCCTTGGCGACCAATCCACCAGCCGCAATTCATCTGCAGAATAAAGCTGGCGGCTTGCCAAAGCCGCCAAAGCGCCAGCGCCTGCATCCAGATCATAAAGATGCCAGAGTGTATTTTGCCCCTCACAATGGCTTATTGCCCGCAAACGCTGGCTTTCGCCCAGTGGCAGCACCACTTGTGACATTGGCAAATGTAAGCCCCGCCCCACAGCCTTGAGTACCGCTTCTTTGCGCACCCACAGCCTTAAAGCTTGCGCCGCATTTAAAGGTTGGTGCATTCGCCGCAGCTCTGCGGGGCTCCAGCAATCTGTAAACCAATCCGGGCTGGTTTCTTTGCTATGCAGCTCGATATCAACCCCCAAGGGCAGATCAGCTTGTACAGCAATCAAGGCCAGCGGGCCGCTATGGCTAAGCGAAAAAGCAGGGCCACGCTCTAGAAACGGCTTGCCCCAGTCATTCTGCGAATACTGAATATCACCCGGTGAGCAAGCCAGCTCGCTCGCCAGAATAGAGCGCAAAGCGGTATGCGCAGCAGCATAGCGGCGGGCATCTAGCGCCTTGCGCAAACTCTGCCAGCGCTGATGCTCCTGCTGATCTAAAGCCGCCAACCTTGGCGGATCAAGATGCACCGGATCATCGAGTGTTACCCGCCAGATTTTTAGCACGCCTTCATCCGATTAAATCCCCAGCGTCGCCCCGCCATCCACACACAGATTATGCATGGTGATATGGCGAGCGCCGGGCGAGAGTAAAAAGAGCACCGCTGCAGCAATATCATCAGCATCTGCAATCCGCCCTAACGGAATACCTGTGCGATAGCCCGGCAAGGAGCCTGCAATCACTTTTTGCACATCGCTTTCATCCTGCCAAAGCTGGCGCTGCATGGCCGTATCCGTAGAGCCGGGGGAGACAATATTGCAGCGTATGCCGTATTCAGCCAGCTCCAGACCCAGGCACTTGGTAAAGTGCCCCACCGCTGCCTTAGACGCGGCATAGGCCGCCATTTGCAGCCGGGGTACTTCTGCCGCATTTGATCCTACCGTTACAATCGTGCCGCTGCGGCGTGGAATCATGCGCCGTGCCACGGCTCTGGATAAATAAAAGGGGCCATGGGTATTCACGGCAAAAGTGTTTTCCCAATCTTCATCACTCATCTCGCAGATTGTCGTCATGCGTAAAATACCTGCGGCATTTACCAAAATAGCAATCGGGCCAAGCTCGGCTTCAATCCGCTCAACCACCTCGTTAATCTGGCTACTGCTGCGCATATCCACTGGATAAGCATGCACCGCCAAGCCTTCTGCCTGATATTGCAAAGCCACAGATTGCAAACGCTCAGCCTGAATATCCAGCGCTGCAACAATCGCGCCCTGGCGGCTTAAAGCCTGCACAACCGCAGCGGCAATACCCTGAGCGGCTCCGGTCACAATGGCCACTTTCCCACGATAGGGCTGATCTTGCATAAGCGCTTTTCCTTGTTTTTTTGAGGGGCTAACAGTCTGTGTCTGGCTTAAGACTAATCTGCCAGACGCTTTTTAAGCGGTCTTACACAATATTTTAATACGAATAATTATTGTTCGTATTAAAATAATAATAAGGCTGTAAGTGTTACCGATGGGCTGCACAACCATGCTCCCATAGCGCCAGCACACCTCACCCCAAACCCACATAAGCGAGTCTTCCTTGAATACTAAACATGGCCTTATGGCCTTTATTCTGATGAGTGCCGCCCTGCTTACTGGCTGCGATTCCAGCCCGCAAACAACCAAGACCGAAACACAAGCAAGTGGCTGGCCACGTACTTTCGACACACCCCAAGGCAAACTCACGATCAAAGCCCCGCCAGAGCGAATTGTATCGACCAGCGTAACGCTCACCGGCACGCTGCTCACCATTAATGCGCCTGTAATTGGTAGCGGCACGGGCGCTGTAAATACGGTGACTTCGGATGAGCAGGGGTTTTTTCGGCAATGGGCGCATATTGCTAAAGAGCGCAAAGTAGAGCCGCTCTATCATGGCGAGCCCAATGCCGAAACGATTGCAGCCGCCAATCCTGATCTGATTATTGTGTCGGCTACCGGTGGCGATTCTGCCCGTAAAATTTATGATCAACTCAGCCAGATTGCCCCAACCGTGGTCATTAATTATGACGATAAAGACTGGCAAGCCATCGCTACACAACTTGGGGCCATCACCGGACATGAGCAAGATGCTGCGGCAGCAATCAAAGACTTTGACAACAAGCTCAATGCCACCAAGCAAAAAATAAACCTGCCTCCCCAGCCCACTACTGCCATGGTTTATTACGAAGATAACTCTGGTGCAAATGTCTGGACGGCAAATTCTGCCCAAGGGCGGCTCTTGCTGGATCTTGGCTTTACGCTAGCCACCATCCCGGATGCAGCCAAAGGGGATACCAGCATGGGAATACGCAAAGACATCACCCAACTCACGGGTGAAAAATTCTCTGAAGGGCTACAAGGCAAAACCATGCTGCTCTTTACAGCCGATGATGCAACGGTAGCAAAAGTCAAAAACAATAAGTTTTTACAACAAAACCCGGCCATATCAAGCAATCGCGTTTACGCCGTAGGCTTTGATACTTTCCGTATCGACTACTACAGCGCCAGCAATATGCTGAAGCGGATCGAGCAGCACTTTAAGTAAAAAGCGGCCTGGCTGCCGTATTCAGGCAGCCAGGCAAAAATTGCTTTAATGAGCCGCCTCGGATGCCACCTCAGGCAGTAGTGGCTCAGTCTCCGGCGGGGGATTCTGCAAGCGCCGCAAACCACTGAACCCCAGCCCCAGCATAGCCCCGGCCAGTGCAACGCTACCCGCAAAAGAGCACACCGCCAGCAGTGGCGCAAATGCACGGGCCAAAGCACCCAGCCCTAAAGCCCCCACAGAATCTCCTACTACATCTTGTGCGCTCCATAAGCTATTAACACGCCCCAGCAAGCGATCCGGCGTGTGCTGCTGCACTAAGGTGAACTGCAATAAAGAACTAATCGAGCCCAGATAGCCAAAAATAACGAGCGCCACCAAACCCGATGGCAAATGAGAAATCAGGCCGAATACAACAATCACCAGCGCCGCAGAGATCACCGCAGCAATCAGTAATAAACCCGGCCGCTGCACCCGCGCCACCCAGCCACTGGTAAACGCCCCCGTCATTGCACCTAGCGGCACCGCCGAATACATCAGCCCTACCTCAAATGCGCCTCCGCCATACACACTCACCGCCAGCACCGGAAACATCACTCGAATGGCGCTCAACATTGTTTGCAAAGTCCCCATCACCACCACAGCCCCAACCACGGGGCTTTGCATCAGGAAATGCACGCCATCGGCCAAGGCCCGTAGCGGATGTTCTGGCTTCCCCACGGCAGGCTGCATCGAAGGCAAGCACAGCAAGGGAATCAGTGTGCACAAAGTGCCAAGACCTGCCAGCAGATAATTCCAGCTCACCCCTGCCGAAGCAATCACCACACCAGCAATGGCCGGAGACAAAATCGCACCTAAACGAACGGTCAGCATGCTTAATGCACCGGCCGCCGATAAGTTTTCACGCCCAACCAGAGCCGGAATACTCGCCATCAGGGCGGTAATCCCCAGCGCGCCAAAAAAACCATCCCAAACCGCAACCAAATACAGGGCAAGCAGGGAAGGCGCAGCAATAAAGCTATTTAACGCCAGCACTAAAAAGCCGATACCGCACAGGCAACGGGCCATTAAAATCAGCTTGCGTCTGTCGTAGCGATCAGCCAGTACGCCGCCGCACATCAGGCCCACAAACATCCCCACGCCATCCAGCGCCACCGCCAGCCCGACATGCAATGCCGAGCCAGTGAGCGCGTGAATCTGCACGGGCACCGCAACGGTGAGCATCCCCAGTGAGAGTACCGAAATCAAACGCGCTATAAAAACAGACCGAAAGTTTGAATTATTTTTAAGCAGACTAAAATCAACAAAAATAGACGATCTGGGTTTACTCATTAGAAATCCAAAAAAAGTTAGTAAGTACTTAGGCGCACACAAACACCCAAATCTTGAGCGGCAAAGCAAGCTTTTAGTCTCTTCGCGGGCCAAGGCCGAGCCTTGAATGCTTGAGTTAATTACAGAAAATAAAGCAATAGAGCCGCCACCCGCAGCTTGAGCTGTATCTGTCACCAGATTGACGACTATGGTATCATTAAGCATTGAAATGAATATGATTTACATTCTCATTTAATGATTAAATCTGGCACGCCTACTACCATTTCCTGGCAGCAAACCCGCTCCCGATATGCCTTAGTGTTTATCCTGCTCTGCCTTATTGCGGCTCTTAGCCTAACGATGGGGGCCAAGCCTATTCCGCTGGCCGTGGTTTATGACAGCTTCTTTGGCACGGCCCTTCACCCGGACAGCATTATTGTGCTGGAGAGCAGGCTGCCCAGAACGCTGCTCGGCCTATTTGCCGGGGCAGCACTGGGGCTCGCTGGCGCGCTGATTCAAGCCCTCACGCGTAATCCTCTGGCCGATCCGGGCTTGCTTGGGGTTAATGCAGGGGCGAGCTTTGCGGTAGTGCTTGCCGTCGCACTATTTAATATCCAGCAGCCCGCCGCCTTTGTTGGCTTTGCCTGTACAGGCGCCCTGCTCACTACCCTGCTGGTTTATTTTGTCGGTGTCTGGGGTGCGGGCAGGCTAGACCCTAGCCGCTTTATTCTGGCCGGGGTGGCAATTGGCGCGGTGATGCACGGTATTTCTTCGGGGCTGGTGCTATTTAACCCTATGGCATTTGATCGTATCCGCTACTGGAATGCAGGCACGCTGGATGTACGCAATCTGGATCTGGTACTGATGGTGTTGCCCGCTATTATCACCGGCAGCGTATTGGCGCTGCTTCTGGCAAGGCCGCTGAATGCGCTCAGCATGGGCGCAGAATTATCCGTAACGCTAGGCACTCGGCCATGGATCACGCAGGCATTCAGTATTTTGGCCATTACCCTGCTCACGGGTGCCACCACGGCCATTGCAGGGCCAATTGGCTTTGTCGGCCTGATGATCCCGCAAGTGGCCCGCTGGCTGGTTGGCCCGGATCAGCGGCGAATTTTGCCACTGACTATTTTACTGGCCCCCATTTTATTACTCGGTGCCGATATTATTGGCCGCCTACTGGTGGCCAGTGAGCTACGCGTATCGATTGTCACCGCCTTTGTGGGTGCGCCGATGCTCATTTGGCTAGCCCGCAAACAGGTGCGCACATGAACACCGCCCTTTCTAAGCATCACCAGAGCTTTAAGCCAGCAATCGCCGCTAAATCAATATGGGCTCGCCGCTCTATGCTCATTGGCAAGCCGGATGGAGCGATCAACTTCCGGCTCAATCTGGCTGGGCTACGGCTCGCTTTTATCCTTACGCTGGCTTGCCTGCTGCTGGGAATAATGGCCTTAAAGCTGGGTGCATTATCGTTTTCAAACTCCGAAGTATTTGCCGCACTAAAAGGTGAAGGCAGCAGTCGCGCCATGATCGTCATCAATCAATGGCGACTGCCACGCGTATTTATGGCGATTGTGATTGGCGCGGCATTGGGCATGAGCGGAGCCATTTTTCAATCACTGGTGCGAAACCCGCTAGGCAGCCCCGATGTGATTGGCTTTGGCACAGGCGCGCATACCGGCGCGCTGATTACCATCATCCTTTTAAACGGCGGTTATCTGGAAATCGCCACCGGTGCCATCGTTGGCGGGCTGCTGACGGCACTCTTGGTTTATTTACTAGCATGGCGGCAAGGCATACACGGCTTCAGGCTAATTATTGTAGGGATTGCGGTAAGCGCCATGCTAGCTGCATTTAATACCTGGCTTAGCATTACCGGCAGCCTGGAAGCCGCCATGAGTGTGGCGCTGTGGGCGGCCGGATCGCTCAATGGCATGTCATGGGCCAAAGGTCTGCCTGCTGCGGCGTTTTGCCTCAGCTGTATGCTGCTGGCGCTGCTACTTGGCCGCCGGATGCAACTCTTAGAAATGGGCGACGATAGCGCCAGCGCATTAGGGATTCCAGCCGAGCGCACCCGCTTGCAACTGATGGCGCTTGGCG
Organism: Janthinobacterium sp. B9-8; assembly: GCF_000969645.2. NCBI lineage: Bacteria > Pseudomonadati > Pseudomonadota > Betaproteobacteria > Burkholderiales > Oxalobacteraceae > Janthinobacterium > Janthinobacterium sp. B9-8. The sequence goes on from NZ_CP014222.1 coordinate 3,779,547, forward strand.
TGGCCCTCATTGCCGCAGCCACGGCAGCCACCGGACCAATTGCCTTTATTGCCCTCGTTGCACCGCAAATCGTTAAGCGCATAGGCAGCAATAATGCGGCGTCCCTCTATCTTTCAGCCTTAATGGGCGCGCTGCTGCTACTGCTAGCCGACGTAGCCGCACAACATTTATTCTTCCCCCAACAATTTCCGGTCGGCATCATCACGGTGAGTATTGGCGGGGTTTATCTGATCTGGCTCTTACTCTGTGAAGCAAAACGCATATGACAGCAAGACTTAACCCCTCCCCTCCCGTCACCAGCCGCTTAAAAGGTGAAGACCTGCAGCTGGGCTACGGGCAGCGCGTGATTTGCGAGCAGCTTAATCTGCAAATCAGCGATGGCGCTTTTACCGTGATTATTGGCCCCAATGGCTGTGGCAAATCAACGCTACTGCGCAGCCTGGCCCGGCTAATCAAACCATCCACAGGGCAAATCAGCCTTGATGGCAAAGATATCCACAGCTACCCCGCTAAATTTGTCGCCACACAGCTTGGCCTGCTACCGCAATCTTCCACCGCGCCCGAAGGCATTTGCGTGGCCGACCTCGTTGCCCGTGGCCGCTATCCGCACCAAAGCCTGCTGAAACAATGGAGCCAAAAGGACGAAGACGCCGTTGCCAGCGCCATGCACGCCACAGGCATAACCGAGCTAGCCGAGCAAAATGTAGACGCGCTATCCGGCGGGCAAAGACAACGCGTTTGGGTGGCGATGGCACTGGCCCAGCAAACATCCATTTTGCTGCTCGATGAGCCCACTACCTATCTGGATATTGCCCACCAAATCGAGCTGCTTGAGCTGTTTCGCACCCTTAATGAACAAGGCCGCACCCTAGTGGCGGTATTGCACGATCTAAACCACGCCTGCCGCTACGCCAGCCATCTAATCGTGATGAAAGAAGGACAAATTGTGGCCACAGGCACGCCCCGCCAAATCATGACGCCAGAGCTAGTAGAAAGCGTCTTTGGCCTACCCTGCCTGATTATCGACGACCCGATCAGCCACACCCCAATGATTATCCCGCGAGGCAGGCCGCATTTGCGCTGATTGGGCCGATGCAAAAAAATACCCCGCCTTCATAATCGGCGATCAGCGGGGTATTTTTATCAGCTCAGCGTTTTAGTCAGGATCTGATCAAGCAAAGGCCCGAGCACCGTTAAGGATTCGGGTGAGACGATATCCTCGTGGGCGCAATCCAGATAATGGACTTCCAGCTCCCCCACATAGGCGGCCCAGCTGGCTTGAATATCCCAATCTGCCGGCAAAGTGCGGCTGGCTACAAACAGCTGTGCTTTTCCCTCGTAACGGGGGGAGCGTGCCTTGGATAACAGGCGCACGGCATCAGCGTAGTTGGCCACAATCTGCTCAAACATTTCGGTTTTTTCACGCAGCATAAATTCATCTGCGCCCTCTTCTGCCGCCAGCATAAACTGCTCGCGCTCCCTATCCAGCTCGGTATTGGCGATCTCTTCCGAAGGCGCGGTCCAATCCTGCTCTTCGGGGGGGTACATATCGAACAGCCCTAAGAAAGCGACTTGTTCGCCCATCGCCTGCAGCCTTGCAGCCAGCCCATGCGCCACCGCACCGCCAAAAGAATAGCCCAGTAAGTGATAAGGGCCTTGCGGCTGAATGCGCAGTAAATTAGCCAGATGCCGCTCGCACACCTCATCCATATCAGCGCATGTGGCAATCACACCGTCCGGCCTTGGCGACTGCAAGCCAATTAAAGGCCATTGGCTGGATAGCTGGCTGGCAAAGCCGCTGTATTGCCATGCAAAGCCAGAAGCAGGATGGATAAAGAAAAGGGGCTTGCCCAGACCTGCCCGCAAATAAAGCACTTCGCCAAAGCCTGCGTTATTCGGGTCATTCGCCTGCTGCTCATCGCTCAGCAGCGCGG